>CAYVPO010000207.1:0-5954 GCA_964453825.1 uncultured Holophagales bacterium
GCCCGTCTTCCCGCCGGTGAGCGAGAGGTAGTCCGGACCGGCCGCCGCGAACGCGGCCGCGAGGTCGAGGCCGTGCCGCCCCGCCGCGAGGAGCGCGATTACCGGGAAGGCGACGAGCGTGAAGATCATCAGGAGCGCCTGGAAGACGTCGGTCACGACGACGGCGACGAAGCCGCCGATCCCGCAGTACACCGTCACGACGACCGACGCGATGAGGATCCCCCAGAGAGGCTCGAGGCCGAACGTCTCCTGGAGGACCTTGCCCGAGCCGCTGAACTGCGCCGCGATGTAGAGGAGGAAGAAGAAGACGACGATCGCCGCCGAGAGGAGCGAGATCGGCTTCTCGGCGCCGGGGAAGCGGCGGGCGAGGAGGCTCGACACCGTCATCGCGCCGGTCCGCTCCGTCTCGTCCCGGAGCCGCCGGGCCATGACGATCCAGATGAAGAGGATCCCCGTGACGCAGCCGAGCGCGACCCAGATCGTCGAGAGCCCGTCCGCGTACGCGTGACCGGTGAGGCCCAGGAGGAGCCAGGCCGACTCCCCCGTCGCCCGCTCGGAGAGCGCCAGCGCCGTCCCGCCGAAGCGGCCCCCGCCGAGGACGAACTCGCGGTGCGAGCGCGCCCCTCGCGAGTACCAGAAGGCGAGCGCAACCGTCGCGACCATGTAGAGGACGAAGACGGCGATCACTCTCCGAGCATAGGAAGGCCGGGCTCGCCGGGCAAGGGCGCGAGCGCCCTCCAGCGGCCCGGCTCGGGCGGCGCGCTCAGCCTGTGAGGAGAGCCAGCCGGGCGAGCCTCGCGATCGCCGGGCGGATCTCGCCCGCGAGGAGCGCCCGCACCGCAGCTTCCTCCCGCACGAGTCCCGATGCGTCGCTCAGCTCGAGCGAGCCGGAGCAGACGCGGGTCACGACCGCGTCCAGGACCTCGGCCTCGGTGCGCGTCCCGTCGAGCTCGAGGAGGACCGCGCGGGCGAGCTCGTCGAGCTCGACCCGCTTCCGGATCAGGGACGTCACGACGTTCCCTTCCGAGGCCTGGCGGCGGGAGAGCGGGCTCCCCACGGGCCGCTCGGCCGGCTCCGTCGCCGGCCGCGGCGGGCGGACGTGGAGCTCGACGAAGTCGGCGAGGAACAGGCGCAGGACCGAGGACCGGAGGGCCTCGCGCGCCTCCTGCGGCGGGCGCGGCGAGGGGTCGCCGCCCGCGGAGAGGCTCTCTCGGACGCGCTCCCAGAGCGTCTCGAACGGGAGAGCCGCCGGCCTCGCCTCGTGGAGCGCGAGGAGCGCGGCCTGCAGGGCCGGATCGTTCGTCCGGATCGAGCCGCTCCGCCCGGGGTGGACGAACTCGATCGGCCCGTCCTTCCCCTCCGCCTCCCACGCGACCGGCGCGGGGGCGACGACCGCGCGCGCCGCGAGGCGTTCCACCGCCTCGGGCGACCGCGCGGCCGCGCGGGGACCGCCCGCCCTCCGGAGGACGGTCCGGCGGAACGTCCGGTTGACCATCAGGTCGAGGTACTGCTCGCGGGCCGCGACGTCGCCGGCCCACCGCGACACGAGACCGCGCGCCGCCTCCGGGAGGCCGTCGAAGAGGCCGGGCGCCTGCGCCTCGGCGAGGAACTCGAGCCCCGCGGCCTCCGCGCGCCGCAGGAACTCGTGGACGAAGCAGGGGACGTTGTCGTCCTCGAAGAACTCGTGGAGGAGGTAGGTGTCGTCCGCCTCGCGGAAGCGCGACGCCTCCACCTTCAGGACGCTCGCGTATGCCCCTTCCTGCCGGACGATCTGCCCCGCCAGCTCCTCGAGGAAGCCGCGCGCCCGCTCCACGCGCCCCTGGGGCGTCTCTTCCTCGCGCGCGTGGAAACGGACGAGGTCGCGGACCATGCCGCGCGAGCTCCAGCCGGGATACGTGTTGTATGAGACGTAGGCGAGGCCGTCCGGGGAGAGGTTCGTCGCGCAGATCTCGAGGATCCGCTCCCGGACCAGCTCCGGGACCCACGAGTAGACCCCGTGACAGACGACGAAGTCGAACGTCCCGAAGCCGGCGTCGATCCCCTCGAGGCCCATCGCATGGAAAGCGACGTTCCGAAGGCCGAGCGCTTCGGCGCGCTCGCGCGCCTCGGCGACCTGCCGCGCCGAGAGGTCGACCCCCACGAACGACGCCTCCGGCAGCTCCAGGGCCATCGGGAGAAGGTTCCCGCCGCGGGCGCAGCCGAGCTCGAGGACCCGGCAGCGCTCGAGGGGGGGCGCCGGAAGACCGTACACCGCGGCGAGCGTGGCGAGCCGGTCCGGGTGCGTCGCGGCGTGGCACGTGTCGACGTACGGGACCTCGTCGTAGCTGCTGCCGGGGGCGTTCGACATCTCGCGGCCTCCTCGGGGCGAAGCCTCGCCGGACGCCGCGCCGGCGCCCGGTGAGGTCTCAATCCTTCTCCGTGAACCGTCCGAGGATATCCCGCCACGGCCCCTCGGCGCGAAGCCGCGCGAGGTTGCCGAAGTGCCCGAGGACCGTCCGGTTGACGAAGACGATGTCCCGCGGGAACCGGACGTCGCCCGCCTCCGCCAGGCTCGTGCGGGCCGCGTCGACGAGCCGCCGCGCGACGGAGTCGTCCGAGCCGAACCGGTACGGCGGTGCCGGTCGGAGGAGCTCGAGGACGAGGGCGGCCCACGGCGCGACGAGGCGCTCCTCGAGCGGGGAGCCGTCGACCCGGTGCATCCCCATCCGCTTCAGGACGACCGGAAGGTCGTCCGTCCTCCCTTCGAGAGCCGCCCGGCAGAGCCCGCGGTAGCCGCGGGCGAGGCGCAGCGGCACCTCCTTCACGCAGCCGAAGTCGTAGACGACGACCCGCCCGTCCCGCCGGAACGAGAAGTTCGCGAGGTTCGGGTCGGCGTGGAGGAGGCGGTGGCGGAGGAGGCCCCGGAGGAGGAAGTCGAAGAGGACGACGCCCCAGCGGTCCTTCAGCGCCTGCGGAGTCTCCGGAGCGCAGGCCTCGTCGGGCGAGAGGCCCTCTTCGTACTCGGTCGTCAGGATGCGGCCGGTGGAAGCCTCCTCGACGACCCGCGGGATGACGATTGCGGGAACGTCGGCGTGGAGCTCCGCCATCCGCCGCATCCGCTCCGCTTCGTGGAGGTAGTCGAGCTCCTCGCGCAGGCGCGCCCGCAGCTCCTGCCAGATCGGCTCGAAGTCGACCTTCGAGACGAGCGCGACGACCGACTTCAGGACCCGCCGGAGGTTCCCGAGGTCGGCCTCCACCATCCGGTCGATCCCCGGGTACTGGATCTTCACCGCGACGCGCCGACCGTCGCGGAGGACGGCCCGGTGGACCTGGCCGATCGAAGCAGCCGCGAAGGCCTCCGGCTCGAAGCTCGCGAAGAGCTGGAGCGGGTCGCCGAGCTCGTCGGCGAGCTGCTCCTCGACCATCTCGAGCGGGAGGCTCGGCGTCTCCTTCTGCAGCGACCGGAGGACCGCCGCGACTTCGGGGGGGAGCAGAGCGTCCTGGAGGCTGAGCATCTGCCCCACCTTCATCGCCGCACCCTTCATCTCGCCGAGCGTCGCGACGAGCCGCTGTGCGTTCCGGACGAGCTCCTCGAGCTGGAGGGCCTCGCGCACCGCCGCCGGCCTGCCGAGGCTCGAGACGAACGACGCCGCCGTCGACGTCCCCGCACGGACGGCCAGTCCGCCGAGCTCGAGGAGCCGGCCGAGGGAGGAGGTCCTCGGGGAGCGGCGAGGCATGCGACATCAGTTTGACGCATCGCGAAAACGATGGCGATAATCGAGAGTTGGGCGCCCGCCCGACGCCATGACGGTTTCCCCAGAACAGCAGAGGACCCTCTACAGGCATCTCCTTCTCACTCGCCTCCTCGAGGAGCGGATGGTGAGCCTGTACCGGCAGGGGAAGATGACCGGAGGGCTCTACCGGTGCCTCGGCCAGGAGGCGACCGCGGTCGGCACCGCATTCGCGCTGGAACAGGGGGACCTCCTGATCCCCGTGATCCGCGACCTCGGCGCGGTGCTGGTGCGGGGGGCGCGGCCGGCGGACGTCCTCCGGCAGCTCCTCGCGAAGGGCGACGGTCCCTCGCGGGGGCGCGATGCGTTCCTCCACTTCTGCCTTCCCGACGAGGGGCTCTACTCGGGGATCGCGATGCTCGGGACGGCGGTCCCCGTCCTCGCGGGAATGGTCCTCGCCGACCGCCTCCTCGGGAAGAGGACCGTCGGCATGACGTACCTCGGGGAGGGCGGCACGTCGACCGGGGCGTTCCACGAGGGGATCAACCTCGCGGGCGTGAAGAGGCTCCCGCTCGTCGTCGTCCTCGAATACAACGGCTACTCCTACTCGACCCCGTCCGAGATGCAGTGCGCGGCGGCGACGCTCGCCGACAAGGCGGCCGGATACGGCGTCGCGAGCGCGATCGTGGACGGGAACGACGTCCTCGCGGTCGTCGAGGCCGCCCGGAGCGCCGTGTCGCACGCGCGCGAGGGGCGGGGCCCGTTCCTCCTCGAGTGCAAGACGTACCGAAGGAAGGGGCACGCCGAGCACGACGGCCAGGCGTACGTCGACGCGGACGAGCTCGCCGAATGGGCGCGGCGCGACCCGATCGCCCTGTTCGAGAGGCACCTCGACGCGACCGGCGTGTCGGACGCTGCGGCCCGGGCGGCGGTCCGAGAGGAGGTCGGCGCCGAGCTCGACGCCGCGGTCGCGGAGGCGGAGGCCTCCCCCGCCCCCGTTCCCGACCCCGAGTTCCGCGGAGTGCGCGCCGACGAGGAGGACGCCGTGAGGCGCCGGCGCGAGACGTTCGTCGGAGGTCTCGCGTGAGCGGGGCGTCTCCCCGGGAGGCGACGCTCCTCGACGCCGTCCGGATCGCCCTCGCCGAGGAGATGGAGCGCGACCCCCGCGTGATCCTGATGGGCGAGGACATCGGCGTCTACGGCGGCGCCTTCCAGGCGACGGCCGGCCTCCTCGAGCGCTTCGGCCCCGAGCGGGTGATCGACACGCCCGTCGTCGAGGAGGCGATCGTCGGCGCGGCGATCGGTGCCTCGCTCCGGGGCCTCCGCCCCGTCGTCGAGATGCAGTTCTTCGACTTCGCCTCGCGGGCGTTCGACATGATCACGAACTTCGCGGCGAAGCACCGGTACCGGACCGGCCTCGGCGTCCCGATCGTCGTCCGGGGCCCCTCGGGGGGCGGCGTTCACGCCGGCCCGTTCCACTCGCAGAGCCCGGAGGGGTACTTCGCACGGACGCCGGGCCTCGCCGTCGTCGTCCCGTCGACGGCCTCCGACGCCCGGGGCCTCCTGAAGGCCGCGGTCCGCGACGAGGACCCGGTCCTCTTCCTCGAGCACAAGCTCCTCTACCGGAGGGCGAAGGGGGTCCTCCCCGAGGGGGACGGCCTCGTCCCGATCGGGAAGGCCGCCGTGAGGCGCCCGGGACGCGACCTGACGATCGTGACCTGGGGCGCGATGGTCTCGCTCGCGCTCGAGGGGGCCGCCGAGCTCGCGAAGGAAGGGGTCGAGGCCGAGGTCGTCGACCTCCGGACGCTCCTCCCGATGGACGAGGAGACGGTCCTGGAATCGGTGAAGAAGACCTCGAAGGCGCTCGTCCTCCACGAGGAGGCGCGGACGCTCGGCGTTGGAGCCGAGGTCGCCGCCACGCTCGCCGAAAAGGCGTTCGAGTGGCTCGACGCGCCCGTCGTCCGCCTGACGGCGCCCGACACCCCCGTTCCCTTCGCCCCCGCTCTCGAGGCCGCGTACCTGCCCGGCCCCGCTACGCTTCTGGCCGCCGCGCGTAAACTCGCGGCCTACTGACCCGACCACGGGTAGACGGAGAATCGGACCATGCCGACGAACGTGATCATGCCGCAGATGGGCGAGTCGATCGCCGAAGGAACGCTGACCCGCTGGATGAAGAAGGTCGGGGACACCGTCAAGAGCGACGAACCCCTCTTCGAGATCTAGACCGACAAGGTCGACGCCGAG
>CAYVPO010000208.1:0-5875 GCA_964453825.1 uncultured Holophagales bacterium
GGCGTCGTCACGCTCGCGGGCTGGGTGGAGGCGCGCAGCGGACGGCGGTACGCGTTCGTCATCCTCGCCAACGGCGGGTGCGGCGAGGGGCGCGGGCACGCCTACCAGGACCAGCTCCTCGCGACGCTCGCCCGGTTCGGCTGAAGAACCTCTTCACGCCCGCGACGTATACTGCGCGGCCCCGATGGACTACCGCGCGCTCCTGAAGAACGTCGAGAAGACCCTGTCCGCGATCGAGGGGAGCGAGGACATCGTCTCCACCGTGGCCTCCGTCGGAGAGGCCGTCGTCGGGAACTTCCGCAACGAGCTCGGGATCATCGGCGGCCGGCTCTACCAGCTCGAGGACGGCGAATACGTCCTCCGCCGCGGGTTCGGCCGCTCGAAGAAGGTCTCGGAAGGGCTCACGGTCCCGGCGGCGTACGAGCCGATCCGGCGCGCCATCGAGGAAGGGGTCGTCCTCGCCGACCTGAAGGACCCGTGGGTCGACCGCGAGCTCGAGGCCCGTCTGGGAGTCACGCGCTTCGCGGCCGTCTCGTTCGGCGACGACGTCTTCATCCTCTCCTTCGACGTCCACCCGCGCGTCGCGGCCGACGACCTGCTCGTCTCCCTCGGGATCATCCGGACCGTCCTGGACTCGAAGGTCAAGAGCGAGCAGCTCGAGGACCTCCTCGAGGAGGCGCGGCGGATCCAGCAGTCCATCCTTCCGCGCCATTTCCCCGAGATGGGGGACTACGAGGTCTGGGCCGCGACGGAGCCGGCCGAGGCGGTCGGCGGGGACTTCTACGACTTCATCACGCTCGGACCCGACGCGTTCGGGACGGCGATCGCCGACGCGTCGGGGCACGGCCTCGTCGCGGCGCTCCTCGTCCGCGACGTCTACGTGGGCCTCCGGATGGGGATCAAGGGCGACCTGAAGATCGCGCGCGCGATCGAGCGCCTCAACCGGATCCTGAACAAGAGCCGGCTCTCGACGAAGTTCGTCTCGCTCTTCTACGGCGAGCTCGAGGCGAACGGCGAGATCATCTACGTCAACGCCGGCCACCCCGGGCCGATCCACCTCCACGCCCGGACCCGGAGCTTCACGGAGATGGAGTCGACCGGCATGGTCCTCGGCCCGTCGCCGAACGCGGTCTACGGCCGGAGGGCGGCGAAGATGGAGCCGGGCGACCTTCTACTCCTCTACACCGACGGGATCGTCGAGGCGCACGACCTTCGGGGAAGGGAGTTCGGGCTCGACCGCGTCCGGCGGATACTCCTCGACTACCGGAAGCGCTCGGCGCAGGAGACTGTCGAGAAGCTCATGTCGGCCGTCCGGGAGTTCAGCGCGGGCCGGGCCGCGGAGGACGACCGGACTGTCGTCGTCATTCGGCGCACGGGCCGGCCGCGCGGATCGGCCGCGGGAGGGCCGCCCGCGGCGTCCCTGATCGCCGCGGGCGACTGAAGCGAACGTCCGGCGCCCCGAGCGCGCTCTACCCTCCGAGGCCCTGGCCCGCCCGGTGCAGGCGGAACCACTCCGCCGTCGCGTGCATCCCGCCCTCGAGAGGGACGAGCTCGGCGAGCCCGAGGCGGTCCCGCGCTCGCGTGACGTCGAGGACGCTCCGGCGCTGCTCGCCCGGCTTGGCGGGACCGAAGCGCGGGGGCCGTTCGGCGTGGCACGCGGCCGCGACGAGGCCGTAGAGCTCCCGCACGCTCGTCTCGATCCCGGTGCCGACGTTCATCGTCCCGCCGACGCGCCGCAGGAACGAAGCCTGGTTCGCGGCGACGACGTCGGCGACGTGGACGAAGTCGCGCGTCTGGAGGCCGTCGCCGTGGACGACGGCGTCCTGCCCGGAGAGGAGGCGGTTCATGAAGATCCCGACGACGCCCGCCTCTCCGCGGCCGTCCTGGCGCGGGCCGTACACGTTCGCGTAGCGGAGTACCGTCAGGACGTATCCGCCGTCGGGCGCGTGCGCGGCGAGGTACTTCTCGCCCGCGAGCTTTCCGACGCCGTAGGCCGAACAGGGGTTCAGGGGGTGGTCCTCGTCCGCGCGCTCGCCGACGGGGTCGCCGTAGATCGCGCCGCCGCTCGAGGAGAAGACGACCTGGGCGACGCCCGCCTTCGAGGCGGCGAGCGCGACGCGGATCGTGCCAAGGACGTTCACCTCCGCGTCGAAGACCGGGTTCTCGACCGACTTCCTCACGTCGACCTGGGCAGCGAGGTGGAAGACCGTGTCGATCTTCTCCTCGACGAGGAGCGCGTCGAGGCCCGGGTCGCGGACGTCGCCGCGGACGAACCGGACCTCGGCCGGCACGCGCCGGAGGTCGCCCGTGGAGAGGTCGTCGACGACGACGACGCGGTGGCCGAGGGCCAGGAGCGCGTCGACGAGGTGCGATCCGATGAAGCCGGCGCCGCCCGTGACGAGGACCGGGCAGCCGTGCGCGGGCGGGGGACACTCTTTTGTCATGGTCGTCCGCGAGAATAGCGGCGTGCCGCGGAGCCGACAAGCCGGGAGGCCGCCCCGGGACTTCTGGGACCGGACGACCGTCGAGGTCGCGCGCGCCCTTCTGGGGTGCCGGCTCGTGCGGCGTCGGCCGGGCCGTCGTCCGGTCACCGTCGTCCTCGTGGAGACCGAGGCGTACCTGGGCGTCCTCGACCGCGCCGCGCACACCTGGAACGGCCGGCGGACGGCGCGCGTCGCGCCGATGTGGGGGCCGCCCGGGCACGCCTACGTCTTCCGCGTCTACGGGATGCACGACTGCCTGAACGTCGTGACGCGCGAGGAGGGAGTGCCGGAGGCGGTCCTCCTGCGGGCGGCCGTCCCGGAAGCCTGGTGGACGGGGGCGCCCGTCGCCCGGGACGAGCTCCTCGCGGCGTCCGGCCCGGGCCGTCTCTGCCGGGTGCTCGGCGTCGGGCGAGAGCACACGGGGATCTCCCTCGACGGCCCGGAGCTCGAGCTGCTTCTCCCGCTCCCCGGGGAGGAGCGCCCGCTCCTCGTCGGACCGCGGGTCGGCGTCGACTACGCGGGCGAGGCGGCGGCCTGGCCTCTCCGTTTCGCGGTCGCGGGCTGCGCGGCCGTCACGCGCCGCGCCGGGCTCGCGGCGGAGCCGCGAGCAGGTCGTCGGCCGTGGACGGGACGCGCGTGAAGCGGACCACGCGGTTCTTTCCCGTCCGCTTGGCGGCGTAGAGGGCCCGGTCCGCGCACTCGACGAGCGCCCCCTTCGTGTGGGCGTCCTCGGGAAAGACGGCGAGCCCGATCGAGACGGTGAGCCGGAGCGGCTCCTCGGAACCGGCGGGCAGGGGGGAGGCGGCCACGGCGGCGCGAAGCCTTTCCGCCACGCGCTCCCCCTGAGCCGCGTCGGTCTGCGGGAGGACGACGGCGAACTCCTCGCCGCCGTATCGGGCGACGACGTCCATGTCCCTCACCGAGTCGAGGAGCCGCGCCACGACGCCGCGCAGGACGGCGTCGCCGACGGGGTGTCCGAATCGGTCGTTGACCGCCTTGAAGTCGTCGAGGTCGACCATCAGAAGGACGAGGCTCTCGGCGCTCCGCGCGTGCCGCGCGATCTCGTGCCGGAGCGTCTCCTGGAAGGAGCCGTGGTTCGCGACGCCGGTCAGCGCGTCGCGCAGCGTGCCGAGCCGTACGGTCCGGTAGGCGCGGGCGAGCCTCAGGGCCTGAACGACCTGCAGGGCGAAGAGGTCGAGGACGACGCGGTCGCTTTCGACGTCGACGGCGTCGCGCTCCGGCTCGGCGAGCTCCAGGAGTCCGACGACTCGCGAGCCGGCGGCGAGCGGGACCGTTACGGGCGGGGGGAGGCCGAGCCGGCGGCAGAGCGAGCGGAGGGGGGCCGTTTCGGCCGTCTCCGGCGCGCTGAGGTCGTGGGCGAAAGGTCCCGCGGGAACGCGCTCCTCGGCGAGCGCTCGCCATTCTTCGTCGAGGCCGACGTGAGCTCGCGGCGCGAGGACTCCTTCGAGCCTGTCGTAAAGGGAAAGGAGGACCCGGCGATGGCCGAGGCAGTGCCGGGCGGCCTGGACGGTGTTGCGGAGGACGGAGTCGAGCGGGAGGTGCGCCCGAAGCTCGGGCGCCGCGCGCAGGACCCTCTCGAGCGCGGCGGCGCGGCGCTCGAGGGCGCCGTTCGCGCCCTCGAGCCGCGCGCTCAGCGACCGGCATTCTTCCTCCCGGGCCTCGACGCGCTCCCCGGCCTCCTCGACCTGCCGGCGGAAGCCGGCCGTTGCAGCCCGGCGTCCGGCGAGGAACGCGAGCGCGACGGCCACGACGCACGCTGCAGCCGTAGCGGCCAGGAGGAGAGCGGGTGAGAGAGTCGGCTCCACTCGAGGTCCGGGCGCTCAGCGCCAGCGGATGAGGCCGCCGTCGTGAAGCTTCTCGAAGACCCGGAGGACCTCGCCCTCGGGAAACGGGCTGATCTTCGCGATGGAGCGAACGTCCCAGAGGCCGTTGATGCGGGAGAGGATGAACGCCTCGTTCGGCGTGAACGACCAGGCCATCAGCTCCTCCATCGGCTTCGTGAGGGAGGGGATCGCCGTCGGCGCGAACGTGCTCCCGGACGCCGAGGCCGGAACGGCGAGCCGGTTCTGCGAGCTCGGCGGGGAGACCGGGGCCCGGAGCGTCGTGGAGGGGGGAGGCCCCGGCGTCGGCGCGCGCAGGCTCTCCGAGGAGGGGCCGGACGGGGGCGGGACACGGAACGCGCCCGAGACCGGCGCGGGCCACGGGACGTTCGCCGGCGGGGCGCCGATCTCGAGGAGGGATGCGGCCGAGGGCGCTCCGATTTTCAGCGAGCCCGAGGTCGGCGGTCCGGCGGAAACCGGCGCGGCCGGGCGGAAGCTCGTGGACGGCGGCGGAGGCGCGGGAGGCGCGGCGACGGGCGAGGCGATCGACGTCGTGACCGGCCCGGCGGACCGGACACGATGAGACCCGCTGTCGGGGCCCCGCCGGAGGAAGCGGGCGAAGTCCTTTGGAGGAGCGGGGCGGCCCTCCGGCGGCGGGGGCGGGAGCGGAAGCTCGTCGGCCGTGTCGGGCAGCCCCTCGAAGTGCGGCGTCGCAGCCTCCTCGAAGACCGTCTCGTAGGGATCCTCGGGGGTCAGCTCCGAGCTCTTCGGCGCGGCCACGGCGGGCGGCGAAGCCAGCTCGACGTGACCACTCTCGATCAGGTCGAAGACGAGGCGGGCGACGGGAAAGTCTGAGTTGTGCGTCGCCTCGGCGATCTCCCCGAGGGAGCGGACACCGTCGATCGCGCGGAGGATCAGCCGGTGCGGCTCGGCCAGGCTCTCGACGTCGACCGGGGCGACGATCGTCGGGACGTCGCGCAGCGACCGGATCCGGCCCCGGATCCGCTGCCACTCGTCGAACCGGCGGAGGCCCTCCATGACGATTCCCGTGACGTCGATGGCGATCGGGACCATCGGCCTCTGCGGGATCTCGCCGTCGAGGAACTGAAAGGCCCCCTCGGGCCAGAGGAAGATGTCGTAGATCGTCTCGCAGGCCTTGAGGCGGATCAGCTCGACGAGGTCCTCTTCGGCGATGGCGCCGATCATGACGAGGATCTTCCCCAGGAGGATCTTCGACTCCTCCTGGACCTCCATCGCCTTCGTCAGCTCCTCCTCGGTGATGTAGCCGTACGAGACGAGGAAGTGGCCGAGGTACTCGCGCTCGATCGTCGAGGACGAGGAGATGATCCGGCCGTTCTGGAAGTAGATCCGCTTCTCTCCCGCGCCGCCCCGGATGGCCAGCGTGCCCGTCTTCTGCCCCATCGAGAGCCACTGCAGCAGCTCCGACAACTGCATCGTCCGGAGGTTTCCGGTAATGGCCATCCGGGAGGCATTCTACGGGGAGGCCGGCCCTCCGGGGCGGCTCGCGGACCGGCCCGTCTCCGGGCGGGT
>CAYVPO010000209.1:0-5849 GCA_964453825.1 uncultured Holophagales bacterium
GACCACCGGACGAACGCCGAGCTCGCCGTCAGCTCCGTCTTTGCGCTCCTCGCCGACCTCGACGGGGCGCTCTGGGTCGGGACGAACGGCGGCGGCCTCCTCCGGATGACGGGGAGCCGGTTCGAGGCGTTCGGCCCGGAGGCCGGGCTGACGGGGCTGAAGATCCAGGCGCTCGCGCGCGACGGCCGCGGCGTCCTCTGGGTCGGGACGGTCGACCACGGCCTCTTCCGGCGCGTCGGCGAGCGCTTCGAGAAGGTCCCTGTCGGCGCCGGTCCCCACGAGCTGCCGGTCCGAACGCTCTGCGTCGACCGCGCCGGAGCCGTCTGGGCCGGAACGATGGGGAGCGGCGTCTCCCGCCTCGACCCGGGCGGGCCAGTCTCGTTCACGACGCGCGAGGGGCTTCCGAACGACACCGTCGTCGCGCTCGCGGCCCATCCCGCGGGCGGGGTGTGGGTCGGGACGGCCGGCGGCGGCCTGGCGCGGATCGCCGACGGGAGAGTCGTCCCGAGCGGTGCCCCCTCCCTCCCGACCGGACAGGTCTCCGCGCTCCTCGTCGACGACTCGGGCAATCTCTGGGCCGGGACCTGGGGCCGCGGCGTCTGCCTCGTCTCGAGAGGCGAGGTCGCCTGCCAGTCGGCCCGGACGGGCGAGCTCCCGTCCGACCACGTCTGGAGCCTCTTCCAGGACCGCGAGAGGAGCGTCTGGATCGGCACCTGGACGGACGGACTCCTGCGCCTGCGGCACGGCGTCTTCGCGAGCTTCGGGCGTCGGGAGGGGCTCGCCGGAGAGAACGTCCGCGCCGTCGCGGAGGATGCCGCAGGGACGATCTGGGCGACGGTGGCGAGCGGGGGGCTGCAGCGGATCTCCGGGACCTCGATCCGCTCCTTCGGAGTTCAGGACGGCCTCCCCTCCGACCAGGCCTCCTCCATCCTCCCGGGCCGGGACGGGAGGCTCTGGGTCGGCACCTACACCGACGGGCTCGCGGTGGGCCGCGACGGCGTCTTCCGGCGGGTTCCCCTCCCGCCGCCGGAGTGGGCGTCGCGCGACGTCCGCGCTCTCGTCGAGGACGAAGACGGCTCGATCTGGGTCGGTCTCCTTCCGGGCGGCGCCGTGCGCCTTCGCGGCGGGGAGGCCCGACGCTACGGCGTCGCCGAAGGGCTCCCCTCCGACCGGCTCCTCTGCCTTCTGCCGGCCCGCGGCGGTGGCGTCTGGGCCGGCACGACGGCCGGGCTCGCGCGGCTCGAGGGCGACCGCTTCCGCGCCTTCACGAGGAAGGACGGCCTGCCGGACGAGAGGGTCCAGGCCCTCGCCCTCGACGACGAGGGGACGCTCTGGATCGGGACCGGAAGCGGACTCGCGCGCCTCCGCGACGGCGCGATCGCGTCGGCCGGCACGGCCCAGGGTCTCTTCGACTCCGTCATCAAGGGCCTCGTCCTGCACGACGGCTGGCTCTTCCTGACCTCGAACCACGGCGTTTTCCGCATCCGCCTCGCCGAGGCCTCGGCGACGATGGACGGCCAGAGGAAGAGGTTCGCGTCGGAGCACTTCGGCCTCGCCGACGGGATGAGGAGCGAGGGGTGCTCCGGCGGCACGCTTCCCGGCGCGATCCGGGCCTCCGACGGACGGATCTGGATCGCCACGACGCGCGGCCTCGCCGTCCTCGACCCGGACCAGCTCGAGAGGCCTGCGGCGCTCCTCTCGGTCCGGATCGAGGGGGTCCGCGCGGACGGAGCGCCGATCGAGCCCGGCGAGACCGTCGTCGTGCCGCCCGGCTCCTCCCGCCTCGAGATCCGCTACACCGGGATCAGCCTCGTCGCGCCGTCCGACGTCCGCTTCCGCTTCCGGCTCGACGGCGTCGACCCGGCGTGGGTCGACGCGGGGCGCGAGCGATTCGCGAGCTACACGAACCTCACTCCGGGCAGCTACCTCTTCGAGGTCGCCGCGCGGCGCGGGGCGGGCCCGTGGACGACCGGCGCGCGGACGACCGTCCGGATCGAGCCGACGCTCGCCCAGAAGGCCTGGTTCCGGGCGGCCGTCGCGGGGGGAGCCGTCGCCCTCCTCGCCTTCGCCCTCGTCCGGCGGGGCCGCGAGCAGCGCCAGCGGCGCGCCCGCCTCGAGGAGCTCGTCGCCGCGCGGACGGCGGAGCTCGAGGCCGCGACCCGCGAAGCCGAGGACGCGAACCGGGCCAAGAGCGCGTTCCTCGCGACGATGAGCCACGAGATCCGGACCCCGATGAACGGCGTCATCGGGATGACGAGCCTCCTCCTCGGAACGCCGCTGACCCGCGAGCAGCGCCAGTTCGCCGAGACCATCCGGCAGAGCGGGGAGACGCTCCTCCACCTGATCGACGACATCCTCGACTTCTCGAAGATCGAGGCGGGACGGATGGGCCTCGAACGGCGCCCCTTCGAGGTGCGGCCGTGCTTCGAGTCGGCGATCGACCTCCTCGCTCCCCGCGCCGAGGAAAAGCGCCTCGAGCTGACGCTCGACGTCGACGACGGCGTTCCGGCAGCGCTCCTCGGCGACGTCACGCGCCTCAAGCAGGTCGTCATGAACCTCGTCGGGAACGCCGTGAAGTTCACGGACGCGGGCGAGGTCGCCGTCACCGTCATATCCCGCCCGCCGGGCAGCCCGCCCCCGGGCACGCTCGTCGAGATCGAGGTCGCGGTACGGGACACCGGCATCGGCATCCGTCCGGAGCGGGCCGCGAACCTCTTCGAGTCGTTCCGCCAGGGCGACAGCTCCACGACCCGGCGCTTCGGCGGCACCGGCCTCGGCCTCGCGATCTCGCGGCGGCTCGCCGAGCTGATGGGCGGCTCGATCTCGTTCGAGAGCGAGCCGGGGCGCGGCTCGACATTCCGATTCGCCGCCCGCCTCGAGGCGGCGATGGCCCCCTCGGGCGCGATCGTCCCGTCACGCCGCGCGAGCTTCGCCGGGCGTCGCGTCCTCGTCGTCGAGGGGGGCGCGACGAGCCGCGCGCTCCTCGCGAGAGTCCTTTCGAGCAGGGGTCTCGAGGTGGCGGCCTGCGCCTCGATCGCCGCCGCGGCAGAGCGCTTCCGGTCGGGAGAGCGCTTCGACCTCGCCGTCGTCGACCGGGACCTGCCCGACGGCGACGGCCTCGTCTCCTTCACCGGCCTCCGCTCCCGGTTCGCGCCGTCCCTCCCCTTCGTCCTCATCGTCCCGATGGGCGCCGAGTCCGAGGAAGTCGCGGACGGCCCGGCCGCGCGCGTGACGAGACCCGTCAAGCCCGCCGTCCTCATCGAATCCGTCGCCGCCCTCCTCGGTGGGAGCCGTCCGACCCAGAGGCGCGAGTCCGCCGTCCGACCGCGATTCGACGGCACGATGGGCCGCCGGCTCCCGCTCCGGATCCTCCTCGTCGAGGACAACCCGACGAATCAGGAGCTCGCGCTCCTCATGCTCGGGCGGCTCGGCTACTCGGCCGAGGTCGCATCGAACGGCCGGGAGGCGGTCGAGGCGGTCTCCGCGAAGGTCTACGACCTCGTCCTGATGGACGTCCAGATGCCCGAGCTGGACGGCATCGAGGCGACCCGCCTGATCCGCGCGGAGCTCGGAGCCGACGGCCCCCGCATCGCGGCCATGACCGCTCACGCTCTGCCGGGCGACCGCGAGGCGTGCCTCGCCGCGGGCATGAGCGACTACCTCGTGAAGCCCATCGGGATCTCCGACCTCATCGCGGCGCTCGAGCGCGCCGCGACCACGCTCTCGCCCCTCACGGAGGGGGACGAGGCCGCCGAGGTCGTCGCTCCGGCGCCCCTCCCGCCCCCCCCGCTCGCGACGCCGCCCGGCCTCGACGCCAGTGCCTGGACCCGTCTCCACGCCTCGCTCGGCTCCCGGGCCGGCGACCTTCTTCCGGGCATCGTCCGCTCCTTCGCGCGGGAGTCGGACGGGCTCCTCGCCTCGGCCCGTGCGGCTGCCGCCTCCGAGAGGGCGGACGAGCTCCACCGGGCCGTGCACACGCTTCGCTCGACGAGCGCGAGCTTCGGGGCGCTCGACCTCTCTGCGCTCTGCCGCGAGGCCGAGGCCCGGGCGAAGCAGAACGAGACGACGACGCTCGAGCCGCTCCTCGATCGGATCGGCGTCGAGCTCGTGCGGGTCAGGAAGGCGCTCGAGACGGTGCCGGGGGACGGACCGATGGACGAGCCCGTCCCCTCGCCGAAGTCGCCCGACTGAGCTTCCCCCGCTACGCAGCGCACCGCCGGGCGTCCGGGATCGCCCTCGCGCGTCTACGTCGCGACGGCCTCGAGCCCGGGTCTCGAGGTCGTCCCTACTTCGACGCCGGGGCCTCCGCCACGATCCGCGCGACGAGCGCCGGGTCGTCCGGCAGGAGGCCCGCCTTCGGCAGGCGCCGGGTCAGCTCGGCCCACGACGGATCCGCCGCGAACGTCTTCCGGAAGAGCGGGAGCGCCTCGTCGACGCGGCCCATCCCGACGAGGGAGATCGCGGTCCAGTAGGTCATCTCGGCGTTCCCGGGGACGATCGCCTGCGCGGCGGAATACGCCTTCAGCGCCGCCGCGTCGTCCTTCTTCTCGACGGCGAGATCTCCCTCGTTCATGAGGGCGTAGGCGCGGGCGAGCGTCACGAGCCGCCGCAGCTCGGGCAGAGGCGCCGGGCTGTCCTCGACCCGGAGGTCGAAGAGCCGGTCCTGCCAGGGGCGTCCCGTCGGCGTGGAGGAGACGACGATGAGCGCCGCCGACTGCTTCCCCCGGATGTCGCCGCCCGCGGCTTCCGCCGCCTCGAGCGCCGCGAGCATCCGCTCGGCGAGGTCTCCCTTCGTCCCTTCGAACGCCTTCGCCATCGCGGGCCAGACGGCGTCGCTCCTCATCATGTTCGCCTGGACGGAGTAGTCCTTCCCGACGTGGTGCCCCGCGGCCTCGATGCACTTCGCGCCGGTGTGGGCGGCGACGCGCCCCGCGGCGTCGATCATCGCCACCTGCCGCACGTCGCGCCCCGCGTCGGCCGCGAGGAGCCCCGCGAGGGCGTCCGGCGCGCTCCGCCCCCCCTTCAGGAGCGAGAGGCCGAGCGGCCCGTAGCTCGCGTCGACGAACGACTGCGTCGCGACGGCGCCGACGCCCGCCTCCGCCCACGGGACGAGCGCCCCGACCGAGAACCAGTGCGACTGCACCGCGACGCCGAGCTGCCCCGTCGCCGGGTCGCGGGCCACGATCGAGTAGGTGTGGACCGGGCGCGCGGGGACCGGGATCGAGGCCGGCAGCTCCGGCACGCCGAGCTCGGTCAGGACGAACGCCTGGTCGAACGCCGTCTCCTTCAGCCGGTCGTAGCGGCCCGACGAGCCGCCGTGCCCTCCCGCCATGTTCGTCTTCAGGAGGAGGGGGTTCGCGTCGGTCTTCAGCGTCCGGAGCTTCGCGACCCACTTCGCCGGCTCCCAGTACATCACCTGGCTGTCATTGAAGGAGGTCTTCACGAGGATCGACGGGTACGCCCCCTTCTTCAGGTTCTCGTAGGGGCTGTACGACCTCATGTAGGCGTACTCGTCCTTCTTCTTCGGGTTCCCCCACTCCTCGAACTCGGCGACCGTCAGCGGCAGCGTCTCGTCGAGCATCGTGTTGATGACGTCGACGAAGGGGACGTGGAGGATCGCGGCCCGGAAGAGCTCCGGGCGGAGGTTCACCACGGCGCCGATCAGGAGCCCTCCCGCGCTCCCCCCCTGGATCGCGATGCGGTCCTTCGCGGCGACCTTCGCCGCGACGAGCGCCTCGGCGCAGGCGACGAAGTCGGTGAAGGTGTTCCTCTTCGACAGCATGCGGCCGCCGTCGTGCCACTTCTTCCCGAGGTCGCCCCCGCCACGGACGTGTGCGACCGCGAAGACG
>CAYVPO010000210.1:0-5830 GCA_964453825.1 uncultured Holophagales bacterium
CTCCTTGAAGTAGTCGCCGAAGGAGAAGTTCCCGAGCATCTCGAAGAACGTGTGGTGGCGCGCCGTGTAGCCGACGTTGTCGAGGTCGTTGTGCTTTCCGCCCGCGCGCACGCACTTCTGCGCGGAGGCGGCCCTCACGTACGGCCGGCTCTCCCGCCCGAGGAAGACGTCCTTGAACTGGTTCATCCCCGCGTTCGTGAAGAGGAGCGTCGGGTCCTCGGCGGGGACGAGGGAGGAGGAGGCGACGCGGCGGTGCCCCTTTTCCTCGAAATAGGACAGGAACGTCTCGCGGACCTTACGGGAGGTCCAGTCAGAGGGAGTCGTCATCCGTGGGATCGCCTTTCTCTCGCAGCGCGTCGCGGACGGCCGCGGGGTCGAATCCGCGGCGCACGAGATGGTCGAAGAGTTTCCTCGACCTCGAAACGGCCGTCAAACCGCCCGGGAGGGCCCGCGCCTTCTTCTCGAGCGCGGCCTTCAGCCGCGCCGCCTCGCCCTCGCCCCCGAGGCCCGCGAGCGCCCTCGCCGCGTCCGCCGCGCCGACGCCGCGCGCCCGCAGCGACGCGGAGACCCGCCGGCTTCCCCGGCCGCGCCCGGCCTCGAACCGGGCCAGCTCGGCGGCCGTCGCGGCCTCGTCGAGGAGGCCGGCCCCGGCGAGGACGTCGAGGGTCCTCGAAACCTCGGACGACTCGTGCCCCGCCCGAAGGAGCTTGCGCTCGAGCTCCCGCCTCGGGTGAGCCCTCCGCCCGAGGAACGCGAGCGCCGCGGTCCGGCAATCGCGGCGCGGGCGGCGGCGCGGTTCCTCGCTCACGGCCGGACCTGCCGCAGGATCCTCCGGCGCCTCGGGGCGCGCACGGTCGACGGCCGTCCCGGCCCGGGACTCAGGTCTGGTTCGAGAAGTCGAAGGGGGACTCCTCTCCCAGCGGGTTCATCTTGTCGGGCGCCTCGAGCGAAGCGTCCATCTCCTCCTGCGAGAGGTCCGACGTCGACTGGACGCCCTGGATCCGGAGCTTGAACTCGTTCGGGTTCGTCGAGCGCCGGATCGCCTCGTCGAGCGTGATGAGCCCCGACCGGTAGAGCTGGAAGAGCGACTGGTCGAAGGTCTGCATCCCGTACTGCGACGTCCCCGCCTTGATCGCGTCGACGATGTACTTCGTCTTCTCCTTGTTCTCGATGCAGTCGCGGATGTAGTTCGTCGCGATCAGGACCTCGACGGCCGGCACGCGCCCGAGGCCGTCGGCGCGCGGGAGGAGGCGCATCGAGACGACCGCCTTGAGGACGGCCGAGAGCTGGAGGCGGATCTGCTTCTGCTGGTGCGGCGGGAAGACCGCGATGATGCGGTTGATCGTCTCCGTGGCGTCCATCGTGTGGAGGGTCGAGAGGACGAGGTGTCCCGTCTCGGCCGCCACGAGCGCGGTCTCGACCGTCTCGAAGTCGCGCATCTCGCCGACGAGGATGACGTCGGGGTCCTGGCGCAGCGAGGCCCGGAGCGCCGAGGAGAACGAACGCGTGTCGACCTCCAGCTCGCGCTGGTTGACGATCGACTTCTTGTCGCGGTGGAGGAACTCGACCGGGTCCTCGACCGTCATGATGTGCTCGGCCCGCGTCGCGTTGATGAAGTCGATCATCGCCGCGAGGCTCGTCGACTTGCCGGAGCCGGTCGTCCCGGTGACGAGGATCAGCCCGCGCGTCTCCTCGCAGATCTTCTCGATGACGGGGGGCAGGAGGAGGTCGCGCACGGTCAGGATGCGGGCCGGGATGACGCGGCAGACGAGCCCGACCGTGCCGCGCTGCTGGAAGATGTTGCAGCGGAACCGCCCGAGCCCCGGCACCGAGTAGGCGATGTCGATCTCGAAGTTGTTCTTGAACTTCTCTTTCTGGCGGGAGGACATGATCGAGAAGGCCATCGCGATCGTGTCTTCCTGCATCAGCCGCTTCATGTCGACGAGCGGGATCAGGTCGCCGTCCACCCGGATGATCGGGTGCGCGCCGACCTTCAGATGGAGGTCCGAGGCCTTGCGCTCGACCGCGATCTTGAGGAGGTCGTTGATGTGCATGCCCCGGTTCTCCTCTCTACCCATCCGCCGAAACCGTCTTAGTGTCTCGAGGATAGGCTCGCCGCCGGGCCCGGTCAACGATCGGACGGACGCTCCAGCGGGGTACCATCGCCCGATGCCGTTCGGATCGGACAGGGTCGCCGCCGTCCTCCTCGCCGCCGGAGCCTCACGGAGATTCGGGAGCCCCAAGATGCTCGTGGAGGTCGAGGGGGAGCCCCTCGTCCGGCGCGTCGCCCGCTCCTTCCTGGAGGCCGGCTTCGGGGAGGTCGCCGTCGTCGTCGCCCCCCGCGGGGACGCGGTCGCCGCCGCCCTCGCCGGTCTCGGGGTCCTCGTCGCCGTGAACCCACGGCCGGAGGACGGGATGCTCTCCTCCGCGCAGGCTGGGCTCTCCGCGCTCTCGTCGGGATGCGGCCGGATCGCCCTTTCGCCGGCCGACCTTCCGGGGCTGACCGCCCCCGTCCTCCGCCGCGTCCTCGGCTCCCTCCCTCCCCCGGCCGGAGGGCAGGTCGCCGTTCCGGAGTGCGAAGGCCGGAGGGGCCACCCGCTCGTCCTGCCGGCGAGCCTCGTCCCCCGCGTCCTCTCGTGGGAGCCGGGCCGGCGGCTGTCCGACCTCCTCGGAGAGGAGGACGTCGAGGTCGTCACGCTTCCCGGCTACGGGCCGGAGGTCCTCCGGGACGTGGACGTGCCGGCCGACCTCGCCGCGGCCCTGAAATGAAGGTGAGCGCCGGTCCCTCTCGGGACGGGCGCCCACCCCACCGGCCGCCGCTCCGGACGACCCGGGCGGCGTCCCGCGTCAGACCGGCGTCAGCCAGCCGAACCTGTCGTCCACCTTCCCCTCGACGAGGTCGAAGAACGCCCCCTGGACCTTCGCGGTCAGCGGACCCCTTCGCCCCGCGCCGACGACGATCCGGTCGACGGAGCGGATCGGCGTGATCTCGGCCGCCGTCCCCGTGAAGAAGAGCTCGTCGGCCGCGTAGAGCATCTCCCGCGGAAGGGCCCGCTCCTCCACAGGGACGCCCATCTCCGCGAAGAGCGTCAGGACCGAGGCGCGCGTGATCCCCGGCAGGGCGGAGTTCGCGAACGGCGGCGTGTAGACCTTCCCCTTCCAGACGACGAAGAGGTTCTCGCCTGACCCCTCGGAGACGCGCCCCGTGTCGTCGAGCGCGATCCCCTCCTCGTAGCCGTTGACGAGCGCCTCCATCTTGATGAGCTGGCTGTTCGCGTAGTTCGCCGTCGACTTCGCCATGGCGGGCATCGTGTTCGCGGCGAGGCGGGTCCAGGAGGAGCAGCAGACGTCGACCCCCTTCTCCATCGCCTCGGGGCCGAGGTATTTCCCCCACGGGTAGCAGCCGATCATCACGTCGACCGGGTTCGGGAACGGATTCACGCCGAGCATCCCGAAGCCCCGGTAGGCGAGCGGCCGGATGTAGCAGGCGTCGAAGCCGTTCGCCCGGATCGTCTCGAGCGTTGCGTCCCGAAGCTGCCCGAGCGTGAACGGGATCTCCATCCGGTACATCTTCCCGGACCAGAAGAGCCGGTCGAGGTGCTCGTCGAGACGGAAGACGGCCGGGCCGCGGGCCGTGCGGTAGCAGCGGATCCCCTCGAACACTCCCGAGCCGTAGTGGAGAGCGTGCGTGAAGACGTGGACCTTCGCGTCGGCGAAGTCGACGAGCTTCCCGTTCATCCAGATCTTCTTGACGTCCTCGAAAGCCATGGCCCCTCCTCACGGCAATGATATTCGGGCGCGGGAGGCGCCAGGCTCACGAAAGCGGAGCGTCGACCAGGCGGACGAGCGCGGCGACGACCGCGGTCTCGAGCCGGAGGACGCGGCCCCCCAGGCCCAGGGGCACCGCTCCGGCGGCGTCGAGGAGCCGCTCCTCGGCGTCGTCGAATCCCCCTTCCGGGCCGACGGCGACCGCGAGGCCGCCCGCCGGCATCCGGTTCGGCGGGAGCGGCGAGGCGCCCGGTCGAGCGACGAGGAGCCGCCCGTGGCGGCCGTCGAGCAGTCCGGCGAGCGCCGCCGGCGCAACCACCTCGGGGACGACGCTCCGGTCGCACTGCTTGACCGCCTCGGCCGCGATCCGCCGAAGCCTCTCGATCCGGGCGGCGGCCGCCGCGACGTGCGCCCGCTGGGAGCGCGCCGCCGCGACGAGGACGAACGCGGAGGCCCCGCACTCCGTCCCCTTCTCGACGGCCCACTCCACGCGCGCAGGCTCGCCGACGCCGAGGAGAACGACGACGCGGCGGTCGGGCTCTCCGCGCGGCGGCAGGAGCCCGATGACGGAGGCCGTGCGCCCGGACGCCGACAGCCGCGCCGACGCCCGGACGCCCCGGCCGTCGAGGAGGACCAGCTCCTCCCCCGGGCCGATTCGGGAGACGCGAAGGTGCCGAGCCTCTTCGTCCGGCAGGGCGACCTCGCGGCCCGCCTCCAGCGGCACGCCCGAGACGAGGACTCGGGGCAGCGAGCTCACTCCCGCTCCGAAAGCGTCCCGAGCCACTCCCCTTCCGTGGCGAGACGGCGCGGGCGGAGGCCGACGGAAACGAGGAGCGCCAGAAACTCCCGTTCCCGCGCGGCGAGCTGACCAGCCGTCACGAGCACGCCCCCGGCCGGGAGGATCGCCGCGAGGTCGGGCAGGAGCGGCGCAACCTCCTCCTGGAGCATGTTCGCCACGACGATCTCGAACCGGGCGCCGGACGAGAGGCCCGAGAGGAGCCCCGCCCAGAAATCGCAGCCCTCGATCTCGTTCCGGAGGGCGTTCCGGCGCGCCACGAAGGGGGCGTCGACGTCTAGGTCGAAGCCGAGCGAGCGGCGGGCGCCCGCGGCGCGCGCGACGAGGGCGAGCGTCCCGGCGCCGGTCCCGACGTCGAGGACGGTCCGCCCCGTCGGGTCGGCCTCGACGAGGAGCCGAAGGGCGAGCCGTGTCGACTCGTGCGATCCGGTCCCGAAGGCCCGTTCCGCGGGGAGGCGGAGCCGGAGGCGCGAGCCGACTCCTTCCGGCGTTCGATCGTGCGGGTCGAGGACGAAACGTCCGACGGAAACGGGGCGCTGGAGCGCCGCGGCCTCGGCCACCCAGTCCCGCTCCGGCTCGACCTCCCGCGAGAGGACCTCGAGCCCGGCCGCCGCGAGGAGCTCCTCCGCCGCGCCGGCGTCCTCCTCCGACACCCAGACGGAGAGGCGGCCGTCCCGAACGCTCCAAGAGGCGAGGAGCTCCCCGAGCGACTCCTCGAGCTGCGGCTCGGAAGCGGGATCCAGGTCGAGACGGATCGCGGCGGGCACGGTCCGCTCAGGAGGAGATGAAGTCCCGGAGCTTCTCGAGGAAACCCTTCTCCTCCCGCGTCGGCGAGCCGGGCTCCTCCTTCAGGACGTCCGCGAGCTTCTGGACGGCCTTCCGCTGCTCCGAGCTGAGCTTCTTCGGGACGCGGATCGTGACGACGACGTGCTCGTCGCCCCGGCCGCGCCCGTCGACGCGCGGGATTCCCTTTCCGCGCAGCGTGAACGCCCGGCCGGCGCCCGTCCCCGGCGGGATCTCGAGCTCCTCCTCCCCGTGCGGCGTCGGTACGCGGCACGTGCCTCCGAGGACCGCCGTCGGGTAGGGAACGGCCCACGTCAGGACGACGTCGTAACCCTCGCGCCGGAAGAGCTCGTGCGGCTGGACGGAAAGGACGACGTAGAGGTCGCCGGAGTGGGCCCCCCCCCCCCCCCGGGGGACCCCCCGCGGGGGGCGGAGGCCGGGGGCCGGGGGGGGGCCCCCCGGGGGCGGGCGCGGGACCGGACC
>CAYVPO010000211.1:0-5824 GCA_964453825.1 uncultured Holophagales bacterium
CGTCGAGGCCTTCAACCACGAGGCCGAGACGAGCACCGGCAACACGTCGATCTCCTCCGCCGACCGGGCCGACGACGGCCTCGCGCCGGTCCTGACGGCCGGGCCGTCGGCGTCCTCGACCGTCTCGTCGTCGTTCACGGTCACCTGGACGACGGACGAGCCGTCGGACAGCCGTCTCGAGTACGGTCTCACGGCTTCCTACGGCTCCGTGGAATACGACGCGACACCCGTCACCACGCACTCGATCACGGTGACCGGCCTGCCGGCCACGACGCAGTACCACTTCCGCGCCGGCTCGACGGACCCCTGCGGGAACGGTCCGTCGTGGTCCTCGGACGGCACGGTGACGACAGCGGCGGTCGCCACGACGCTCGATATCGGCGGCTGGCAGCTCGTCCAGACGGACACGGCCATGACCTACACGCTGCCAGCGGGAACGTCCGTCCCGGCGGGCGGGTACGCCGTGATCGGACGGAACGCCGACAGGGCGGCTTTCGAGACGTTCTGGGGCGTGGTGCTCGGGCCGGACGTCGTATACGTGAACGCGAGCAACTCGGGTGGTCCGCCGGCGATCAACGGCTCCGAGACCTACACGCTGAAGAACGCCTCCGGCACGGTCGTCGATGGCCCGACGATCGCGATGGCGTCGGGCGCGGGGCAGAGCCTTCGCCGGAACGACCCGTGCCTCGCGGCCGGAACGGCGGCGAGCTGGACGGTCGGCGCCTCCGCCACGGCCACGCCAGGCGCCGGCGCCGGGGCGGGCTGCGGGATCGGCCTCGTCATCAACGAGTTCAGCGACGCGAGCAATTTCATCCACGAGTTCGTCGAGCTCCACTGGGACTCTCCCGCCGCGGCGTCCGCACCGACCGTCGCGACGGGCGCGGCGAGCGCCGTGACGACGACCGGCGCGACGCTGAACGGCACGGTGAACCCGAACGGCGCCGCGACGACGGCCTCGTTCGAGTGGGGGCTGACGACGTCCTACGGGCAGACGACCGCGGGGCAGTCGATGGGCTCCGGCTCGGCGGCGCTGCCTCTGTCGGCGAGCCTGACGGGGCTCACGGCCTGCACGACCTACCACTACCGCGCCACGGCGACGAGCTCCGCGGGGACGACGAACGGCACGGACGCCACGTTCGAGACGAGCTGTCCGGCCGCGATCGTGACGACGGGCGCGACGACCGCCGTGACGGCGACGGGTGCGACCCTGAACGGGACGGTGAACCCGAACGGCCTCGCGACGACGGCCTCGTTCGAATGGGGGACGACGACGGCGTACGGGCAGACGACGGCGGGACAGGCGATGGGCTCCGGCTCGGCGGCGCTGCCTCTGTCGGCGAGCCTGACGGGGCTCTCGGCCTGCACGACCTACCACTACCGCGCCACGGCCACGAGCTCCGCCGGAACGACGAACGGCGAGGACGCCACGTTCGAGACGAGCTGTCCGGCCCCGGTCGTGTCGACCGCCGCGGCGACCGCCGTGACGACGACCGGCGCGACGCTGAACGGCACCGTGAACCCGAACGGCGCCGCGACGACGGTGTCGTTCGAGTGGGGAACGACCACGTCCTACGGACAGACGACGCCGGGCCAGGCCATCGGCGCCGGGACCGTCGCTCAGGGCATCTCCGCGGCGCTGACGGACCTCGCCCCCTGCACGACCTACCACTACCGCACCACGGCGACGAGCGCGGGAGGCACGGCGACGGGCGAAGACGCCTCGTTCCAGACGACCTGCACGGGCGGGCGCTTCTACCCGCTCGCGCCCTGCCGCGTCCTCGACACGCGGGAAGCCGGCGCCGCGATGACGGACGGGGTGCCGAGGGAGGTCGCGTTCCACGGCGCGTGTGGCGTCCCCGCGGCCGCCCGGGCCCTCGCCGCGAACGTCACCGTGACGCAGCCGACGCTCCCGGGACACGTCTCCGTCTACCCGGCGGACTCCGCGTCGACGGGGACGAGCGTCGTCCACTTCGTCGCCGGCAAGACACGGGCGTCCAACGTGATCATCAAGCTCTCGGACGACGGCACGGGCCGCGCGCGGCTCGAGGCGGCCGTTCCGGGCGGCGGGACGGTCCACGTCATCGTCGACGTCAGCGGCTACTTCGACTGACCCGCGGTCCCGGCCTTCGGAGACCGCAGCCCCACACGCGACGGCCGACTCGGAGATCCGGGCCGGCCGTCACGCCCGGCTTGCTACGATCCGCGACTCATGAGCATGCTCGGATGGCTCCCGCGGAAGCTCGGTCGGATCGTCGCAGACCAGGTCCTTGACCGGTTGGCGCCGACCCTTCGCGACCTCGACGGCCGGCTCTCGGCCCTCGCCCGGCGGCCCGATTCGGTGCCGGCTCCCTCGTCGGGCGGGACGACGATCTCCTTCGACTACCCGACCTCGGCGGCCAACCGGCCCCGGTGGACGGCGGAAGCAGGGAGCCACCCCGGCGTTCGGCGGCTGATCGAGCGCGACGAGCCGGTCTGGACCGAGACCGTTCGCCGGATCTCCGAACGGGGAGAGGAGCTCGTCCGACGCCACGGCGGGAGCGGGATCCCGGAGACGGCGGACGAGGCCGATCCGCGCCCGCGCTGGCGGAACGCGATGATGGCCGGGCTCGACGGCGTGGCGTTCGCGGCCTTCCTCGGGCCGGAGACGCGGCAGGTCCTCGAGATCGGCTCGGGCAACTCCACGAAGTTCCTCCGGCATCTCATCGGGGCTCTCGAGCTGAAGGTGCGAATCGTCTCGGTCGATCCCTTCCCCCGCGCCGAGTGCGACGCCCTCTGCGACACGGTGATCCGGGAGCCGCTCGAGACGGTCGACCTCGCCCTCTTCGACGGCCTTCGCCCGGGAGACGTCGTCTTCTTCGACGGGAGCCACCGCTGCTTCATGAACAGCGACGTCACGGCGTTCTTCCTCGACGTCCTGCAACGGGTCCCGAGCGGCGTCGCGATCGGAATCCACGACATCTTCCTTCCCGACGACTACCCGGAGGAGTGGGCGGAGCGCTACTACAGCGAGCAGTACGTCCTCGCCGCCTGGCTCCTCGGGGCGGAGGGCCGGTACCGGGTGACGCTCCCCGCCTACTGGGTCTCGCGGAACCGCGAGCGGCTCGGCCTCGACGCGATCGCCGATGCGTACGGCTGCCCGCGCGACCGGTTCGACGGCTGCGGCTTCTGGATCGAGAAGACCGGCTGAAGCGCCCTCAGCCCCGGACCATCGCGAGGAGCTCTGCCACGAGCTTCTCGATGCCGGCCGAGACCTCGGCGATCGGGCTGTCGAGCATGTAGGCGGGGCTCGTGACGAGGCGCTTCTCCTCGTCGACGACGGCCTTCCCTCCGCCGCAGGAGACGTGCTCGCCCCCCATCTTCCCGATCGCGGCGGCCGTCCCCGCGTCGGTGCCGATCGTCAGCTTCGGCTTCTCGGCGCCGAGGAGCCTCGCGAGGATCACGGGGGCGATGCAGACGGCGCCGACCGGCTTGCCGGCGGCGTGGACGGCCCGGACGACGCGGGCGACGTCGGGATGGACCTCGCAGTCGGCGCCGCGGAGCGCGAAGTCGCAGAGGTTCTTCGCGGCGCCGAAGCCTCCCGGCAGGACGAGGGCGTCGAGCGGGGCCGGGTCGAAGCCGGAGAGGCTCCTCACCTTGCCGCGCGCGATGCGGGCTGCCTCGACGAGGACGTTGCGGCTCTCGCCCTCGGCGGGCTGGCCGGTCAGGTGGTTCACGACGTGCCTCTGCGCGACGTCGGGCGCGAGGCAGACGGCCTCGGCGCCGGCGCGGTCGAGCGCGAGGAGCGCCAGGACCGACTCGTGGATCTCGGCGCCGTCGTAGACGCCGCAGCCCGAGAGGACGACTCCGACTTTCGGCTTCATGCTGCACCTCCGTCCGGAGGCGAATCGTATCGGCCGCGGCGCGGCGAGGGAACCGCCTCGTTCGTCAGGCGGCGCGCGGGGCCGGCGGGCGCTCGCGGAGCGTCCGGGCAACGCGGCGCCGGATCCGGAAGAGGGCCGCGAACGCCTCGAGGCCGCCCCCGAGGCCGACGCGGGTGTCGGGCGAGTTGAACCAGAGGACGGGCACCTCCGCGATCGGGTAGCCGAGGCGACGGGCGAGGAGGAGCGCCTCGACGTCGAACGCGAACCGGTCGACCGTCGTCCGGCTGAAGACCTCCCTCGCCGCATCGGCGCGGAAGAGCTTGAAGCCGCACTGGGTGTCGCGGATGCCCGAGACGGCGAGGAGCCTCACGAGGATGTTGAAGAGCTTCCCGCTCGCGACGCGGAAGACGGACTGCCTCTGCTTGACGAGGGTCTCGTCGACGGCGCGGGAGCCGATCGCCACGGGAGCCCCCGCGGCAAGCAGCTTGTCGACCTCCTCGATCGGGGTGGAGAGGTCGGCGTCGGTGACGAGGACCTGCTCCCCAGTGGCCGCGAGGACCCCTTCGCGAACCGCCGCCCCCTTCCCGCGGTTGCGTGGCAGGCGCAGGACGCGGAAGTCGAGGCCGAGGCCGGCGGCGGTCTTCTCCGCGACGGCCGCGGTCCGGTCCGAGGAGCCGTCGTCGACGACGAGGACCTCTACGGTGAGCTGCGGCGTGCGCGAAAGGATCCACTCGGAGATTCGCGCGAGGGATACGGGGAGGCGTTTCTCCTCGTTGTAGGCGGGGACGACGAGGGTCAGGGCCGGCGGTCGGGTCAAGCGAGCCTCGCTTCGTAGACGAACTGGTAGCCGAACATGCCCGGCCAGGCGCGCGAGAAGAGCGCCGCGGCGGCGCGGACGGGGGCGGCGAGAGGAGGGCGGCCGAGGAGGGGAAGGGCGAGCTCGACGGGCATCGCGGTCGGGGTCTCCCGAACGACCCGGAATCCGTGAGCCTCGAGAAGCTCCCGTCCCGTGCGGCGGGTGAAAAAGCCGAGGTGCGTCCGGTCCAGGATGCCGCGCTCCGTCCGCGGGAAGCGTCCGAAGAGGAGCGCGAGGCGGACGGTGACGTTCGCGACGTTCGGGAGCGAGACGAGAAGGAGGCCTCCCTCCCGAAGGAGCGGCCGGAGGAGGTCGAGAGCGCGGCCCGGCTCGGGGAGGTGCTCGAGGATGTCGGCCGCCACGACGACGTCGAACGCCTCGCGCCAGGGGCCGGCGAGGCCCCGGACGACGTCGTCGAGGACCGGGTCGTCGAAGAACGTCGAGCCCTCCCTCGCGGCCTCCGGGTCGAGCTCGATCCCCGCGAGGTAGCGGCAGCGGGGTCGGATGCGGCGCGCGAGGTGCCCGGCGCCGAATCCGACGTCGAGGACCGAGAGGCCGTCGCCGAGGCGGGCCAGGCGCGCCAGGAGGACCGCGTGCGAGGAGCCCGGGATCTCCTTCCACGGGTAGCGCGAACGGGGCAGCTCGCCCGCGTACTTCACGTCCCGGGGACCTGCGCGATCGGAATGCGGCGCCCGCTGCCGAACGCCTTCGTCGAGACCTTCAGGCCGGGGGCGGCCTGCTGCCTCTTGTACTCGGCCCGGTCGATCTGCCGCGCGAGGCCGGCGACGAGCGCCTCGGAGGCGCCGGTTTCGCGCGCCACCTTCGCCGGCGGGAGGTTCCCGGCGACGAGGCCCTCCAGGATCCGGTCGAGGAGCTCGTACGGGGGGAGCGAGTCCTGGTCGGTCTGGTTCGGCCGGAGCTCGGCCGACGGCGCCTTCTCGATCGTCGAGGCCGGGATCAGCTCGCGTCCGGCGCGCCGGTTCAGGTGCCGGGAGAGCTCGTAGACGCGCATCTTCGGGAGGTCCGAGATCGGCGCGAGGCCGCCGGCCATGTCGCCGTAGAGCGTGCAGTAGCCGACGGCCAGCTCGCTCTTGTTGCCCGTCGTCAG
>CAYVPO010000212.1:0-5756 GCA_964453825.1 uncultured Holophagales bacterium
CCGGACCCCCCAACCCGTCCTCCTACGCCTTTGACTTCTTGACCGCCTCGGTCAGCGCCGGGACGATCTGGAAGAGGTCGCCCACGATGCCGTAGGTCGCGGCCTTGAAGATCGGCGCGTCGGCGTCCTTGTTGATCGCCACGATCACCTTCGAGGAGCCCATGCCGGCCATGTGCTGGATGGCGCCCGAGATGCCGCAGGCGACGTAGAGCGTCGGCGAGACGACCTTGCCCGTCTGCCCCACCTGGTGCTCGTGCCCGATCCATCCCGCGTCCACCGCGGCGCGCGAGGCGCCGAGCGCGGCGCCCAGCTCGTGGCAGAGCGCGCGGAGGACCGGCCAGCCCTCCGGCCCCTTGATGCCGCGGCCGCCGGAGACGATCTTGTCGGCCTCGGCCACGTCGAGCTCGCCCGCCTCGGGCATCTCCATCTTGACGACCTTCGCCCGGATCGTCACCGCGAAGTCGAGCGCGACGACCTCGCCCGCTCCCGCCGCGCCCTTCGACGCCGGGAAGACGTTCGGACGGGGGCTCGCGATCTGGAGCGCCGCTCCGGGATCGGTCGTGACTGTCGCGCGGGCCTTCCCCGAGTAGACCGAGCGGGTCGCCACGAGGCGCCCCCCCTCGACCTCGAGGGACATCACGTCGGAGAGGAGGCCGACCTTCCGCCGCGCGGCGAGGCGCGGGGCGACGTCCTTCCCCATGGACGTGGCCGGAACGAGGACGACGGCAGGCGCGAACGCCGTCACCGCCGCGTCGAGCGCCGCCGTGTACCCCTCGCAGGAGTAGAGGGCGAGCTCGGGCTTGTCGGCGACGAAGACCTTCGCCGCGCCGTACGCGGCGATCTCGGGGGCGAGGCCGCCGACTCCGGACCCGGCCACGACGGCGCCGAGGGCGCCGCCCGTCTTCGCCGCGACCTCGCGGCCGAGGGTGAGGGCCTCGAAGGAGGCCTTGCGGATCTTGCCGTCGCGCTGCTCGATGAATACGAGGACGTTGCTCATCGTGTCTCTTCCTTGTTCGCCTGAGGCCTAGAGGACCTTCGCCTCGTCGCGGAGGAGGCGGACCAGCTCGTCGGCGGCCTTCGCCGGATCGTCCGCCGGGATCAGCTTCACGGCCTGGCGGGCCGGCGGCAGCTCCAGCTTCGTCCAGCGGACGGCGGCCTTCTCTCCGGTCGTCGCCGCGGGGTCGACGCCGACCTCGGCCGGCTGCTTCACGGCGATCGTCTTCTTCTTCGCCGCCATGATCCCCTTCAGCGAGGCGTAGCGCGGCTCGTTCAGCCCCTTCTGCGCGCCGATCACGCACGGGAGCGGCATCTCGACGACCTCGCGCGCCCCTTCGATCTCGCGGTACGCGACGACGCCGCCGTCCTTCCACTCCAGCTTCGTGACGAGGTTCGCGTGCGGCAGGTCGAGGAGCTCGGCGAGCATCGGCACCATCGTCTGCGCGTCGGTCCCGACCCCCTTATTGCCGAGCCAGAGGACGTCGCACGGGAGCGCCTTGATCGCCCCGGCGAGCGCCATCGCCACGCCGAGCGAGTCGGCCTCGCCGAGCCCGTCGGAGGCCACGCGGACGGCCTCGTCGGCCCCGCGCGCGAGGCACTCGCGAAGGCCCACGTCGGCCCGCGCCGGCCCGTACGTCACGACCGTGACGGTGCCCCCCTTCTCCTCCTTCGCCTTGATCGCCCCCTCGAGGGCGTACTCGTCGTAGGGGGAGACGATCCACTTGACGTCGGCTTCGTCGATCGACTTCCCGTCGGCGCCGATCTTGATCTTCGTCTCGGTGTCCGGAACGTATGCGATGCAGACGACGTGATTCATCCGTTCTTTCCTCTCGCGGTTTTGGGGCCTCGGGATACGGGCGACCTCGGGGACGGTATCACGCGGCGCCGCATCGCGGCACGAAAAATGAGCCATGATTCATCGACGTCCGCCGCGCTTCCCCGTTCCCTCTCTCCCGCCCCGCGCGAGGGCCGGACGCCTCCGGGCCCACCTGCCCCTCACCCCGGCCAGGCCTCTCGCCTCGCGGGAGAGGCGAGGCGTGGTCCTCACCTTCCCGCCGTACCGCCCCCGCTCGCCGCCGCGGGCGGAATCGGACCGGCAGTCCCTCGCCGGCCCTCGACCTTGACTTACGCTTCATTTACGCCCACTCTTTTCCCAGCGATGTCTTCCCCCTCCGTCCCCCTCCCCGTTGAGATCGCGAGTCGCCTCGTCCGGGCGGTCGACCTCCCGCGCCGCGGCGCCTCGCTCCGCGCCGACGACCGCCTCGCCACCGGCGTCGCCCCGCTCGACCTCCTTCTCGACGGGGGCCTCCCGCGCGGGGCGCTCGTGGAGCTCTCCGGCCGCTCCGGCGGCCGATTTTCCCTCGTCCTCGCCGCCCTCGCCGCCGCCACCTCCCGCGGCGAGACGGCCGCCCTCCTCGACCTCGGCGACAACCTCGACCCCTCCTCCGCAGAGGAGGCGGGGTGCGACCTCGCGCGCCTCCTCTGGGTCCGCCCGCAGCGCTTCCGCGACGCCCTCCTCGCCGCCGAGACCGTCGCCGCCGCCGGCTTCCGCCTCGTCGTCCTCGACGCCGGCCTCTCTCTCCCCTCCTCGCGCCAGCGCGACGCCGCCCCCTGGCTCCGCCTCGCCCGCGCCGCCGCCCCGCGCCGCGTCGCCTTTCTCCTCTCGACGCCCGTCCCCCTCGCCGGCCTCGCCGCCGAGGCGCTCGTCGGCGTCTCGGCCCGCGGCCTCTTCCGTTCGGCCGGCTCCGCGCGCTTCCTCGCCGGCGCCGCCGCACGCCTCTCGCTCCGGAAGGTCCGCGGAGGTCGCCCCGCCGAGGCCCCGCTCCTCGCGCTCTCTCCCCTCGCCGCGCCTCTCGCGCGGCGCCTCCTCGCCCCGGTCCTCCCCGCCGTGCGTCCGGCCATCGCGGCATCCGTCCCGCCCCTCTCCTCCACGTCCGCAGCCCCCATCCCCTCGCGTCGCGCCGCCGCGTGCGCATGAGGCACCCGTGGCCCCGCCCCGCCTCCTCGCCCTCGCCGTCCCCCTCTTCCCTCTCGCCGCCCGACTCCGCGCCGAGCCCGCCCTCCGCGACGAGGCCCTCGCCGTGACCGAGGGGAACGGCTCGGCCGCGCGCGTCGTCGCCGCCACCCGTTCCGCGCGCGCCGCCGGCGTGAAACCCGGCATGACCCTTCCGCAGGCCCGCGCCCTCGTCCCGCGCCTCCTCGCCCGCGGCCGCGACCCGCACGCCGAGAGCGCCGCGCAGGAAGCGCTCCTCGACGCCGCCGGCCGCTTCTCGCCCCGCGTCGAGGACGCCGGCGACGGCCTCGCCTTCCTCGACCTCTCGGGCCTCGCGCCCCGCTCCGCCTCCACCCCCTCGCCTTCGAGCGCGACCTCGCCCTCGACCTCCTCCGCGCCGCCGAGAAAGACGGCCTGCCCGCCCGCGCCGGCGTCGCCTCCAGCAAGCGCGCGGCCCGCATCGCCTCGGGCCTCCCGCGCAGTCCCGTCGTCGTCCCGCCGGGCGAGGACGCCCGCTTCCTCGCGCCCCTCCCCGTCGAGCGCCTCGCCCCCGAGCTCTCCCTCGCCGTCGCGCTCTCGCGCTGGGGCGTCCGCACCGCGGGCGAGCTCGCGCGCCTCCCCGCCGCCGAGGTCGGCACCCGCCTCGGCGACCCGGGACGGCGCCTCCACGAGGCCGCCCGCGGCCTCGACCCCGAGCCCTTCGTCCCGCGCCTCCCCGCCCTCGCCTTCACCGAAGGGGCCTCTCTCGACTGGCCCGTCGTCGCCCTCGAGCCGTTCCTCGCCTTCGCGGGCACCGCCCTCGAGCGCCTCGTCCGCCGCCTCGCCGCCGAGGCCCTCGGCTGCGCGCGCCTCGAGCTCTCCCTCCACCTCGAGCCCGAGGGGTGCGACGTCCGCTCCCTCGACCTCCCCGGCCCCACGCGCGACGTGAAGACCCTCCTCTCCCTCCTCCGCCAGAGCCTCGACGCGCGTCCTCCCGGCGCTCCCGTCACCGGCTTCCTCCTCGCCGCGCACCCCGACCGCCCCCGCCGCGGCCAGCTCACCCTCTTCGGCCCACCCGAGATTTCGCCCGACGAGCTCGCCGGCACCCTCGCCCACCTCCTCGCCCTCCTCGGAGACGGGCGCGCCGGCTCGCCCCGCCCCGCCGACGGGCACGTCCCGGGCCGCTTCGCCCTCGTCCCCTACGCTCCGCCCCCCGCGCCGCTCCTCACCCCGCCGCTCCGCCCCGCGCGCGGCCTCCTCGCCGTCCGCGCCCTCCGTCCCGAAGTCGAGCTGGAGGTCCTCAGCCATGCCGACGCCCCCGTCTCCCTCAGCCCCCTCCCTCCTTCTCCGACGCCCGTCCGAGGCCGGGTCCGCGTGGCCGCCGGCCCCTGGACCCTCGAGGACGGCTGGTGGTCCGACGCCCCCGCCGCCCGCGACTACTGGGACGTCGAGCTCGACGGCGGCGGTCTCTACCGCCTCTACCGTGACCGCCCCACGGGCCGCTGGTACGCCGACGGCGTCTACGACTGAGGCTCCCAAGCTCCTCGACCGGATGCGCCACGCGCTCCGCGCGAAGCACTACTCCATCCGCACCGAGAAGGCCTACGTCGACTGGGCCCGCCGCTACATCCTCTTCCACGAAAAGCGCCATCCGCGCGAGCTCGGCCCCGACCACGTCAACCGCTTCCTCACCCACCTCGCCGTCGCGAAGCGCGTCGCCGCCAGCACCCAGAACCAGGCCCTCTCCGCGCTCCTCTTCCTCTACGGCGAGGTCCTCGGCATGCCCCTCCCGAGAGAAGGCGGCATCGTCCGCGCGAAGAAACCGCACCGCCTCCCGACCGTCCTGACGCGCGAAGAGGTCTACCGCGTCCTCTCCCGCCTCGACGGCCCGCCGAAGATCGCCGCCACGCTCCTGTACGGGGCGGGCCTGCGCCTCCTCGAAGTCCTCCGCCTCCGCGTCAAGGACGTCGACTTCGGCCTCGGGCAGCTCGTCGTCCGCGACGGCAAGGGGCAGAAGGACCGCGTCACCATGCTCCCCGATGCGGCCCGCGGCGCGCTCGCGCTCCACATCCAGGACGTCCGCCGCCTCCACGCGCGCGACCTCGCCGAGGGCTTCGGCCGCGTCCACCTGCCGTACGCCCTCGACCGCAAGTCTCCCGACGCCGCCGAGCTCTGGAGCTGGCAGTGGGTGTTCCCGGCCGCCACCCGCTCCCGCGACCCGCGCAGCCGCGTCGAGCGCCGCCACCACCTCCACGAGACGATCCTGCAGCGCGCCGTCCACGAGGCCGTCCTCGCCGCCGGCATCGACAAGCCCGCCACCTGCCACACGCTGCGCCACTCCTTCGCGACGCACCTCCTCGAGGACGGCTACGACATCAGGACCATCCAGGAGCTGCTTGGACACCGCGACGTCTCGACGACGATGATCTACACTCACGTCCTCAATAAGGCGGGAGGGCGAGGCGTACGGAGTCCACTGGATCGCATGGCCTGAGGCCCTGCCCTCCCCGACACGGAGGTCCTATCGCCAGGGTCACCGACCGTCGATTCCCCGCCGCAATTCGAGATTCTGTCTCCAGATGAACTTTTTTTTCGCGGGAGTGGCACTTCCACCCTCCCAAAACACTCATAGGTAGTAGATGGGGACGTCGCGCATGCCTGCCACCCAAGGGCACGGAGTGTCTTCGGGCAATTCAGGCCCCCTCCGCATCTAACTGCCCTGCAATCACTTAAGAATCCCATCGCTGTCCATCCCAATTCCCCTTACACACCTCCACCCGCTGTCCAT
>CAYVPO010000213.1:0-5738 GCA_964453825.1 uncultured Holophagales bacterium
CTCCCGCACCTCGTCCCGTTCCTCGAGGAGCAGGCCCGTGTCGACGCGAACGTCCCGTTCCGGGAGTACGTCGACGCCGCACGCGGCGCGCGGCCCGACGCCGCATGGCTCCTCGAGCGGCTCTCCGCGCTCCCCGTTCCCGCCTCCGTCCGCGCCGAGCTCTGGGAGGCGCTCTCGCTCCAGCTCGCCTGGACGCCCCGCGCCTCCGACTCGCGCGGCCTCGCGCGCGTTCCGTCGCCCGCCCCCTTCTGCTCCGACGCTCCGCTCCTCTCGCGGCGAGACGTCTCCGTCGCGGCCGAGCTCGCCGCGCCTCCTCCGCACCCGGTGCGGCTCTCTCGGGGCGAAGGCGCGGCGCTCCTCGACGCGGCCCGCGCGGCGATGGCGGTCCGCTACCGCGAGCTCCCGGCCTTCTCCGCGGGCGACCCTTCGGCCGTCTTCCGCTTCGACGTCGGCCGCGGCGTGTCCATCTTCGTCACCGGCCTCGCCCGCGAGGCCCGCCTCCCGCTCCGCGCCGCGTTCGGGACCCTCTTCGCGCGCAACGGCGTCCTCGTCGGTTACGGCGACCTTCACGCCGCCCTCGGCCGAGCCGACGTCAGCTTCAACGTCTTCTACGCGTTCCGCGACGGCGAGTCGGCCTGGCTCTACGCGTGCCTCCTCGCGGTTTGCCGGGCGGTGACCTCCGCCGCGCAGCTCTCCGTCGACCCCTACCAGGTCGGCCTCGGCAACGAGGAGGCGATCGCCTCGGGCGCCTTCTGGTTCTACCGCAAGCTCGGCTTCCGCTCCGCGGAGTCTTCGCTCGAGCGCCTCGCCCGCCGCGAGGAGGCTCTCTCCGCGGCATCCCCCGGCCGCCGGACTCCGCCCGCGACCCTTCGCCGCCTCGCCGCCGCCCCGCTTCTTCTCGACGTCCCGGGCGAGACCCCGCTCCTCCCCGACACGTTCCGCCTCGCGGACCTCGGCCGCGCCGCCGCGCGGCGCTTCGCCGCCTCGAAGCTCTCTCCCGAGGGCTTCCGCGTCCGAGCCGCAGGCCGTGTGTCGCGTGCCCTCGGCCTCTCGCGCCCAGACGGCGCCGCCCGCGAGGCGCTGCTCGCCCTGGCGCCGGTCCTCACGCTCGTTCCCGGCCTCGCCGGTTGGCCTCGGGACGCGAAGGAAGATCTCGCCCGGCTCGTCCTTTCGAAGGCGGGCAGGGACGAGGTCCGCTGCGCGAGACTCTCCTCGAAGCACCGCAGGCTCGCGGCGGACCTCGTTCAGGTCGCCGCAGCGACCGGCTGAAGGGGCTCTCCTCAGCCCGCGATCGGCTTGCCGTAGATCCGATAGCGCTTGCAGACGGTCCCGCCGAGGCGCTCCATCTCGGCCCGAACCCGCAGATTCGTCTCGAGCTCCACGTGGCTGTCGAAGCTCGTGAAGCCGGCGGCGATCGCGGAGCGGATCACGGCGGCCAGCCCGAGGATGTCGGCGCCCTTGCCCCGGTCCTCGACGCGGATGCCCCCGAGCAGCAGGTCGAGCTGCTTCGAGGCGCGAGCCGCGCGGAGGACGTGGATGAAACCGATCGGGAAGAGCCGTCCCTTCGCCTTCCGGAGGCCCGGGTCGATGTTCGGCATCGCGACGAGGAAACCGATCGGCGTCTCGCCCTTCATCCCGACCTTCACGAAGCGCGGGTCGAGCAGCGGCAGGTACTTCCGGGCGAGCGCCTCGATCTCCGCCTCGTCGAGAGGGACGTAGCCGTAGAGCTCCGCGTAGGTCTCGTTCATCAGCCGGATGATCGTGGCCGCCCAGGGGGCGAGCTCCTTGCGGCTCCGGAACTCCAGGATCCTGTACTCCGAGCGGGCGCCGACGCGCGCCGCGACCTTTTCGTAGAAGGGGGGGAGCGTCGGGCCGATCGGCGCCTTGTAGACGACGAAGTCGATGTCCTTCCCGAACCCGCACGCCTCCACGAGGCGTCCGAGCCACGGGTGGTTCGCGCAGGTCGCGATCGTCGGCTCGTGCTCGAACCCCTCGATCCAGAGCCCTTCGGGGTCCTGGTCCGAGAAGCCCATCGGGCCGACGAGCCGCTCCATCCCGAGCCCCCTCGCCCACCGCTCCACCCACGCGAGAAGCGCCTCCGCCACCGCGGGGTCTTCCGGGCACTCCAGCCAGCCGAACCGCGCGACCCGGGTCCCGCGCGCCGCGACCTCCCGGCGATTCACGATCCCGACGACCCGCCCGCACGGCTCCTCCCCGCGGAACGCGAGCGCGAACGTGGTGTCGCAGCTCGCGAGCGCCGGGTTCTTCCGCGGGTCGAGCATCGCCCGCTCCTCGGAGATCAGGGGCGGCACCCAGGCCGCGTGGCCCCGGTGAAGGTCGAACGGCAACCTCACGAACGCCCGCCGCTCCCGCGCCGTGGCGACCTCCCGGACCGTCACGGCGTTCGTCATCCCCTCACCGTTCGCACGCGAAGCTCATCGACCAATCATAGGCGCGCTCCCGCCGGCCGGGGCCTCCCCCTGCGCCCTACCTCGAGAAGTCGCCGGCCGACTCGGGCTGGTAGAGGATCGCCTCGACCCGCAGGCGGCGAGGGCCGCTCGGGACCACCCACTCGATCTCGTCGCCGACGCGATAGCCGAGCATGGCTGCGCCGATCGGGGCCACGACGGAGATCCGGCCCGTCGCGAAATCGGCGTCCTCCGGGTAGACGACGGTGTAGTCGAGCGTCGTCCGCTGGTCGAGGTCGAGGAGCCGCGCCCGGGTGTTCATCGTGATCACGTCGGGCGGGATCTCCGAGGCCGGAACGACGACCGCCCGCTGCACTTCGCCAACGAGCCCGGACACGTCGTCCCGGTCCATGGCCTCGGTCGGCCGCGACAGGAGGGCCTGCAGCCGCTTGCGGTCGTCGGACGTCACGTAGATGTTTCGCTCGCTCATGGCGGTCTCCTCCTCGTCGAGGCGTTCCCGGGTCACGGTAACCAGGGGGGTGCGGGGGGTCTCCCCCCGCGAGCGAAGCGACGTGGTCTCTCTCGTCGTGCTCTTCGCAGGGCCGTTGCGACGTTCAAAGGCGCATACGGGATTCGAACCCGTGTTACCGCCGTGCGGGGGGGTGCGGGGGGTCTCCCCCCTCCCTCAAGGATAGCTCGGCCGCGCCGCCCTCTCGCGGCGGTAACTGCCACTGCCGGAACTCGAGGGGTAAGACCGGGGGTGGTAGCGCATACGGGATTCGAACCCGTGTTACCGCCGTGAGAGGGCGGCGTCCTGGACCCCTAGACGAATGCGCCGTTCCGGTCCCGCTCGCGGGGTCTCCCCGCGCGAGGACGGGCTTTTTACCATGCCTCCCGTCCGGCGGCAAGCCGGCCCCGGGGCGCCTGGGGCCGGCCATCGGAGGCCTCAGTCGGCCTCGCGCACCCAGCGGATGATCTCGGGGAGAGTCGGCCTCTTGCCGTACATGAGGATCCCGACCCGGTAGATCCGTCCCGCGAACCAGGCGACGCCCCAGATCGTGAGGAGGAGAAGGACGATCGAGAGGGCGATCTCCCAGGCCGGCGGCGGCTGGACCGAGATCCGCATGAACATCAGGAGCGGCGAGGTGAAGGGGAAGAGAGAGAGGACCTTCGCGAACGTCCCGTCCGGCGTGTTGTACGCGAAGATCCAGGTCATCGCCGACATGATGAGCATCATTCCGGGGATCATGACGAGCTGCTGCGCCTCCTGCTCGGAGTTGAACGGCGCGGCGAGGGCAGCGTAGAGCCCGGCGTAGAGGAAGTAGCCGAGGAGGAAAAAGACGACGAAGGCGACGAGCGTCCCGACGGGGACGCTCGGGAGCGAACCGCTCGCCAGGCCCGCGAGTCCGACGATCCCGGGGAGCGTCAGGGTGAAGGCGAACAGGGCCCAGACGGCGTACTGCGTCAGCCCCACGAGGCCGATGCCGACGACCTTCCCGAGCATCAGCTCCGTCGGCTTCACCGACGAGATGATGACCTCCACGATCCGGTTGCTCTTCTCCTCGAGGACGCCCCGCATGACCTGGGCGCCGTAGACGAAGATCGACATGTAGATCAGGAAGAAGAGGATCCCGGTGATCGCGAGGTTCGCGCCCTCGTTCTTCGCGTCCTCGGGCGTCTCCTTTTCGGTCGCCTCTCGCGGGTCGAGCTTCACGGTGAGCCGGGCCTTCTCGTAGACGGCCGGGTCGACCCCCTGGTCCCGCAGCCGCTCCTTCGTCGCCGCGCGGCCGAGCGCCCGCTCGACCGACTCGCGGAGGAACATGTCGGCCTTCACCGACCGGGCGCGCCACTCGACCTTCCCGCTCGACAGGCCGTTCGCGGGGATGACGATGTACGCCTTGATCTCCTTCGTCTGGACCTTCGCGTTCAGCTCCTTCCGCACCGCGGGGAGCGTCTCCGACGTCGCCGGGACCGGGAGGAACGTGATCTTCGTCGGCATCCGCTTCGCCGTCTCGTCCGGCTTCGCCTCCGGTCCGGCCGGCTTCGCGTCGCCGTCCGTGTCGGAGACCGCCTTCTGCTCGAGGAGGAGCGGCTCGTAGAGGCGGCGCGTCAGGTCGACGACGCCGATCTTCCCTTCCGGGATGAGCGTCGAGGAGAGGAGGACCTGGAGGAAGACGAACGCGAGGCCGAGCGCGGGGATGAGGATCGTCCCGATCCAGAACCCCTTCGTCTTGATCTGCTGGAGGTACTCGCGGCGGACGATGTGGAGGACCTTGCTTCTCATCGTCGTCTCCCTACCGCAGCTCTTCCGTCGTGGGGGCCTGGAGGCCCGACTCCTCGACGGCCTTGATGAAGATCTTCTCGAGCTCCGGCTCCGGCTCCACCGGCGGCGGGAGGGGCACCCGGTCGCGGAAGGAATCCTTGACCTGCTTCACGGTCCCGTCGAGGAGCTTGTTTCCGCGGTAGATGAGGGCGATCCGGTCGCAGAGCTTCTCGGCCTGCTCCATGACGTGCGTGGAGAAGACGATCGTCTTCCCCTGCCTCTTGAAGTCGGCGAGGAAGTCCTTCACGAGGACGACGTTGATCGGGTCGAGACCGGAGAACGGCTCGTCGAGGATGAGGATCTCGGGGTCGTGGACGATCGTCCCGAGGAACTGCACCTTCTGCTGCATCCCTTTCGAGAGCTCCTCGGTCTTCTTCTGGAGCCAGGGGCGGAGGTCCATCACGTCGATCCACTTCTCGAGGCGCGCGAGGGCCGTCTTCTTCTCGACTCCCTTGATCGCGGCGAAGAAGAGGAGCTGGTCGAGGACGGTCATCTTCCGGTAGAGGCCGCGCTCCTCCGGGAGGTAGCCGATACGCTGCTGCCCCTCCTCGTCGAGCGTCCGCCCGAGAATCCGGACGGTCCCCTCGTCGGCCTTCGTGATGTTCATCGTCATCCGGATGGTCGTCGTCTTCCCGGCCCCGTTCGGTCCGAGGAGGCCGAACGTCACCCCGGCGGGGATCTCGAGGTCGAGCCGGTCGACGGCGGTGAACTTCCCGAAGCGCTTCGTGACGCCCGAGAGCGAGATCGCGGCGGACATTTCGACAGGGCCCTCCTGAGCCATTACGTACGTTGCGGCAGGCGAAGAGTTTACGAGCCGGCTACCGTACCTCGTCGGGGCGGTTTCTCGGGCGTCCGCCGGACCGCCCGCCGGCGCTTGCATTTCCCCGCGGGGCACGCTATCTTCTGCGGCCCGCGTGCGCCCATAGCTCAACTGGATCAGAGCGTTTGACTACGGATCAAAAGGTTGGGGGTTCGAGTCCTCCTGGGCGCACCACCCCCTCTCCCTG
>CAYVPO010000214.1:0-5700 GCA_964453825.1 uncultured Holophagales bacterium
GTGTCGCGCCTCCTCTCGAACGTCCTCCGGACGATCACCGGGACGTCGGCGCTGTCGGCCGGGGCGACGGTCCTCCTCGGCGGGGTGGGCGCCGCGGTGATGTGGGTCGGGACGCGTCAGATCCTGTCGGGCGCCCTGACCGTCGGCGGCCTCTTCACCTACACGATCCTCCTCGGGTTCCTCGTGGCCCCGGTCTTCCAGATCGTCGGGATCGGGAGCCAGCTGACGGAGGCTCTCGCGGGCCTCGAGCGGACGAAGGAGGTCCTCGCCGAGCCTCGGGAAGACGCCGATCCGCGGCGCGTCGTGGACGTTCCCCCGATCCGCGGCGAGGTCGTCTTCGAGGACGTCCGGTTCGCCTACTCCGGCGGGAAGGAGGTGCTCCACGGCGTCTCCTTCCGGGCGGAGCCGGGGAGCGTGACCGCCCTCGTCGGTCCATCCGGGTCGGGGAAGTCGACGATCATCGGCCTCGTGGCGGCGTTCGCGTCGCCGACGGGCGGGCGGGTCCTCGTCGACGGCGTCGACCTCTCGACCGTGCGTCTCTCGAGCTTCCGCTCGCAGCTCGGTGTCGTCCTTCAGGAGTCGTTCCTCTTCGACGGGACGATCCGGGAGAACGTCGCGTTCTCGAGGCCCGACGCCACCGAGGCGGAGGTCGTCGCCGCCTGCCGCGTCGCCCGGGTGGACGAGTTCGCCCAGGGGTTCGAGAAAGCGTACGAGACGGTCGTCGGGGAGAGGGGCGTCAAGCTCTCCGGCGGCCAGCGTCAGCGCGTTTCGATCGCGCGCGCCCTCCTCGCCGATCCACGGATCCTGATCCTGGACGAGGCGACCTCGAGCCTGGACACGGAGTCGGAAGCGTTCATCCAGCAGGGGCTCGCGGAGCTGCTGCGCGGCCGGACCACGTTCGTCATCGCCCACCGCCTCTCGACGATCCGGAGAGCCGACCAGATCCTCGTCGTCGACGGGGGCGCCGTCGTGGAGCGCGGGCGTCACGACGCGCTGATGGCCGCCGGAGGGCGGTACGCCGAGATGGTCGCCCGGCAGGCCGGAATCGGAGGGGACCTCTTCGGGGGCACCGCCGAGGAGACGGTGGAGGAGGAAGGCGAGGCGACGGGACCGTCGCCGGCAGGCCCGTTCTCGCTCCTCGGACCCGGCAGGGCCTGAGGAACGGGCGCGTCAGCCCTTCGCCCGGGCCTCGTTCACCCAGATCGTGCGACCGTCGAGCTGCGTCCGGTTCAGGGCGAGGATCGCCTTCCGGGCGTCGTCGTCGGCCATCTCGACGAAGCCGTATCCCTTGGAGCGGCCGGTCGTCCGGTCGACGACGACGGTCGTCGAGGCCGTCTCGCCGAAGGCTCCGAAAATCTCCCCCAGGCGAGGCGCGTCGACCTCGTAGGGGAGGTTCCCGACGTAGATCTTCATCCAGCCCGATTCTCCTACACCGTCCCGCGGAGCGGGGAGGGAAGCACGGAGAGGCTCCTGCTAAGCTCGCCGCGACATGGCGAACATCCGCCCCTTCCCCGCCTCCCGCCCCGCTCCCTCCCGCGCCCGCGAGGTCGCGTCCGTCCCTTACGACGTCATCGACACGAAGGAAGCCCGGGCCCTCGCCGCGGGGAACCCCGTCTCGTTCCTTCACGTCTGCCGGCCCGAGATCGACCTCCCCGAAGGGACCTCCCTCTACTCCGAGGAGGTCTACGCGAAGGGCCGCGAGAACCTCGACCGCTTCGAGTCGAACGGGACGCTGATTCCCGACGCGGCGCCGCGTCTCCTCGTCTACCGCCAGACCTGGAGGGGTCAGAAGCAGGACGGCCTCGTCGCCGCCTGCTCGGTCGACGACTACGACGCGGACGTCATCAAGAAGCACGAGAAGACCCGCAAGGACAAGGAGGACGACCGGACGAAGCACCTCGTCGTCCAGGCCGCCCACGCCGAGCCGGTCTTCCTGACCTACCGCGCCTCGGACGCCGTCGACGCCCGCGTCGCGAAGGTGACGTCGGCGCCGCCGGAGATCGACTTCGAGGCGGTCGACGGCGTGCGTCACTCGCTCTGGCTCGTCCCGGAGGAGGACGCCGCCTTCTTCGTCGACGCCTTCGCCGCGATCCCGGTCCTCTACGTCGCCGACGGGCACCACCGCTCCAAGTCCGCCTCGCGGGCCTGCGCGGCGCTCGTGGAGAAGGAGCCGGTCCCTGCCGACCACCCGGTCCGCTGGTTCCCCGCGGCGATTTTCCCGGACCGCGAGCTCCGGATCCTCCCGTACAACCGGCTCGTGAAGGACCTCCTCGGACGGACCCCCGAGGGCTTCCTCGCCGAGGTGAAGAAGTCTTTCCACGTCGCTGCTGCGGAGACGGCCGAGCCGGAGAGGAAGGGCGAGGTCCGGATGTTCCTCTCGGGCCGGTGGCACACCCTGACGCCGAAGGACCCGGTCCCCGCCGACGACCCGATTCGCTCGCTCGACGTCTCGATCCTCCAGGACCGGCTCCTCGCGCCGCTGCTCGGCATCGCCGACCCGCGCACCGACAAGCGGATCGACTTCGTCGGCGGGATCCGCGGGACCGCGGAGCTGGAGAAGCGGGTCTCCTCGGGGGAGTGCGCGGCCGCGTTCTCGATGTACCCGACGACGATCGCCGAGCTGATGGCGATCGCCGATGCCGGCGAGACGATGCCGCCGAAGTCGACCTGGTTCGAGCCGAAGCTCCGCTCCGGGCTCTTCGTCCACCGATTCTGACCCTCCGGGGCGGGAGCCCCGGGCGACGACGGCCCGAGAGGGGCGGCAGGGAGATCTCCGATGCGCGTGCTGGTCGCCGACAAGTTCGAGGAGACGGGGCTCGAGGGGCTCCGCTCCCTCGGGTGCGAGGTCTACTACGAGCCGAAGCTCGAGGGAGAGGCCCTCGGCTGGCGCCTTCGCGACACGGCCGCCGAGGTCCTCGTCGTCCGGTCGACGAAAGTCACGGTGGCCGAGATGGACCAGGCCCGGAGCCTCTCGCTCGTCGTCCGGGCCGGGGCCGGCGTCAACACGATCGACCTCCCGGGGGCGTCGGCGCGGGCGATCTCCGTTTCGAACTGCCCGGGGAAAAACGCCGTCGCCGTCGCGGAGCTCGCCTGGGGACTGATCCTCGCGCTCGACCGGCGGATCGCCGACCAGACGGCCGACCTGAAGGCGGGACTCTGGAACAAGGCGGAGTACGGAAAAGCACGCGGGCTCGCAGGCCGCACGCTCGGAATCGCCGGCTTCGGCGCGATCGGGAGGGAGGTCGCCTCTCGCGGGCGGGCCTTCGACATGGAGGTCGTCGCCTGGAGCCCCTCCCTGAACGCGGAGCGGGCCGCCGAGGCGGGCGTCGTCCGCGTCGCGTCGCTCCGCGAGGTCGCCTCGCGTTCCGACGTCGTGTCGGTCCACCTGGCGCTCACGAAGGAGACCCGGGGCATCCTCGGCGGCGCCTTCTTCGATGCGATGCGTCCCGGGGCGCTCTTCGTCAACACGAGCCGAGGCGAGACGGTGAACGCCGCTGCGCTGAAGGAAGCGATCGCGACGAAGGGGATCCGGGCGGGGCTCGACGTCTTCGAGCGGGAGCCGTCGGGCGGGACGGGCGCGTTCGAGGACGAGGTGGGGCGCCTGCCGGGTGTCGTCGGAACGCACCACGTCGGAGCGTCCACCGAGCAGGCCCAGAACGCGATCGCCGCGGAGGTCGTCCGGATCGTCGCGGCTTTCAAGTCGTCGGGCGAGGTGCCGAACGCCGTGAACCTCTGCGGGCGCTCGCCCGCCCGCTGGCTCCTGACGGTGCGGCACCGGGACCGGGTGGGCGTCCTCGCCCACGTCTTCGGGGCGCTGCGCGAGGCGGGGATCAACGTCCAGCAGACCGAGAACGTCGTCTTCGACGGGGCCGAGGCCGCCAGCGCGCGGATCCAGCTCGACAGCGAACCGGCGCGGGGCCTCCTCGCGAAGGTCGCCGAGGGGTGCCGCGACATCCTCTCGATCACGCTGAACCCGCTCTGAGCGCGCCGCGCGGGCTGCGGCCTGCCGCCCGCAGGAGAGCTCAAAGAGCGAGGCCGAGGAGCCGGGCCGCCTTCGCGAGCGCGCGGTGGGCGCCCGGCTCTCCCATTCTCACGGCCGCCTCTGCGAGAGGCAGCCAGGCGAGGCCGAGCGACTCGGCTTCGTCGGCTCGGGCGGACGACGGCTCGCGCGTGACCGCGGCGTAGCGGACGTCGAAGTGGGCGTGCGGCGGCTCCCCCTTCGCCGCCGGGATCGGGTGGACGTCGAGGTCCAGGATCGCCGGCGAGAGGAGGACGAGGTCGTCGAGCGCCGACTCCTCCCGCCCTTCCCGGAGCGCCGTGACGGCCGGTGCGTGCTCTCCCTCGTCGTGCCCTCCCATCTGGAGCCACCGGCCGAGGCGCCGGTGGTGGTGGAGGAGGACCCGCCCGTCGGCGGCGGAGAAAACGAAGAGGCTTCCCGTGAAGTGGCCCGGAGAGAACGTCGCACGCGAGAAGCACGCGGGCTCGCGTTCGACGAGGGCGAGCATCTCCGCGCGGTCGCGCTCCTCGGCCTCGTCGGCCGGCGCGTGCGCGAGGAGGGCCGCGCGCAGGGCGGCTCGCGGGCCGTCGAGGGGGGCGGGCGGGGCGCTCACGCGGGGCGAACCCTCACGCGGCAGTCGAGGTAGGCGGCCCCCTCGCCGGCGTCGGTCGTGCGCGCGCGGACGAGCGCGTTCGCGCAGGTCCCGGAGTCGAAGTGGCCCCCCTTCGGCACGATCAGGACGTCCCGTCGCTGCGAGGGGTCGAGGCGGAGGCGGGCCTTGAGGCTCCCGATCACGCTCTCGACGACGACGTCGGCGCCGTCCGGGAAGCCCGGAGCGGCGTCGGGGTGGCACGTCGCCTCCAGGAGCTCCGGCGGCTCCCCGGCCCACTGAGAGCACTGCGAGCGTTCCGTCGAGCTCGAAAAGAGCCAGAGCGGGTATCCCGGCTCCTCTTCGGGAGGCGCGGGGAGATCGGCCAGGAGGCGCATCCGGCCGGTCGGCGTGGGGAAGCGACCCTCCTCGAAGAGAACGGTCGGGGCGAGCGGGTTTCGCACCGACTCCTTCTCGAGCCGCTCCACGGTCAGGCCGAGGGGCTCCACCTTCCGGAGAATCCGCCTCTTCCACTCCTTCGCCGTCCCGGCGACCTTCGGCGCGATCGGCTCGTGGTCGGCACCGGCCGTCCGGTCGATCTCCGCCGCGAGGACCTGGACGATCTCGAGGTCGCTCTTCACCCCGGGCGGAGGGGCGACGACCGGAACGGAGGCGCCGAGCCAGTGGTTTCCGTAGGCGCCCAGGAGGTCGTCGTCCTCCACGAGCGTCGTCGTCGGGAGGACGAGGTGGGCCCGGCGGGCTGTGTCGGTCAGGAACGAGTCGACGACGACGACGAGGTCGCGCGTCTCGAGGGCACGGGCCACCGTCGCCGAGTCGGGCAGCATTGCGACGGGGTTCGCGGCCGTGATCCAGACGGCGCGGACGGGCGGCTCCTTCGCCTCCAGCATCTCGCGGCCGAGGAGAGGCTCGGAGAGGGTCCGGGGCGGGGTCTTGCGGAGGAACGACGTGTCGAAGGCGCCGCGCCGCTTGAAGTAGAAGCTGACGCCCCCACCGGGGATGCCGAGGTTTCCGCTGATCGCTCCGAGGGCGTCGATCGCTCGGACGATCGCCGAGCCGTTCGTCCGCCGGCCCATGCCCCAGCCGACCTGGACGT
>CAYVPO010000215.1:0-5690 GCA_964453825.1 uncultured Holophagales bacterium
GCGAGCTGGGAGCCGAAGTTCCCGAGCCCGATGACGGCGAACTGTCTCGGCATGGGCCTTACGTTATCAGGACGTCTTCGCGGGCGTACTCGTGCCGCGCGTCGCGCCGGAGCGGGGTTGCCGCGAGGACGCAGCCGAGGAGACCGACGCGTCCCGCGAGCATCAGGGCCGCCAGGAGGAGCTTCGCCGGGACACCGAGGGACGCCGTGATCCCCGTGGAGAGCCCGACCGTCGAGAGGGCGGAGACCGCCTCGAACGCCAGGTCGAGCGGAGGCTTCCGTTCGAGGGCGAGCAGGGCGAGGACCGAGAGGGAAAGGAGGAAGACGGAGACGACGACGGTGGCGAAAGCGCGCTGGATCGACGCGTCGCCCAGGCGCCGACGGAACAGCTCCACGCGCTCCTTGCCCCCGGCGATCGACACGACCGTGAGCAGGGCCACGGCGGCCGTCGTCGTCTTGATCCCTCCGGCGGTCGAGGCCGGGGAGCCGCCGATCCACATCAGGAGCATCAGGACGAAGAGCGTCGCCGGCGCGAGCTGGGAGAGCTCGACGGTGTTGAACCCCGCGGTTCGGGCGGAGACGGAGTGGAAGAACGCCGACAGGAGGCGGTCGCCGCCCGAGGCTCCGAGCGCCCCGCCGCCGGGCTCGAGCAGGTAGAGGCCGCCGGTCCCCAGCAGGAGGAGGAATCCCGAGACGGCGAGGACGAGCTGGACGTGAAGCCCAAGGCGGCGCCGGCGCCGCAGCGCGGCCGCTCCCAGCGCCGCGAGGACCGGGAAGCCGAGCCCTCCCGCAACGACCAGGACCACGACAGTCGCCTGGACGACGACGTTCTCCGCGAACCCGGGCGCCGCGAGGTTCCGCCCGTGGAGGGCGAACCCGGCGTTGCAGAACGCCGAGACGCTGTGGAAGACGGCGGAGAAGAGCCGTCCGGCCTCGGAGACGGCGCTTTCGGGGAGATGCCGGTAGAGGATCGCGGCCCCGGCCGTCTCGAACCCGAGTGTCACGAGGGCGATCTGGGCGAGCGTCGAACGGATGTGGCCGAGGCTCTGCTCGCCGAGGAGAGACTGGAGACTCGCGTACTGCCGGAGCGTCCCGCCGGAGAAGGCGAACGCGAAGAAAGTCGTGAGCGTCATGATGCCGAGGCCCCCCGCCTGGATCAGGGCGAGGAGGAAAGCCTGGCCGAGAGGCGTGAACGTCGTGGCGGTGTCGACGACCGTCAGCCCGGTCACAGACGCCGCGCTCGCCGCGGTGAAGAGCGCGTCGACGAAGCCGAGGCCGGGCGCGTGCGTCGCGCGCGGAAGGAGCAGGAGTCCCGTGCCGACGGCGATGAGGAGACCGAAACTCACGAGGATGACGAGCTGGGGCTGGACACGGCGGCCGACGAGGCGCCGGCTGTCGCGAAGGGCCCCGAGGAGGATCGAGAGGACGATGAGGCCCTGGGTCGCGGCGAGCCACGCGCCCGCCAGATCGTCCGGGTCGAGGCCGAAGAGACGAACGGAGGCGGCCCCCCCTCCCTGGCGGCCCGCGAATCCGAGGAGGACGACGGCCCAGACGACGGCGTCGAGCCGGTGCTCCCGCAGGAAAGCGCGCCGGTCGTCGCGGGTCACGAGCCGAAGCAGGCCGAGACCGACGAACGTCAGGAGGACGACTTCGAGCACGTGGCGCACGGCGACCGTCGCCTCGGGCGAGAGGTCGAAGCCGTGCTCGAGGAGAAGCGCCGCGACGGCGAGGAGGGCGAGCAGCCGCAGGACGACGGCGACCGCCCGGTCGAACTGCGACCGGAGGCTCCGTCCGGAGACCGGGCGTCCGAGGTCCCGGACGTGGAGCTTCGACAGCGATCGGAGGAGCCGCCCCTCGGCCATCGCCGCGAGTGTACGTTCGGCGCCGCGCGGAACGTATAGTGGCCGGCCGTGCCGCGCCCCTTCGGCCCCGACCGGATCGACCTCGCTTCATCCGGGCACGTGCGCCTCACCTGTCCCCGTCCGAAGGAGTGGGTCACACGCCGCCCCGCCGGGCCGGGGAGCGTCCTGCACCCGGGGACGGCCATCCGCTGGGAGGAGGAGCTCTGGGAGGTGGTCGACGCCGGTGACGCGCCCGGCGGCGAGGCCTGGTACGAGCTCGCCCGCTGGGACGACCAGCACGCGATCCGCCTCGTCCTCCCCTACGACGAGGCGAGCGAGGCCGGCCGCGCGGAGGCTCGACGCGACGTCCAGCGGCGGGGTGCGACGCGGATCGTGGCGCTTCTCCTCTCCCCCGTCGTCGGGCTCCTTCCCGCGCACGTCCAGGCCCGGCTCGAGGTCGAGCTGGGGGTCCGCGGCACGACTCTCACCCTCGCCTCGATCCCCGCGCCGCTCGCCGTCGGCGTCGCCGCCCTCCTCGCGATGCTGGCGTCGCTCGTCGGCGCCGCCCACGTCGCGGCCCGCGCCGGCGCCGCTCCCGTCGAGGCGCCGGTCGAGCCGTTCCTCGTATTCCTCGTCTACCTCCTCCCGGAGTCGCTCGCGCGGTTCGCCATCGCGATGGGTCCGGACCGGCCGATGGGGTCGGTCCTCGGGCTGCCGCTCTACGCCGCCGCCCGGCTCGCCCGGCTCGCGCCGGCTCCCGCCCCGGCCGCGACGCCGGAGGCCCCGGCCCCGGACGAGGAGCGGTCCCTCGCCGACCGGTTCCTGATGCTCGAGCCGCTCCTCTCCTTCCTCCCGCCGGCCGACCAGCGTCGGCTCGCCGGGGCAAGGGGATTCGCGGCGTTGACCTGGGGAAAGCGAACGGCCTGGTTCCTCCTCGTCTATCCCGGCCTCACCGCCCCGGCCCACGCCGCGCGCCTCCTGATCGGGAACGGCGGCCTCGGATCGTTCCTCCTCCTCGTTCTCGCGCTCGGCCTCGGTCTCGAGCAGGTCGTCCGGCTCCGGACGCTCGCCCGGGGCGAGCCCGCCCCGAGCGTCCTCGGCCGGCTCGTCGCCCCGTTCGCCGCCCCGCTCCTCCGCTGAGGTTCGGGCCGCACTAGACTGGACGGACCATGAACGGAGACTTCTCCCCCGACACCCTCCGGGCCTGGGGCGGCGCCGCGGTCGAGCGCCTCGCCCGCTACTTCGAGACGATCGAGAGCCGCCCCGTCCTCGCCCGGACGAAGCCGGGCGAGCTCCTCGCGCAGTTCCCGCCGAATGCCCCGGAAGACCCCGAGCCGTGGGAGGCGATCGAGCGCGACCTCGACCGTCTCGTCGAGCCGAACCTGACGCACTGGCAGCACCCGGGCTTCATGGGCTATTTCGCGACGAACGGCTCGGTGCCGGGGATCGTCGGCGAGACGCTCGCCGCGGGCTACAACCAGGTCGGCATCCTCTGGCGCACCTCCCCCGCCTCGAACGAGATGGAGCAGGCGATGGTCCGGTGGCTCGCGAATTTCGTCGGGCTGCCGCCGGAGTTCGACGGCCAGCTCGCCGACACCGCCTCGGCCGCCTCGCTCATCGCCCTCGCCGCCGCCCGCGAGCAGGCCTTCCCCGACGTGCGGAAGACCGGGCTCGCGGGGCTCCCGCCCGCGGTCGTCTACGGATCGGAGCTCGCCCACTCCTCGATCGACAAGGCGTGCGTCGTCCTCGGCCTCGGGATCTCGGGCCTCCGAAAGATCCCGACCGACGCGGAGCACCGGATGGACGTCGCGGCTCTCGAGGCGGCGATCGCGGCCGACCGGACCGCGGGACGGAGGCCGATCGCCGTCGTCGCGACGGCGGGGACGACGGCCGTCGCCACGATCGACCCGCTGCCGGAGATCGCCGCCCTCTGCCGCCGCGAGGGGCTCTGGATGCACGTCGACGCCGCCTACGCCGGCGCCGCGGCGAGCCTCCCCGAGAAGCGGCCGCTCTTCACCGGGTGGGAGGAGGCCGACTCGATCGTCTGGAACCCCCACAAGTGGCTCTTCCTCCCGCTCGAGTGCACCGGCCTCTTCTTCCGGAGGATGGAGCGCGTGCGCAGGGCGTTCTCCGTCGTCCCGACCTACCTCGAGACGCCCGAGGGGAGCGCGGGGGTCCGCGAGTACATGGATTACGGCATCCAGCTCGGCCGGAGGTTCCGGGCGCTGAAGGCGTGGATCCTGATGCGGACGTTCGGGGCGAAAGGGCTTCGCGAACGGCTCCGGAGCCACATCGACCTCGCCGTGCAGCTCGAGGAGCGGCTCCGCCGGGAGCCGGACGTCGAGCTCCTCGCCCCGGTCCTCTTCTCCGTCGTCGTCTTCCGCCTCGCCCCGGCCGGCCTTTCGGAGTCGGAGCGCGACGCGCTGAACCAGAGGGTCCTCGAGACGGTGAACCGCGAGGGCCGCTCGTTCATCTCGCACGGGGTCGTGAAGGGGCGCTACGCGCTCCACGCCGCGCTCGGGAGCCTCCGGACGGAGGAGCGCCACCTCGACGCGTTCCTCGACTCCTTGCGTTCCGCCCGGGCCCTCGCTGAAACTGTGAAGAGCCCCAGCCCGTAACTTACGCGAAGAGCCGGAAGGGAGATCGGCCCGGCCCGCCGCCCGCGGCGGGCTCGTCGTGTGCAAACCCATCCGGGAGAGCGAGATGAGCCTCATCGAACCGACCAACCGCACCGCGGACCTCTCCGCCCTGAAGATCCGGCGCGACGACCGCCCGGACCGGGGCCGCTGGGTCCTTCCCGCCGTTGCGACCGCGATCGTCGTCGCCCTCGCCGCGTTCCTGGTCCTCGCCGGCTCCCGCGGCGTGACCCTCCGCGCTCCGGAGGTCTCCCTCACCCGGGTCGCCCTCGTCACGCCGACCCAGGCCTCCACCGTCCTGACCGCCTCGGGCTACATCGTGGCCCGGAGCAAGGCCGAGATCTCCCCGAAGTCGGTCGGGCGCGTCGCCTGGCTGAACCTCGAGGAGGGGCAGAAGGTGCGGAAGGGCGAGCTCGTCGCCCGGCTCGAATCGCAGGAGCTGGAGGCGCAGCGCAGGCAGTACGCCGCCTCCCGCGAGCAGGCGCTCGCGGAGCTCACGAACGCCCGGATCGAGCGGCAGCGCGCGACGAAGCTCCTGACGGAGCAGGTCGGCAGCCAGCAGGCGTTCGACGGGGCGGACGCGCGGGTGAAGGCGCTGGAGGCGCAGGTCGCCTCCATCGAAGCGCAGGTGCGCTACGTCGAGGAGCTGATCCGCAACGCCGAGATCTACGCTCCGATCGACGGCGTCGTCACGGTGAAGAAGGCCTTCGTCGGCGAGACCGTCTCGCCGCAGGGCTTCGGCGGCTCCGGCTCGGCGGGGGCGACGTTCGCCGTCATCGTCGACCTCGGCTCCCTCGAGATGGAAGCCGACATCAACGAGCAGAACCTCGGGCGGCTCTCCATCGGCCAGCCGGCCGAGGTGGCGCTCGACGCCTACCCCGACAAGCCCTACGAGGCGCGCCTCCGGCAGATCGTCCCGACGGCCGACCGGCAGAAGGGCTCCGTGAAGGTGAAGATCGAGATCCTCGACCGGGATGCCCGGATCCTCCCCGAGATGTCGTGCCGGGTCGTCTTCCTGAACCCCGAGACGAAGGTGGACGCGGAGGCGAAACCAAAGGTGATGGTCCCCGCGGCCTCCGTCGTCGAAGTCGGCGGAAAGCAGGGGGTCCTCCTCGTGAAGGAGGGCGCCGCCCTCTTCCGGCCGCTCGAGCTCGGCGCGGCGGCGGGGAGCCAGGTGGAGGTCCTCTCGGGCGTCTCCGGCGGCGAGGAGATCG
>CAYVPO010000216.1:0-5611 GCA_964453825.1 uncultured Holophagales bacterium
ACTCGGTGGAGTCGCACGTCGACCTGATGGAGGTCCTGACGTTCCAGGGCGCCGCCGGGACGCGCCCCTCGCTGCACGCCGCCTGCGTCGCGTTCGGCATCCCCTCCCCGAAGTCGGAGGAGATGCACGGCTACGCCGTCGGCGACGCCTACGCCGAGGGGCGGCTGCCCGAGATCCTCGACTACTGCCGGCGGGACGTCGACGCGACGGCGGAGCTCCTCCGGCGCCTCGAGCCGACCCTCCTCCCCCTTTTCCGGCGCTGAGCCGTCCGGGCACGCGCCCGGCCTATACTGGGGGCGTCCCTGACATGCGGAGGAGCAGAGTCCGCGGCCCATGAGACGTCCGCTCCGAGGAGGCCTCGATGAATCGCAAGGTCATCGCCCTGGTCGAAGACCCGTTCTGGAGGACGAAGATCGACAACGCGGCGAAGTCCGTCGGGGCGTCGACGGTCTTTCTCTCCGACCCCGCCGGGGTCGCCGCCGCGATCGACCCCGGGGCTCCCGTGATCGTCGTCGTCGACCTGGCGCTGAAGAGCTCCCCGTTCGAGGTTCTGGCGGCGCTGAAGTCTGCGAAGGCCACGGCGCACATCCCGATCGTCGGCTACTTCGACATCGCCCGGAAGGACCTGAAGGAGAAGGCCGTCGCGGCCGGCTTCGACGAGGCCCTGGCCCGCTCGTCCTTCGCGGAGCGCTTCGCCGACATCGTCCTGAAGTACCTCCTGCCCGGCGGCGTCCGCAAGGAGGAGGACGAGAAGGAGCTCCCCGAGGAATAGGCTGCACCCACGGGCACGGCCCGGAACGACGAGAGGCGGGTTTCCCCGCCTCTTCGCGTTTCCGCGGGTCCTCGTCCGAGGTCCGGGCTACTTCTTCCGCAGCTCCATCAGCACCTGCTTCGCGACGGCCTTCAGCGTGTCGAAGACGCCGACGCCGGTCGGAGCGGTCGCCTCGAAGGTGGGCTCGCCCTTGAAGTTCAGCTGGCGGTACATCTCGTCGGCCGCGATGGCCGTCGGGAGGTCGCGCTTGTTGAGCTGGAGGACGTAGGGAATCGTCGCCAGGTCGAAGCCGTGATCGTGCAGGTTCTTCTCGAGGTTCTGCAGCGACTCGACGTTCGCGTCCATCCGGGCTTCCTGGGAGTCGGCGACGAAGACCACGCCGTCGACCCCCTTGAGGATCAGCTTCCGGCTGGCGTCGTAGAAGACCTGGCCGGGAACCGTGTAGAGGTGGAAGCGGGTCTTGAAGCCGCGCACCGTCCCGAGGTCGAGCGGAAGGAAGTCGAAGAAAAGCGTCCGGTCGGTCTCGGTCGCCAGGGAGATCAGCTTCCCCTTCGCCGCGGGGTTCGTCCGGTCGTAGATGTACTGCAGGTTCGTCGTCTTCCCGCAGAGGCCGGGGCCGTAGTAGACGATCTTGCAGTTGATCTCGCGGGCGGCGTAGTTGATGAAGGTCATCGCTTCGGCACCCTCAGACAATCCTCCGCGGCGCGGGGGGTTCCCTCAGGCCGTCGTTCGCGCGTGCCCGTCATCGTCACTCCCGGAAGAGGCTGTCGATGTCTTCGTCGGTGATCTCGGCGAACGGGGAGTCGACGCCCTCGTGCCGCCGCTCCTTCTCCTCTTCGACCTTCCGCTGAATCGCGACGAAGATCCGCTCGAGGTCCTGGGTCGCCTTTCGGACGCGGAGCCGCACGAGGCCGAGAGAAGAGTGCTCGTCGAAGATGATGACGAGGATGACCCGCTGGTCGACGATGGCGATGTAGACGTTGTCCTTCTCGCCCTCGTGGAAGAGGACCGGGAACTCCTTCTCGCCGATGAGCTTGGCGAGGCCGTCCGTGGCGGCGACGTTCCCGGCCGTGAGGGAGGCGAGGGAGGTCGTGTCGAGCGACTCGAGGTCGCCCTGGGCGGCGATCTGCTGGCCGTTCTTGTCGACGATGAAGACGACCTTCGCCTGGGCGTCCGCCTTGAGCCGCCCGATGACTTCCTTGATCTGCTGGAACTCCTCGTCGAAAAGGACGAAATCCGTCATATGACGCCGATCCTCGCTAGTGTAACCGATGCCCGGCACCGCACTTCCGGCTAGACCTCCCGCCGTCCCGAGAGGGACCGGCCGAGGGTGACTTCGTCGGCGAACTCGATCGCCGCGCCGACGGGGAGGCCGAAGGCGATGCGGGTCACCCGCACCCCGAGCGGCTTGAGACGACGGGCGAGGTAGAGGGCGGTGGCCTCTCCCTCGACGTTCGGGTTCGTGGCGAGAACGACCTCGGCGACGCCCGAGGCCGCCCGCTCGAGGAGGCTCGAGACGTGGAGGTCATCGGGGCCGATGCCGCGCAGCGGTGCGAGCGCCCCGCCGAGGACGTGATATCGCCCCCGGAACTCGCGGGTCCGCTCGAGCACCTCGACGTCGAACGGCTCCTCGACGACCGCCAGCAGCGCCCCGTCCCGCGCCGGGTCGGAGCAGAACGTGCAGGGGTCGACCTCGGTCAGGGCGTGGCAGACGGAGCAGGTGCGCGTCCGCGCGCGTGCCTCGAGGATGGCCGCCGAGAGCCCCTCGGGAGCGTCCGGGGGCGAGGTCAGGAGGAAGTGCGCGATGCGCCGCGCGCTCTTCGGGCCGATTCCCGGAAGGCGCTCGAGCGCCGCGACGAGGCGCCCGAGCGCCGGGAGCGGGGTCACGCTTTCCGCTCGTCGGGCTTCACTTCGGCGATCTCGCCGTCGAACATGTCGAGGATCTTCTTCACGCGCTCGTCCGCTGCGGCCCTCTTCTTCAGGTTCTCGCGCTCGAGCTTCGCCGGGTCGGCGGCCGCCGCGGCGGCGTTCAGGTCGCCGCCGGCCGGCTCTGCGCTCTCCACGGTGACGGCCGCCTTCGCGCCGAGAACGGCGACGGCGGCCTCGTCGAGGACCTTCTTCATGGCGGGCTCGCCGAGCCGCTTGGCCAGCGGCGGGCTCGGCGGGTCGAGGACGAGGCGGACGACCCGCCCCTCGACGAAGACGGAGACGTCTTCCAGGGCCGCGCCGAGGTTTCCGTGACGCTTCTCCACCGCCTCGCGGAACGCCGTCGCCGCGTCGGCCGCGACTTCCGGCTCCGGGTCGGCGACCTCGAGCGGAGTGAGGCCGACGAAGCGGGGCGCCTCGGGCGCGGCCGGAGCCTTCGCCTCGGGCGCGGGCGCCTTGCGGGAAGGCTCCGCCGGGGCGGGCGGCCGGGGCGCGAAGGAGGGAGGCGCGGCGGGCGGCGGTGCGGCGACGATGCCGGCCGCGGCGACGGCGGGGAGCCCCGCGCCGGAGGAGAGGATCTCCTCGATCGGGACGAGGCGCGGGAGCTCCGCGAGACGGAGGAGCAGCACCTCGAGGGCGAGGGCGGGGACGTCGCTCCGCCGGAGCATCCCCTCCGCCTCCGTCAGGAACGTCAGGACGCGGAGGAGGGTCGAGTAGGGCGTCGCCCGGGCCAGCTCGCGGAGCGCGGCGGAGCCGTCCTCCGAGAGGCCCGCGATCGCTGGGGCCGACGGATCGGCCGCGAAGCGGACCGTCCCGCGGACGAGGAGCGTCAGGTCGTGCGCCGTCGCCCGCGGGTCCGACCCGGCGGCGTCCAACTCCGCCGCGCCGCGCAGGACGGCCGCGCGGTCGGCCGCGAGGACCGAGGCGAGGAGGGCGACGAGGGCCGTCCGGTCGGGCGAGCCGAGGAGGAGCGCGACGTCGCCCGCCGTGACGCGCCCCCCCGTCTGGGCGACGGCCTGGTCGAGGAGGGAGAGGCCGTCGCGGAGGCTTCCGGTCGCCGCGGCGGCGAGAGCCGCGAGCGCGGCCGGCTCCACCCAGGGGGAGGGCTTCTCCTCGGAGGAGACGGAGTACCCCTCGCGCCCGGCGATCTCGGAAAGCCGGTCGGCGACCTCGCTGTCTGTGAGGCGCCGGAAGTCGAACCTCTGGCAGCGCGACAGGATCGTGGCGGGAATCTTGTGCCGCTCCGTCGTCGCGAGGATGAAGACGGCGTGGGACGGCGGCTCCTCGAGCGTCTTCAGGAGCGCCTGGAAGGCTGCCGTGGAGATCGCGTGGACCTCGTCGATGATGAAGACCTTCCGGCGGTCCCGCACGGGGGCGTACCCGACGATCTCGATCAGGTCGCGGGCCTGGTCGACCTTGCCGTGCGTGGCGCCGTCGATCTCGAGCGCGTCGATGGAGCGCCCCTCGAGGACCTCCTGGCACGACTCGCACGTCCCGCACGGGCTCGGCGTCGGCCCGGCGGCCGTCCGGCAGTTGATGCCGGCCGCGAGCAGCCGCGCCGAGGTCGTCTTCCCGACGCCGCGCGGCCCCGAGAAGAGGTACGCGTGCGCCATCCGATCCTGGGTCAGGGCGTTCGTCAGGGCGCGAACGATCTCGGCCTGTCCGACGACGTCGGCGAAGGTCCGGGGGCGCCACTTGCGGGCGAGCGGGACGAAGGCTTTCGTCGTCATCGAAGAAGCCGAGCCCCTCGATGAGTCCGGGTGATCCGCGGCGCCCGAGCCGTTCCTCTTAGTGCTGCTTCCTTCCGGACCTGACACGGTTCGAGGGAGCTCGTCGCGCGGGACCCGAACTCACCCAGGGGCCCGGGCCGGGGATTCTAGTCTACGGAGCCGGGGCGCGGCCGGAATCCCGGGCGCGCCCGAGGGACGAACGTGGCGGACAGGGTGGGATTCGAACCCACGGTAGCCTTTCGACTACACACGGCTTCCAACCGTGCTCCTTAAACCGCTCGGACACCTGTCCACGTCCGCGGGGACGGGAACTCTGCCCCGCCGGCGCCGATCCGTCAAGCGGCATGTCCGTCTCCGGGCGCGTCCGAGGGCGCCGAAAACCCGCCCGGACGACAAACGCGGGGGCCGCCGGAAACGTAGAACGGATCGCTATGGCCCGAATCCTCCCGCGCCTCCTCCCTGCCGCCCTCGCCGCGATCCTCGCGATCCTCGCCACGGGTCCCGCCGCCGCCGCCGGGAAGCTGGCCGAGGAGACGGTCGACGTTCCCCGGGAGCACCGGGTCCCCCTCGCGTTCGCCCACGAAAAGGCGACGATCTTCGCCCTCGAGTCGCACAACGACCCGAAGCCGGACGACCTCGAGGAGGCGCGGCAGAAGGACCCCGACGACAAGACCTGGGTCCTCCTCCGTTTCTACTACCGCAACGACGGCTGGACGCGGCAGAAGGTCAAGGTCCGCGCTCTCCTCCTCGACGCGGAAGGGGGCGTCCTGGCTGACGTCGGCCGTGCGACGAAGCTCGCGAAGCAGAAGACCGAGGGGGACTTCAACGTCCCGATGAAGGTGAAGACCCTCGACTGGGGGAAGGCCGCGAAGATCAAGGTCCTCGTCACGTTCCTGGAGTAGGGGCCCGGGCCTTCCCCGTTCGGGAGTCCTGCGCTATCCTTCCGGCCCCGCTCCGAGGCCGAGACGCGGTGAGGTGCTGGAGTGGTTTATCAGGCCAGTCTCGAAAACTGGTGTAGTCGAAAGGCTACCGTGGGTTCAAATCCCACCCTCACCGCCATCTGATTCCCGGGACACACCGCCCGCCGGCGACGGCGGGCGTTTCCGTCTCAGCGCTTCAGGAACCAGCTCGCGAGCGACCCGGCGAGGTCGACGATCCCTCCGATCGTCCGCACCCCCTGGAC
>CAYVPO010000217.1:0-5509 GCA_964453825.1 uncultured Holophagales bacterium
GGACCGCTCGTCGGAACGCTTCGCGTCTCGACCTCGGGCGCCTCCTCGCCGAAGGCGCTCGCCGCGACGGTTCGCGTCACGACTCAGGCCGGAGCGGGGGTCTCGTTCAGCGGTGTCCGACGGCTCGAAGCGCTCCGCGAAACGTCGTACGTGCCGTGGCTCGTCGAGACCGAACGGGACCGGAGCAACCTCGCCCTCGTGAACGCCGGAGGCGCGGACGACGGGCCGGTCACGCTGCGGATCACGGTCGAGTCGGGAGACCCGGCCACGCCGGGACGCGCGGTCCTTCCGGACGTCGTCCTCGAGCCCGGGGGCTTCCGGCAGCTGAACCGCGTCCTCCGGGTCGCCGGGCTCGCCGCCCGACTGGGCTGGGCGCGGATCGAGCGGGTCGCGGGGAGAGCGCCCTACCTCGCGTGGGGAGCGGTGAACGACAACGCGAGCGACGACGGGTCGTTCGTCCCGGCGACGCCGGAGAGCGACCGGGCCGAGCTGAACCTGTGGGTCGTGCCGGTCGCGGTCCAGAGCAGCCGCTATGCGACGGAGCTGATCGTGACGAACCCGGGCGAACAGCCCGTGCGGGTCGACGTCACGCTGGCGGCGACGGGAACGGTCCTCCGGGAGACGATCGCGCCCCGGGCGACGTTCCACGTGCCGGACTTCTTCGCGGAGCTGCGGCATCGCGGTCTCGCGGGCGCCCCGGAGGCCGGCGTCGCGATCGCCGGCCCGCTCTACATCGGGCCCTATGGCGCGACGAATGGAATCCTCGCGGGCGTCCGCGTCACGAGCGTGACTCCGGACGGCCGCTCGCACGGGCTCTTCGAGCCCGCGGTCCTCGAGCCGCACCACTCGACGTCCGTCGTCGTGCCCGACCTCCGTCAGGACGAGAGGACCCGCACCAACCTCGCCGTCGTCAACCTTCGCAGCCAGGCCGCGACCTTCCGCCTCGAGGTCTTCGACGGCGCGACCGGACGCCTGGCGGCTTCGCGCGCCGAGATCCGGCTGGAGAAGAACGAGCTTCTACAGTTCGACGCGGTCCTTCGCGAGATGTGCCCCGGAGTCGAGCGCGCGTGGGCGCGCATCCGCTCGGAGGTCGAGGGCAGCTTCGTCGCCTACGCCGTGATCAACGACGGCTCCGCGCCGGGCCGCGGCACGGACGACGGCTCGTTCGTCATGGGCTTACCGGAGTGACGTGAAGGCTCGGGCGCGCACGCCCAGCCCCGCTCCGGGCGCGGACCGTCGAGGAGGCCGGAGCGATCGCGGCGCGGGTCCGCGGCTCCGGACGGCAGCGCTGAACGTGGAACGACCACGGCCCGCCTGCGCGGGGTCGGGAGGGGCTCTAGACTCTGCGCCAGGACGCCGGGCATGACGACCTTCCGAATCCTCCTCGGGAGCCGAGAGCTCCGGTTCGCCTCTCCGGCAGGGATCATGGCGATCCTCAACGTCACCCCAGATTCCTTCTCCGACGGCGGACTCCACGAGACCGCGGGGGCGGCGATCGACGCGGGCCTGCGCTTCGCCGCGGCCGGCGCCGCCCTCCTCGACGTTGGCGGGGAGTCGACGCGACCGCGCGGCGCGGCTTACGGTGGCGGCGCCGCCGAGGTCTCGGCCTCGGAGGAGATCGCCCGCGTCGTCCCGGTCGTCGCCGGGATCCGGGCGGGCGCCCCGGAGATCCCGATCTCCGTCGACACGCGCCGCACCGAGGTGGCGCGCAGGGCCCTCGAGGCCGGGGCCGACGTCGTCAACCTCGTGGCGGGGCTCGATCCGCCGGGGGACCTCCTCGACCTCGTCGCCGAGCGGGACGCGGCGATCGTCCTCGGCCACATGAGGGGGACGCCCGCGACGACGTTCCAGGTCTCCCGCTTCGGTCCCGACGTCGTGGCCGAGGTCGCGCACGACCTGGCACGAGCCCGGCGGCGCTGCCTCGTCGCCGGCCTCCGCCCCGATCAGGTCCTCCTCGATCCCGGCCTCGGGTTCGGGAAGACGGCAGAGCAGAACTTCCAGCTCCTCGCGCGTCTGGAGGAGATCGGCCCGGACGGCGTGCCGATCGTCCTCGGGGCCTCCCGGAAGGCGTTCCTCGGCTCCGTCTCGGGGCGCCCGGCCGGCGAGAGGCTGCCGGAATCGCTCGCCGCCTGCGCCGTCGCGATCGAGCGGCTCCGGGGCCGCAACCCCGTCCTCCTGCGCGTTCACGACGTCGACGAGACGCTCCGTTTCGTCCACGTCCTCGACGCCGCCGCGGCCGCGAGCCGGCGCCTGCCCGCGTGAGCCGCCGGTCCCGTAAACTCCGCGGGTCATGCGTGCGCTCTTCGGTACGGATGGGATCCGCGGAAAAGCCGGGGAGTCTCCGCTCGACCCGGCCACCGTCTCTCGCGTCGGAGCGGCCCTCGCATCCGTCCTGCGGGAGGCCGGCCGCCCCTCGCCCCTGACGGTCGTCCTCGGCTGCGACACCCGCGTCTCCTCGCCCGGGATCGTCGCGGCTCTCTCGGGAGGGCTGATCGCCGCCGGCGCCGGCGTGAGGTTCGCGGGCGTCGTCCCGACCCCGGCGGTCGCCCACCTCGTCCGCGCCCTCGGCGCCGGCGCCGGCATCTCCATCTCGGCCTCCCACAACCCGTGGCCGGACAACGGAATCAAGGTCTTTTCCTCGGAGGGGCGGAAGCTCCCCGACGCCCTCGAGGCCGAGATCGAGCGGCGCATCGCTACCGCCGCGCCGGCGGAGCCGATCCCGCCGGCCGAGGACTCCGACCTCGCGGACCTCTACGAAACCCACCTCGTCGAGACGCTTCCCACCCGGCTTTCCGGGCTCAAGGTCGTCGTCGACTGCGCAAACGGAGCGGCGTTCCGCGTCGCCCCCGAGGCGTTCCGACGCGCCGGGGCCGAGGTGATCCCGCTCGCGGCCGCTCCGGACGGCCGGAACATCAACGAAGGGTGCGGCGCCCTGCACCCGGAGGCGATGGCGAACGCCGTCGTCCGCTCCGGCGCGCACCTCGGCCTCGCGCTCGACGGCGACGCCGACCGGGCCATACTCGCCGACGGCGAGGGGCGCCTCCTCGACGGGGACGACGTCCTCCTCCTCTGGGCGCTCGAGCTCGAGCGGGAGGGGAAGAAGCCGGGCTCGGTCGTCGGGACCGTCATGTCGAACTGGGGCCTCGAGGAGGCCCTCGGCGCGCGCGGCATCCGGCTCGTCCGAGCCGCCGTCGGGGACCGGTACGTCGTCGAGGAGATGGAGCGGCACTCCGCTCTCCTCGGGGGAGAGCAGTCGGGGCACCTGATCCGGGCCGACCTGACGACGACGGGCGACGGGACCCTCACGGGCCTCCACGTCGCGGCGCTCGTCGCCGCCACCGGGGTTCCCCTCGCGGCCGGAGCCCGCTTCACGCGGGCCCCGCAGGTGCTCCGCAACGTGAAGGTCCGGGAGAAGGTCCCGTTCGAGAGGGTCCCGGGCTTCCCTGACCTCGTCGCCGGGGCCGAGAGCCGGATCGCCGGATCGGGACGGATCCTCGTCCGCTACTCCGGGACGGAGCTCCTCGCCCGCGTCATGGTCGAGGGGACCGAACGGGGAACCGTCGAGTCGATCGCGGACGAGCTCGCCGGCGCGCTGCAGGGCGCGCTGGGAGCCTCGGGCTGAGCGCCGGAGAGAGCGAGACGTGATCCGCCACGAGCAGCGTCCGCGGCGAAAGCGGAGCCCGGAGGCGATCGATGAGCCCGTCCCGGCGCCGTTCGATCCGCCGGACGAGCCCGCGCCCGCCGAGCTCCCGGCCGGACCGGCCGGAGCCGTCGAGGAGCGCGCCGAAGCCCCGCCCCGGACGCCGCTCCTGAACCGCGAGCTCTCCTGGATCGACTTCAACCAGAGGGTCCTCGAGGAAGCACGCGACGAGAAGTGGCCGCTCCTCGAGCGGCTGAAGTTCCTCTGCATCTCCGAGAGCAACCTCGACGAGTTCTTCATGATCCGGGTCTCGGGCCTCCGGGACCAGCTCTCCGCCGACCTCGCCGAGCGCTCCGACGACGGCCTGACGGCGCGGGAGCAGCTCGCGCTCGTCCGGAAAGCGGTCCTCGCAATGGAGGCCGAGCAGACGGCCTGCCTGCACGAGGACCTCCTCCCGCGCCTGGCGGCGGCCGGGATCACCCTCCTGACGTGGGCGGACCTCGACGAGGAGCGGAGGGAGACGGCGCGGAGCTACTTCCGGAGGAACGTCCTCCCGGTCCTGACGCCGCTCGCCGTCGACCCCGGGCATCCGTTCCCCTTCCTCTCGAACCTCTCGCTGAACCTCGCCATCGAGACCCGGAACCCCGAGAACGGCGAGGTAAAGTTCGCGCGCGTCAAGATGCCCCCGGCGATTCCCCGCCTCCTCCCCCTGCGGACGGTCCTCGAGGGGAAGAAGAAGGTCAAGGCCGCGCACGCGGAGTTCCTCCTCCTCGAGGACCTCGTCCAGGCGAACCTCGACGAGCTCTTCCCGGGCCTCGAGATCCTCGCGTCGTACCTCTTCCGGATCACGCGCGACGCCGACATCGAGATCCAGGAGGACGAGGCCTCCGACCTCCTCGCCACGATCGAGCAGGAGGTCCGGCGGCGGCGGTTCGGGGCGGTCGTCCGCGTCGAGGTGACGCCGCAGACGCCGAAGAGAATGCGCAAGCTCCTGATGCGGCAGCTCGAGGTGAGCGAGAACGACATCTACGAGGTGTCCGGGATCCTCGGCGCCGCGGACCTGATGGCCCTTGCGAAGCTCGACCGGCGCGACCTGAAGGACGCCCCGTTCACTCCGGCGCTCCCCGCCGCGCTCGCGTCCTCGGAGGGCTCCATCTTCCAGGCGATCCGGCAGGGAGACCTCCTCCTTCACCACCCCTACGACTCCTTCGGGCCGGTCGTCGAGCTGATCGAGGAGGCCGCCGACGACCCGAAGACGCTCGCCATCAAGATGACGCTCTACCGGACGAGCTCCGACTCTCCCGTCATCCCCGCCCTCATCCGGGCGGCGGAGGCCGGCAAGCAGGTCGCCGTCCTGGTCGAGCTGAAGGCGCGCTTCGACGAGGAGAACAACATCGTCTGGGCGAAGGCCCTCGAGCGGGCGGGGATCCACGTCGTCTACGGCGTCGTCGGCCTGAAGACCCACGCGAAGATCGCCCTCGTCGTGCGGCGCGAGAAGGACGAGATCCGGCGCTACGTCCACCTCGGCACCGGGAACTACAACCCGGCGACGGCGAAGGTCTACACCGACCTCGGCCTCCTCACGTGCCGCCCCGAGTTCGGGGAGGACGCCACGCGCCTCTTCAACACGCTCACCGGCCTCGCGACGCGGACCTCGTACAACAGGATCGTCACCGCCCCGCGCGACCTCCACCGGACCGTCCTGGGCTGGATCTCGCGCGAGACGGAGCACGCGCGCGCCGGCCGGCCCGCGCGGATCCGCGCGAAGCTCAACGCGCTCGTCGACACCGCGGTCATCGAGGCGCTCTACGAGGCCTCCCGGGCCGGCGTCCCGGTCGACCTGAACGTCCGCGGCACCTGCTGCCTCGT
>CAYVPO010000218.1:0-5500 GCA_964453825.1 uncultured Holophagales bacterium
ACGGGTCGAGGACGACGGACACCTCGGTCCCGGGCAGGAGAGAGCGTGCGAGCCGGACGACGACCTCGCCGACGACCGTTTCCGCCGCGGCCGACGCCGGCTCGGCGAGGGAGAAGATCCAGGAAAAGGCGCCGTCGGAGAGGGGGCGAGCCTCGAAGGCCGCCTTCCGCGTCGCCCAGGCGGCCGCCCTTCGGAAGGTGACCGACTCGGCCGCCGCGGGCGGCTCGACGCGGACGCGCAACGAGAGGGCGCCCACCGGCTCCTCGCCCGAAGAGAGGACGACGGGGATGGCGACGGCGGATCCGGGTATCCCGACGGCGTGACCGAGGGCGAGACGCGGGGACTGCCCGAGCGCGGCGCCGCACGGCAGGAGGAGAGCGAAGAGGAACGCCGCCACGCGCGAGCGGACGGGCCGCTTCCGTGGCCGTGGCGGGCGCGGGGAGGGGCAGAGGCTCGAGAGGAACGAGCCGACCTCGCGCAGGGACTCGAAGCGTCGTCGTCCGCGGGTCCGCGGGTCCTCGAGGCTGAACCTCCACGAGCTTCGTCCGTCTGCGGTCTCCGTCCAGAGCCTCAGAACGAAGGTCTTCGAGTCGTTCCCGGGCGTCGTCTCGTTCATCGGACCCTCCCGGCCGCACGGGCGGACCCGGCGCGGCCGGCACGTAGAATCCCGAGCGCTCGTTGGAGGATCGTTGGAGAGCGAGGGGATGCGCGGGGCGGCAGGTCCGGTCGGCCGGTCGAAGGCGGAGATCCCGGAAGGACCGCGCCTCGAGCTCCGCTGGCTGGGCGGCCGGGAGATCCGGCTCGACGGCGTCCCCGTCCACCTCGAGTCGGCGAAGACCGAGGCGCTCCTCGCCTGGCTCGTCCTGAACCGGGGGGCTCACCCCCGGACCAGGCTGGTCTCGCTCCTCTGGCCGGAGCTCCCGGAGGGACGGGCGTCCGCGGCGCTCCGACGGGCGCTCTGGGACCTGAGGCGAAAGCTGGCTCCGGGCCGAGGCCGCTTCCTCCTCCGCGTCACGCGCGGGGAGGTCGGGCTCGACGACGAGGTGCCGTTCGACCTCGACGTGCGCGCGCTCGTGGGGACGGCAGGAGAGGCCGAGTCGGGCGAGGACGACGAGGCTCGCCTCGAGCCGGCGGCAGCCCTCTACCGCGGCGAGCTCCTCGAGGGGCTGGCCGTGGAGGACGCATCCGCGTTCGAGGAGTGGCTCCTCGGGGAGCGCGAGAGCCTTCGCCTCCTCGCCCTCTCGATCCTGCGCCGGCTCGTCTCGGCCCTGCGGGGCCGCGGTGAGACGGCCCGCGCCCTCGCTCAGGCGAGGAGGCTCCTCGCCCTCGACCCGTGGATGGAGGAGGGACACCGGGCCGTAGCCGGGCTCCTCGCGGCGTCGGGCCGGCGGGGCGCCGCGATCCGCCAGCTCGAGGCGTGCCGGCGCATCCTCTCCGACGAGCTCGGGACCTCGCCCGCGAAGGAGACGGTCGAGCTCGAGAAGGCGCTCCGGGGCGAGACGCGGAGCGCGTCGTCGGAAAGGGTCCTCGAGCTCCCGCGCAACAACCTTCCCCTCAGCGTCTCCCCGTTCGTCGGGCGCGCCCGCGAGGTCGAGACGATCGCCCGGCAGGTCGCGGACCCCGATTGCCGCCTCCTCACGCTCCTCGGTCCCGGAGGTGTCGGCAAGACCCGCCTGGCCGTCCAGGTGGCGTCCCGCCTCGTCGCCGCCGGCGGCCCCTTCCCGGACGGCGTCGTCTTCGTCCCACCCGCGTCGGCGTCGAGCGTCCCGGGGCTCGCGGCCGCGCTCGCTCGGGCGCTCGATCTGGAGAGCGGCGACCGGGACGAGCCGGAGGAAAGGGCGCTCGCGGCCCTTGGCGACCTTCGTCTTCTTCTCGTTCTCGACGGCTTCGAGACGCGCCTCGACGAGGCCCCGATCCTCGGCCGCCTCCTCGCCTCGGCGCCCGAGGTCGTCCTCCTCGTCGCCTCGCGCGAGCGGCTCTCGGTCGCGGGCGAATGGGTCTTCGAGCTGGGTGGGCTCCAGACGCCCCCCCGGGGAGCGCCGCCGGAACCGACGCGGTACGACGCGCTCCGGCTCTTCCTCTCGACGGCTCGGCGGGCGCGCGTCGGGTTCGACCCGGCCCCTGCCGACCTCGAGGCGGCGGCAGAAGTCTGTCGCGTCGTCGGAGGGCTCCCGCTGGCGATCGAGGTCGCCGCCGGGTGGGTCCACGCGCTTCCGCCGGGCGAGGTCGCAGCGCAGCTCGCGCGGGGACCGGGGCTTCTCTCGCTCCCCGTGCGCTCCGACCTCGGGGCTCCTCCGGTACGCAGGGTCTTCGACGAGGCCGTCGCCCGGCTCGACCCGGAGGAGCGTCGGGTCCTGCGCGCCCTCTCCGCCTTTGCGGGCGGGATGACCTGGGAGGCGGCGATCGAAGTGGGGCGAGCGAGAGCCGGGACGATCCGCGCGCTGGCGGACAGGTCGTTCCTTCGGCTGGAGGGGTCGTCGGGCCGCTACGCGCTCCACGAGGTGCTCCGGGCGTTCGCGGCCGAGGAGCTGGCGGCGACGAAGGACGAGGAGACGGAGGTCCTGGGGCGTCACTCGGCCTTCTTCTCGTCCTTCCTCCGGCGGCTCTCGGGGGCTCTCGCGGAGCGGGCCGAGAAGGAGGCGCGCGAGTCGCTCGCCTCCGAGCTCGAGAACGTGCGCGCGGCGTGGAGCCGAGCCATCCGGACCGCCGACACGGGGTTCCTCTCCGCGGCTCTCGGCCCGCTCGCCTCCGCGCACCGGACCTGGGGGAGCTGGCTGGAGGGGGAGGCGCTCGCGGACGAAGCCGTGCGCGCAGGGATGGGTGCGGCGGCGCTCGTCGTCCGGGCCTCCTTCCGTCTCCGGCTCGGGAGCCTCGGCCCGGCCGAGGCGGACCTGCGGGAGGCGCTGGAGCTCGTCTCGCCGGACGAGGACGCGCTCCGGGCCGAGGCCCTCTTGCACGTCGGGCACGCGGAGCTCATGAGGGGCCGTTTCGCAGAAGCGCACGCCGCGCTCGAGGAGTGCATCGCCCTCGCGCGGGCGCAGGGGCGCCGCCGGATTCTCGCCGAGGCGCTCGGCCGCCTCGGGCGCGCCGTCCTCGACGAGGGACGCCACGAGGAAGCGAGGGGCCCTTTCGAGGAGAGCCTCTCGGTCGCGAGGGATCTCGGGAACACGACCGCGGTCCTCTTCGCGACGAACCAGCTCGGCCTCGTCGAGTATTTCGCCGGGGATCTCGACGACGCCGAGCGGCGGCTCTCCTCGGCCGTCGCGCTCGCCCGCGCCGAAGGGAATCGCCTCGGCGAGGTGATGGCGCTTCAGGGACTCGGCTTCGTCGCGGAGGATCGGGGGGAGCTCGACGTCGCGGCGGCGGCCTACCGCGAAGGACTCGCCGCGGCGCGAGGGAACGGCGACCGGTACGGAGCAGCCCGCTGCCTCATGCTCCTGGGCGAGGTGGAACGCAAGAAGGGAGCGGACGGCGCCGCCCACGAGCTCTACGAGGAGGCCCTGGACCTCGCCCGGTCCGTGGGGAGCGCCTACCTGGCGGGCCTCCTGGACGGGAACCTCGCCTACCTGGCGGCGGCGAACGGGCGCCCGCGCGAGGCGGTCCGCCACGCCCGGAGCGCCCTCGCCGCGTTCGAGCGGACAGGCTCGGTCACGGTCGGTCTCCCCGCCCTCGTCGCGCTCGCAGAAGTCGATGCGTCCCGGGGCCAGGTCCGCCGGGCCCTCGCGCTCCTCGGGCACGTCCTGGGGCATTCGGGGAACCGGCAGGACCACCGCGTCGAGGTGGAGCGGGTCCTCGCACGGATTCGCCGCGACCATCCCCGCCTCGACGTCGAGGCGGGGCTCGCCGCCGGCGGACGGCGCCGGTTCGAGGACCTGGCGCGAGCGGCGCTCGAAGAGACGGCGACGGTCCCGCGGACACCGAGGCCGGGAGGGAGAGCCCGCCGGGCCGGGTGAACCAGCTGCCGGCCGTCCCGGTGCGCGAGTCGACGCCCGCCGCTCGCGCGCGCCTCCTCGGGAGGGGCCACGGGGCCGAACTCCTCGAGGCGGTAGAATTGCGGCCGTTCGATGACGAACGTCCACAGACATTGAGCATCCCAAACTCAGGAGGAACCCCATGATCAGCAAGTCCGCGCCGACGGCGCGGGGGGCGAAGTACGTCTACTCCTTCGGCGGCGGGTCCGCCGAGGGCGACGGCAGCCAGAAGAACCTCCTCGGCGGCAAGGGCGCGAACCTCGCCGAGATGGCGCGGATCGGCCTTCCGGTCCCCCCCGGGTTCACGGTCACGACCGAGGTCTGCACCCACTTCTACGCGAACGGCCGGAGCTACCCGAAGGGGCTCGAGGCCGAGGTCGCCCGGCACCTCGCCGGCGTCGAGAAGAAGCTCGGCAAGAAGTTCGGCGACCCGAAGAACCCGCTCCTCGTCTCCGTCCGCTCGGGCGCGCGCGCCTCGATGCCGGGGATGATGGACACGATCCTGAACCTCGGCCTGAACGACGTGACGGTCGAGGGGCTCGCGACGGCTTCGGGCAACCCGCGCTTCGCGTGGGACTGCTACCGGCGCTTCGTCGCGATGTACGGCGACGTCGTCCTCGACCTGAAGCCGGTCGGCAAGCACGAGCGCGACCCGTTCGAGCTGATCCTCGAGGCCAAGAAGGAGAAGTTCGGCGCGCACCTCGACACGGAGCTGACCGTCGAGGCGCTGAAGGAGCTCGTCGGCGAGTTCAAGAAGGCGATCAAGGAGAAGACGGGGCACGACTTCCCCGAAGACCCGATGGCCCAGCTCTGGGGCGCCGTCGGCGCGGTCTTCTCCTCCTGGATGAACGAGCGCGCGATCGTCTACCGCCAGCTCAACGGGATCCCCGAGAGCTGGGGGACGGCCGTCAACGTCCAGTCGATGGTCTTCGGCAACCTCGGCGAGGACTGCGGCACCGGCGTCGCCTTCACGCGCGACCCGGCCACGGGCGAGAACCTCTTCTACGGCGAGTACCTCATCAACGCCCAGGGAGAGGACGTCGTCGCCGGCATCCGGACGCCGCAGAAGATCGCCACGCTCCAGCAGGCGATGCCGAAGGTCTACGACCAGCTCCTGGGCATCCGCGCGAAGCTCGAGAAGCACTACCGCGACATGCAGGACATCGAGTTCACGGTCGAGCGCGGGCGCCTGTTCATGCTCCAGACCCGCACCGCGAAGCGGACCGGCTTCGCCGAGGTCCGGATCGCCGTCGAGATGCAGCGCGAGAAGCTCATCACGGCCGAGGAGGCGATCCTCCGCGTCAACCCGGATTCGCTGAACCAGCTCCTTCGACCCGTCTTCGACCCGTCCGCCCGCAACGCGGCCGTCTCGGAAGGGCACCTTCTCGCCAAGGGCCTGAACGCTGGCCCCGGCGCCGCCACCGGCCGCGTCGTCTTCTCGGCGCAGGACGCCTTCGAGTGGGCCCAGCGCGGAGAGAAGGTCCTCCTCGTCCGCGAGGAGACGAGCCCCGAGGACATCAAGGGGATGA
>CAYVPO010000219.1:0-1776 GCA_964453825.1 uncultured Holophagales bacterium
ATTTCACGCCTGGCACCAAGAGGGGGGCACCAAGAGGGGGCCGTCGGCGCGCGCTAGGATGCCGGCCGGAGGATCCGATGAACCAGTCGCTCCGGCGCCTCGCGCGCCTCCCGGTCACCTTCGCCGCTGCGCTCGCGGCTTTCGTTCTCGCTTCGCCGGCCACCGCTCAGACGAAGCTGCTGCGGTTCCCCGACGTCCACGGAGAGCGCGTCGCCTTCTGCTACGGCGGCGACGTCTGGACCGCTCCCGTCTCCGGCGGCCTCGCAGCGCGCGTCACCGCGCACGCGGGCCAGGAGCTCTTCCCGAAGTTCTCGCCCGACGGAAAGTGGATCGCCTTCACGGGGCAGTACGAGGGGGACGAGCAGGTTTACGTCGTCGCGGCGGACGGAGGCGTCCCGAAGCGCCTCACCTGGTACCCGTCGCGCGGTCCCGGCGCTCCCCGTCACGGCGGCGACAACCAGGTCTACGGCTGGACGCCCGACGGGAAGGCGATCCTCTTCCGATCCCTCCGCGACGCCGAAAGCGCGAAGGTGGAGTCGGCGCTCTACACCGTCCCGGTCACCGGCGGGCTCCCGGCGAAGCTCCCGATGTATACGGCGGGCGCCGGCGACTTCAGCCCCGACGGAAAGCGGCTCGTCTACTCGCCCCTCTTCCGCGACTTCCGCACCTGGAAGCGCTACGAGGGAGGCTGGGCGCAGGACCTCTGGGTCTACGACCTGGCGGCTGGGACGCAGAAGGCGATCGCTGCGTCGAAGAGGACGGAGCGCGACCCGATGTGGATCGGAGAGGCGGTCTACTTCGTCTCCGACCGCGACGGCACGCTGAACCTCTACTCGGTCGGCGCCGACGGCTCGGGTCTCGAGCAGCTCACCCGTTCGACGACGTGGGACGTCCGCTGGGCCAGCTCGGACAACGCCGGAAAGGTCGTCTACGAGCTGGGCGGCGAGCTCCGGCTCTGGGACGTCGCGGCGAAGGCCGAGCGGGCGATCCCGATCACGGTCCCGAGCGACGGCCTCGCCTCGCGCCCGTCGCGCATCTCCGCCGAGAAGAACGTCGAGCGATTCGCGCTCTCGCCGAAGGGGGAGCGCGCTCTCTTCGTCGCGCGCGGCGACGTCTTCACGGCGCCGATCGAGAGGGGGCCGACGCGGAACCTGACCCGCTCCTCGAACGCGCACGACAAGCACGCGGCCTGGTCGCCCGACGGGAAGACGATCCTCTTCGTCTCCGACCGGACCGGCGAGGAGCAGCTCTTCACCGTCCCGCAGGACGGCTCGGCGAAGCCGACCCAGCTGACGACGACCTTCGGCTCGATGCTCTCGGCGCCGGTCTGGTCGCCCGACGGGGCCCGGGTCGCCGTCTCCGACAAGGACGGGAAGCTCTACGTCGTGAGCGTGGCCGACCGGAAGGTGAGGGAGATCGCCGACGACCGCTTCGGCGGCATCTTCGACTACACCTTCTCGCCCGACGGCGCGCATCTCGCGTTCTCGATGGGCGAGCACACGGGGATGCGCGTCCTCCACGTCTGGAGCGCCGCGGACGGGAAGGTGCGGAAGGTGACGAGCGAGATGTTCTCGTCGTTCTCGCCCGCGTGGGACCCGGAGGGGAAGGTCCTCTGGTTCCTCTCGAACCGCGAGTTCGCGCCGCAGATCTCCGACATCGAGTGGAACTACGCCGGCAACCGCCGGACCGGCGTCTTCGGCCTCGCGCTCCGGAAGGACGTCGCCGACCCGTTCGCCCCCGAGAGCGACGAGGTGACCGCCGGCGACGCGAAGAAGG
>CAYVPO010000219.1:1876-5477 GCA_964453825.1 uncultured Holophagales bacterium
CGACGCGAAGAAGGGCGACGGGAAGGAGACGAAGGAGGAAGAGACGAAGGCGCCGAAGCCGGTCGTCATCGATTGGGACGGACTCTCCTCCCGTGTCGTCCGTGTCCCGGTCGAGGCGGACAACCTCGACGGCCTCGAGGCGACGAAGACGGCGCTCCTCTTCACGAAGGAAGGGGCGCCGTTCTACGGGCGAGACTCCGATCGCGAGCCGGCGCTCGTGATCTTCGACCTGAAGGAGCGCGAGGAGTCCGACCTCGTCGCGAACGTCGACGGATGGGCCCTCTCGCACGACGGCTCGAAGGTCCTCGTCCGCGGCGGCGGCAAGGAGAAGGGATTCAAGCTCTGGGACGCCAGGCCGAAGGCGAAGGAGCCGAAGGGCGTCTCCACGAAGGAGCTCGCCGTCGACCGGGTTCCCGCCGAGGAGTGGGCGAACGTCTTCGACGAGGTCTGGCGCCGGTACCGCGACTTCTTCTACGTCCGCAACATGCACGGCTACGACTGGAAGGCGATCGGCGAGCGCTACCGGGCGCTTCTGCCGCACGTCTCCCACCGCTCCGACCTGACCTACCTCCTGGGCGAGATGGTCGCGGAGCTGAACGTCGGGCACGCGTACGTCGAGGAGGGGGACATCGAGCGTCCGTCGCGCGCGAAGGTCGGCCTCCCGGGCGCTCGCTTCGAGCTCGATGGGAAGGCGGGCCTCTACCGGATCGCGAAGGTCTTCCGCGGCCACAACGAGGAGCCGAAGTACCGCGCGCCCCTGACCGAGGTCGGGGTCGACGCGCGCGTCGGCGACTACGTCCTCGCCGTCGACGGCGAGCCGCTCGCCGGCGGCGACAACCCCTACCGCCTCCTGCAGCACAAGACCCACCCCGTGACCCTCACGCTCAACGCGAAGCCGACGACCGAGGGGGCCCGGAAGGTGACCTACCGGCCGGTCGAGAACGAGGCGAGCCTCCTCTACCTCGACTGGGTCCTCGGCAACGTGGAGAAGGTCTCGAAGCTCTCGAACGGCCGCGTCGGCTACCTCCACGTCCCCGACATGGGGGCGCCGGGGATCTACGAGTTCCTCAAGTGGTACTACCCGCAGATCCGGAAGGAAGGGCTCGTCGTCGACGTCCGCTCGAACGGCGGCGGGAACGTCTCGCAGTGGATCCTGGAGCGGCTCGACTCGAAGCTCCTCGGCACCCGTTTCGGCTTCTCGAGCGACCTCCCGATGACGTATCCCTACGCCGTCTTCCACGGCCACCTGGCCGCGCTCATCAGCGAGACCTCGGCGTCGGACGGCGACATCTTCCCGGCCCGCTTCCGGAAGGCGGGCCTCGGCCCTCTCATCGGGAAGCGGACGTGGGGCGGCGTCGTCGGCATCTCGGGGCGCGGGCCGCTCATCGACGGCGGCCAGGTCTTCGTCCCGCAGCAGGCGACGAACGACGTCGACGGGGCCTACATCATCGAAGGGGAGGGCGTCGCGCCCGACATCGAGGTCGAGAACGACCCGGCCTCCGTCGCGGCCGGCCGCGACCCGCAGCTCGAGCGCGGGGTCGCGGAGGTGCTTCGGGCGATCGAGCGGGAGCCGAGGACGCTCCCGAAGCGCCCCGCGGACCCGGTCAAGACGAAGTAGGCCCGCGGACGGGGCCGGCGGCGGGTCAGCGCCCGCCGCCGGCGGGCCGGGCGTCGGCGATCACGAGGAGACCGTCCGGCCTCCAGCCCAGGTCGAGGCCGACCGGAAGTATCCGCGACTCCCGGGCGGAGTAAAGGGGAATCCAGGGGAGTCCCTCGTCGAGGAGATCCGAGATCTCCCGGAGCCTCGCCAGCCTCTCCTCCGCCCGGGCAGCGGATGCGAGGCGCGCGAAGGCGGCGTCGACGGCGGCGCTCGAGAAGCCCGTCCTGTTCATCGAGCCGAGGCCGCGCGAGGCGTCCCGGGTGTGGAACGCGTTCCGAAGGGCCTGCCCCGCGTCGCGGCCGACGAACCAGCTGTAGAGGTAGAGCGGGCTGCCGCCCTCGATCCGGGCTGCGAAGTCCGCCGGGCGGCGGACGACGACGCGGAGCCGGATTCCGGCTCCGGCCGCCTGGGCCGCGAGGGCCTGGCCGGCACGGCGGGCGTTCGGGCCGACGTCGAGCTCGACCTCGAAGCCGTCGGGGTGCCCGGCCTCCGCGAGCAGGCGACGGGCCGCTGCCAGGTCGCGTGGGGGAGGCCGCCGTTGCGGGTCGTGCCCGAAGCTGCCCGGCGGGACGACGCGGCCGGCGGGCGACCCGCCGGCAACCGTCCCCGCGGCGACGAGCGCGGGGAGGTCGAGGGCGAGGCGGAGCGCGCGCCGGACGCGGACGTCCGAGAGCGGACCGGCGCCGGCGGAGAAGCCGATCGCCAGATACGTGAGGCCCCCCGTGTCGGTCGTGACGACGCGGAAGCGCGGGTCGCCCTTCGCGGCGGCGACCATGGCGGGAGCGGGGTCGGCGACGGCGATCGGAACGTCGCGCTCCATCAGCCGGAGGCCCTCGGCCGCGCTCGTGAAGCGCCGGAAGACGACCTCGTCGAGGTACGGGGCGGCGCGATGGGGCCGGTCGTTGCGGGTCAGGACGATCCGGTCCGGGGTCCGGGTCACGATCCGGTAGGGGCCGCTGCCGACGAAACTCTCGCCTTCCTTGCGGGCGACGAACAGCGCGGAAACGGAAAGGAGGAAGTCCTCCGGCGCCCGGAAGGTCCGGAAGCGGACCGTCCGCTCGTCGGCCACCTCGATCGCGCGGAGGTCGGCGAGCGAAGCGACCGAGCCGCGGGCGGTCCGAGAGGCGTGGGCGGCCCGGACGACCTCGCGGCTCGTCACCGGGCTGCGATCGTGGAAGGCGGCGCCTTCCGCGATCCGGAAGAGCCACGTGTCGGGCGCGGGGTTCGTCCAGCTCTCGGCCAGCGCGGGGCGGAACCCGGACTCGTGCTCGGCGACGAGCGGCTCGTAGACCGCCGAGTAGATGCTCCGCGAGACGAGCCGGGGGTCGGAGTACGGGTCGAGGGACTCCGGGAGGAACGGGACGAGGACCTCCACGATCCGCGGCGCGGGCCGTTCCCGGCAGGCGAAGGCCGAAAGGAGCACCGCGGCGAAGAGCGTCGCCGGGAGCCACGCTCCGGCGCGGCGCACGCGCGCGCCCTTCCCGTGGTCGGGGTCGCCGCTCGCGGTCGTCACTTCGAGGGGAGGAGCTCCTTCACGAGGTGGGCCGCGCCGTCCACCTCTTCCATCATCCAGAGCGCGTAGCGCAGGTCGACGTTCACGTTCCGGGACCTCTCCGGCCTCCAGCCGAAGTCCCCGGCCACGTTCTCCCAGACGCGGTCGAAGTTGAGGCCGACGACCTCGCCCTTTCCGTTCATGGTGGGGCTCCCGGAGTTGCCGCCGGTCGTGTCGCCGTCGGTGAGGAAGCCGACCGGGACGCTGCCGAGCGCCGGGTCGGCCCAGCGGCCGAAGCGGCCGGCGCGCGCGGCCTCGAGGACCTTCGTGGGCACGGCGAACGGCTCCTCTCCACGTGCCTTCTCGAGGACGCCGAGAAGGCTCGTGCGCGGCGTGTACGTCACGGCCTCGCGCGGCGAGTAGCCCTTCACCGAGGCGAACGAGACGCG
>CAYVPO010000220.1:0-5468 GCA_964453825.1 uncultured Holophagales bacterium
CTCGAGCAGAGCGTAGATGGTAGACCTGACCCCTCCCCCGGGAGCTACCGCGTGAGCTCGACGCGGAAGGTCGGGGTGACGGTGAGGGTGAGGCGCGCGACGCGGCAGGGGCGGCCGTCGCGTGCGAGGCGGGCGTCGACGCGGTCCCAGATCCACCTCGCGAGGTTCTCGGCGGTGGGGACGACGTCGCGGAACTCGGGGATCTCCTCGTTGAGGTTCCGGTGGTCGAGCGGGCGGTCGACCTCCTCCTTGAGGATCCGGTCGAGGTCGACGAGGTTGAGGACCATACCGTCCTCGGGGTCGATCGCGCCGTCCACCGCGACCTCGAGCGCGTAGTTGTGCCCGTAGCCGGAGGGGTTCGAGGCGGCGCCGTAGGTGGCGCGGTTCCACTCGTCGGAGCGGTCGCGCCGGAAGAGACGGTGAGCGGCGTTGAAGTGGATCGTCCGTGAGAGGAGGATCATCGGACGCGATTCTAGTGTCGGCGGGAAGACGTTGCCTCCCGTCCGGACCTCGAACATCATCCGCTCGACGCGGAGACGACGGACGACGCATGCAGCTGCCTCCCGGCACCCGACTCGGACCCTACGAAGTCCTCGCGCCGATCGAGGCGGGAGGGATGGGCTCCGTCTACCGCGGCCGGGACGGGAGGCTCCTGCGCGACGTCGCCGTGAAGGTGCTCCCCGTCGGAATGATGCGGGACGAGAGGGCCGTGGAGCGCTTCCTGCGCGAGGCCCGCGCGGCCGCCGCGCTCTCCCACCCGAACATCGTCGCGATCCACGACGTCGGCGAGGCCTCGGTCGCGCTTCCCGGCCCTTTCGGCGGGAGCGAGACGCGCATCCGCTACCTGGTCGAGGAGTACGTCGACGGCGGCTCGCTCCGCCGCGCTCTCCGCGGGAGCTGGCGGCCCGACGTGGCGACGGTGGTCGGCTGGGCGATCGGAATCCTCCGGGCCCTCTCCGCCGCGCACGACAAGGGGCTGATCCACCGCGACCTGAAGCCCGAGAACGTCCTCGTCGACGGACAGGGGAACGCGAAGATCGCCGACTTCGGCCTGGTGCGCTGGATCTACCCGCAGTCGGCGGCCCCCTCGCCGCGCGAGGAGGAGCCCCCGGGCCCCGCGGCGCTGACGCAGACCGGTTTCGTCGTCGGGACGCTCGGCTACATGAGCCCCGAGCAGGTGCGGGGCGAGCCGGTCGACGGACGGAGCGACCTCTTCGCGTTCGGGGTCCTCGCCTTCGAGCTCCTGACGGGCTCGTCGCCGTTCGCCCGCTCGAGCCCCGACGCGGCGCTCGACGCGGTCCTCAACCACGAACCGTCGTCGCTGACGGTCCTCGTCTCGGGAATCCCGGAACGGCTCGCACAGGTCGTCGCCTGGTGTCTCGAAAAGCATCCCGGGAAGCGTCCGGCCTCGGCTCGTGCGCTCCTGCCCCACCTCGAGTCGATCCAGCGCGACCTCGCCTCCGCCCCGGCCGAGCCGACGGCCGAGCTCCCGCCTCTCCCGCCGCCGCAGGCGGCCCGGCGCGGCCCGTCCCCGCTGGCGTGGCTCGCCGGCGCGCTGGCGGTCCTCCTGGCGTTCGCCGGCGGGTACGCCGCGGGCCGCTCGAGGCCGGCCCCGGCCCCGGAAGCGACGCTCGCCGGAAGCTGGACGGCAGAGGCCGTTCCGCTCCCGGCTTCCGCCCCGGCCGAGGTGGCCCTCCTGCCGAGCGGCCGGAAGGCGCTCCTCGGGAGCGGCGAGCTGCTCGATACGACGACGGGGGCGCTCCGCCCGCGGGCGCTCGGCGGCGCTCTGACGGGGCTCGCCGTCGGCCGTACGGGATCGGCGGTGGCGGCGACGTCCGCCGCTGGCGTCGTGGAGGCGCCCCTGCCGGCCGGCACGCCGCTCCGGACCCTCGTCCCGGGGGCCTCGGAGCCGGCTTTCTCGCGCGACGAGTCGAGCCTTGCGTACGTGCGCCGCGAGGAAGGGACGAGCGAGCTCTGGGTCGCCCGCCGCGACGCCACCGGAGCGCGCCGCGTGGCGCGGGCCGAGGCGACGCTCTGGGCCTGGCCTGCGTTCTCGGCCGACGGGGAGAGCCTCCTCTTCTACGACGTGGAGCGGAACGGCCCGCACGCCGGGACCGGCTACCTCTTCTCGGTCCGGATCGCCGACGGGACGCCCGTCCCGTTCGGCCCCGACGTGCGGCTCGACCCGCGCGGCCGCCCGGCCGTCACCCGCGACGGGAGCGTGGCCGTCCTCGAGGCCTCCTCCCGGCGCGCGCTCCTGCTCGAGCGCGAGGGGCGCTCTTCGATCGCGCTGCCGTTCGGCGCGGGCCTCGTCCTCCTCACGGCGTCGCCGGAAGGCGGGACGCTCGCGACCCGCTCGGAGAGCGGGCCGCTCGTCCTCTGGAGACGGGTCCCGGGAGCTACTTGACGCCGAGGAGCTCGACCTCGAAGAGGAGCGTGGCGCCGGGCGGGATGACGTTTCCCGCCCCGCGGTCGCCGTAGCCGAGCTGCGGCGGGATGAGGAGCGTCCGCTTTCCGCCGACCTTCATCGTGGCGACCCCTTCGTCCCAACCCTTGATGACGCGGCCGCGCCCGATCGGGAACTCGAAGGGACGGTTCCGGTCGACGGAGCTGTCGAACTTCGCCCCCTTCGCGCCGTTCTCGAAGAGCCAGCCCGTGTAGTGCATGACGCAGGTCTGGCCGGTCTCGGGCGACGCGCCGGTCCCGACGACGAGGTCCTCGTAGCCGAGGCCGGATTCGGTCTTCACCATCTTCGTCTCCTTCTTCGCGGCCTCGGGGGCCGACGCCGTGCCGGGGGAGGCCTTGGCGCCCGCCTTCGGGCTCGCGGGCTTCGCCCCCGCAGGCTTCTGGGCGACGGCCGAAGCCGCCCCGGAGATCACGAGGGCGCAGAGGAGCGCCGTCGTCTTCTTCATCGTTCGTCCTCCACGTTCCGCTCGACGCGGAGGCGAAAGGGTACCCGATCGCCCCGCCTCGCGCCGGACCCTCACCGGCCGGGCGCCATCTCGCGCTCCAGCTCCTCCACGTCCTCGCGGCTCCCGATGTAGAGCGGCGTCCGCTGCTGGTTCTCCTCGGGGAAGATCGAGACGATCCGCCGCGTCCCGTCGATCGCCATCCCGCCGGCCGCCTCGACGACGGCCGCGAGCGGCGCCGCCTCGTACATGAGGCGCAGCTTCCCGTCCGGCTCGGCGTCGGTGCCGGGCGAGAGGAAGACGCCCCCGCGGAGGAGGATGCGGTGGACGTCGACGACGAGAGCGCCCGAGTAGCGTGTGGCGAGGGGCCGCCCCCTCGCGGGGTCGGGGACCCGGAGCGACTCGACGAACCGTCGCGGCGCCTCCGGCCACGCGGCGAGTCCTCCCTCGTTGCACGCGTAGTAGGGGCCGCGGCGCGGGATCTTCACGTCGGGGTGAGAGAGGAGGAACTCGCCGATCCCGGGGTCGAGGGTGAAGCCCTGGACCCCGGACTTCGGTCCGGCCGTGTAGACGAGCATCGTCGCCGGGCCGTAGACGAAGTAGCCCGCGACGATCTGCTGCTGGGAGATCCGCGCGAGGAGCTCGGCCTCGGAGAGGATCGGCCCCGAGCCGCCGATCCGGCGCACGGAGAAGATCGAGCCGACCGCGCCGTTGATGTCGAGGTTCGAGGCCCCGTCGAGCGGGTCGACGAAGACGACGTACTTCCCCGCCGAGGCGGCGACCGCCTCGTTCTCGGGGAGGCGCGCCGGAAGGTCCATCTGCTCCGTGACGACCGTCGGGACGAGCTGCCCGTAGGCGAACGCCTCGAGGAAGATGTCGTTCGCGAGGGCGTCGAGCTTCCGGAGGCGCTCGTCCTGCACGTCGGTCACGCCCGAGGGACCGAGGACCTCGGCGAGGCCGGCGCGCGAGAGGACGCGGGCGATCCTCTTGCCCGCGAGCGCGAGCTGGGAGAGGAGCGCCGAGAGCTCTCCGGTGGCGTGCGGGTAGCGCCTCTCCGTCTCGAAGAGGTGCCGGTGGAGCCGGGTCCCGATCGTTCCGTACGACGTCATCACGTCGTCACCTCTCCGCGGGCCGCCCTGGCGGCCGCCCGCGCGGCGCCGAGAATGGCACAGGAGTCGTTCCGGACGACGCGGATCGGAATCCGGGCGAGGATCGGGGCAAACCGTCCCTTGGCCGTGAACGCGGTGAAGAACCCGTCCCGAAGGAGCGGGAGGATCTTCGGAGCGATCCCGCCGCCGACGAAGACGCCTCCGGTTGCGAGCGCCTTCAGGGCGAGGTTCCCCGCCTCGGCGCCGAAGAGGGAGACGAAACGGTGGAGCGTCCGCTGGCAGACGGGGTCGCTCTCGTCGAGCGCCGCGCGACTGACGACCGGGGCCGGATCGCCCGAGGCGGCGATCTCGCGCGCGAGCCACTCCGGCTCGGGGACGCCCGAGAGGACGCGCTCGAAGCGGTAGAGCGTGCCGAGGCCCGGCCCCGAGACGACGCGCTCCCAGGAGACGTGCCCGTGCCGGAGGCGGAGCGTCTTCAGGAGCTCGATCTCCTCGTCGTTCCGCGGCGCGAACGAGGCGTGGCCTCCCTCCGAGGGCATCGGGACGAAGCCGGTGGGCGTGCGGAAGAGGATCGCCTCGCCGAGACCGGTGCCGGCGGAGATGAGCGCCCCGTTGCCGCGCGGGTCGGCCTCGCCCCGGTTCAGGGTCTCGAAGTCTCCCGGAGCGAGCTCGGCGAGCCCCCAGGCGTTCGCCTCGAGGTCGTTCAGGACGACGGAGGGGACGCCGAGCGCGGCGCGTATCGCGGCAGCGTCGATCGCGAAGGTGACGTTCGTCCCCTCCGCCTTTCCGTCGCGGACCGGGCCGGCCACCCCGAACGCCGCCGCTTCGAGGCCCGGCTCTCCGGCGACGAAGGCGGAGGCCGCATCGACGAGGCGCGTCACCTCGCGCGTCGGCACGCGGGCGTGGCGGCGCTCGACGAGCACGCCGTCCGCGAGGTCGTAGAGCGCGAGGCGGAGGTTCGTCCCTCCGACGTCTCCCGCGAGCAGCATCGTCACACCTCCCCCGCGGCGGCGCGGTCGAGCAGGAAGAGCCTCTCGCCGGCGGCCGGCGCGACGCGAGAGGCGGGGAGCGCGGCGTCTCCCGCGAGGACCCGGGCGAGCGCCGCGCTCTTGCCCGCTCCGGAGACGACGAAGGCGACGACGCGCGCCGCGTTGAGCAGCGGGAGGGTCATCGTGACGCGCGACGGCGGCGGCTTCGGAGCGCCGTCGACCCTCACGACGAGCCGCTCCGTCTCGTCGACCGCCGGGTGCCCCGGGAAGAGCGAGGCCGTGTGGCCGTCCTCGCCGAGGCCGAGGAGGACGAGGTCGAGGACCGGGGGCGCGGGCGCCGTCGCGCCGAGCCGCTCGCGGAGGAGCGCCTCGTAGCGCTCCGCGCCGTCCGCCGCGAGGGCCGGGATCGGGTGGACGTTCTCGGGCGGGACCGGGACGCGGAGGAGGAGCGCGTCGCGCGC
>CAYVPO010000221.1:0-5404 GCA_964453825.1 uncultured Holophagales bacterium
CCGTGCTAGCGTTGGCGGTTGCCCGCGGGCCGTCCGGCCCGCCGCCTGAAGGAGGCTTTCGTGCTGCGCACACCCGTCGTCTTCCTCACCGGAGCCAGCGGAGAGATCGGCCACACGCTCATCGAGCGGCTCTCGGAGGACGGGAGCCGTCCCGTCATCACGCTCGACCTGAAGCCCCTCGACCCGTCGATCGCGCCGCGCGTCGCACGGCACTTCACGGGCTCTATCCTCGAGCCGCAGCTCCTCGAGCGGATCCTCTCCGAGTTCGAGGTCGACCAGGTCTTCCACCTCGCGGCGCTCCTCTCCACGCGGAGCGAGTTCACCCCCGTCACGGCGCACCAGGTGAACGTCGAGGGGACGATGGCGATGCTCGAGTTCGCCCAGAAGCAGGGCGAGTCGCACGGGCGGCCGGTCGTCTTCATGTACCCGTCGTCGATCGCGGCCTACGGCATGCCGGGCCTCGACGTGAAGGCGAAGGCCGGGAAAGTCAAGGAGGACGACTTCACGAACCCGACGACGATGTACGGTTGCAACAAGCTCTACTGCGAGCAGCTCGGCCGCTACTACGCCCGGCACTACAAGCAGCTCGCCCCGGAGACCCTTTCGGGCAAGGTCGACTTCCGGTCGATCCGCTTCCCGGGCCTCATCTCGGCGTTCACCGTCCCCTCCGGCGGCACCTCCGACTTCGCTCCCGAGATGATCCACGCGGCGGCGCAGGGGAAGCCGTACGCCTGCTTCGTCCGGCCCGACGCCCGCATTCCGTTCATGGCGATGCCCGACGCCGTCGACGCGCTCCTCCAGCTCGCCGCGGCCCCGCGCGAGAAGCTGACCCGGACCGTCTACAACATCGGGGCGTTCGCGCCGTCCGCCGCGGAGGTCCAGGCGATCGTCGAGGGGGCCTTCCCCGGCGCGGAGATCACGACGAAGGTCGACGCGAAGCGCCAGGGAATCGTCGACTCCTGGCCCGCCGACGTCGACGACTCGGCCGCCCGGCGGGACTGGGGTCTGAATCCGCGCTACGACCTCGAGCGCGCCTTCCAGGAGTACCTGATCCCGAACATCCGCAAGGCCTACCAGGGCTGAGGCCGGTCGCGCCCGGCGGTCACCCGCCGGGCACGACTCCCGACGCCGCGGCCTCCGGCTTCACGAGCCGGAGGCGCGTCGACGAGTCGACGACGTAGAGCCGCATGCGCGGCAGCACCCTCTCGAGCGTCTCGAGGTAGAGCCGCGCGCGGAGCGGGCCGGGCGCGAGGCTCGCCTCCCGCCTCAGGGCGTCGAAGCGGGCCGCGTCTCCGTGCGCCTCCTCGACCCGTCTCTGTCTCTGGCTGGCGGCCGCCGAGACGAGCGCCCCGGCCTCGCCCCGCGCCCGCGGCAGCGTGTCGTTCGCGTAGCTCTCGGCCTCGTTCACGAAACGCTCGCGGTCGCTCTTGGCGTCCTGCACGTCCTGGAACGCCGCGAGAACGGGCGGGGGCGGATCGACGGAGCGGAGCGCCACGGAAACGACGGCGACGCCGCTCTTCCACCCGTCGAGGAGCTCCTGGGTCCCGCGGCGCACCTCTTCGAGAAGAGTGTGGCGCCCGCCGGTCAGCGCGTCGTCCACCGGCAGGACGCCCATCGCCCCCGTTACGACGGACTCGGCGGCCCGCCGGACGACCTCCGCCGTGTCGCGCCCGTTGACGACCCACTCGACCGGGCGGGCGACGCGGTACTGAACCGCGAGCTGGACGGCGAGGATGTTCGTGTCGCCCGTGAGCCACTGCCCTTCGTCCGCCGGGAGCGGCATCGCGCGCCCCCCGTCGGCGGTCCGAAAGCCGATCGGGACCGTCTCCGTCCTCGTCACCTCCACCTTCACGACGCGGTCGATCCCGGCCGGGCGCCAGTGGATGCCGGGACCGAGCGGCAGAGGCTGGACCGCGCCGAGCCGCAGGACCACCCCCTGCTGCGCCGGGCGGAGGACGGAGATCCCCGCGAGGAGCCATGCGGTGAAGGCGAGCCCCGCCGCGACGACCAGCGTCCGGCGCAGTACCCGGGTCAATTCGGCCCCTTCCTCGGCGCAGCCGGCGCGGCGCCGTCCGTCAGCAGGCGCAGGACGTCGGAATCGCCCGGGAGGACGAGCGTCGTCTTCTCGTCGAGGATCGTTTCGTAGGCCCGGAGCGTCCGGAGGAACTTGTAGAGCTCCGGATCCTGGTTCGTCGCCTTCGCGTAGATCCGGGCGGCCTCCGCCTCGCCGGCCCCCTTCTCCTCCTCGGCCTTCCGATAGGCCTCGGAGAGGAGGCGCGTCTTCTCCCTGTCGGCCTCGGCGCGGATCTTCAGCGCCGCCTCCTCCCCCTCGGAGCGGAATCGCCGGGCGATCCTCTCGCGCTCGGAGCGCATCCGTCCGAAGACCGAGAGGAGGTTCTGCTCGGGGAAGGCGATCCGCTTGAGCCGCACGTCGACGACCTTCACGCCGTAGTCGGCGGCCGCACGCGCCCGCACCCGCGCACCGATCCCCGAGACGACGCCCGCCAGGTCGGCCTCCCCCGCCGTCGCGGAGACGAGGCGGGTGATCGGCACGGAGCCGAGAGCGGCGCCCGTCTCGGAGGCGACGAGGTCGGCGAGGCGCGCCTCGGCGCTCTCGCGCGAGACGAGCGTCTGGAGGAACTTCAGCGGCTCTTCGATCCGCCAGAGGACGAACGGGGCGACGACGATGTTCTTCTTGTCGTTCGTCAGGAACTCGGCCGAGGGGGCGTCGAAGTAGAGGAGGCGCGCGTCGAGGCGCGTCACGGCGTCGACGAGCGGCACCCGGGCGTGGAGGCCCGGCTCGGTCACGACCGCGACGGGACGGCCGAAGCGGGTCCTAACGACGTACTCCGTCGCGTCGACGACGTACGGCACCCTCGCGATCAGGATGAGGAGGACCGCGCCCGCCGCCGCAACGAGGATCCGGCGACGGAGGGACGGCTTCGAAGGCTCGGGGACTTCATCCATGGACATCACCTCAGCGCTCCGCCGCGGGAACGTCGGGGGGCGGCGTGGGGATCGGGTTCACGAAACCGGCGAGCCCCGGAAGGGGCGCGGACGCCGGGGCGGCGTCGCCCGGCGCGGCGGGGGTCACCCAGAGCTCGAATCCCGGGGCTCGGCTCGGGTCGGGACGGATCAGCTTCGGCACTCCCGGCAGGACCCTCTCGAGCGCCTCGAGCTTCAGGCGCAGGCGGCTCGTCCGCGGCGCCGCGGCAACCTCGCGCGCGAGCGGGACGAACGCGGCGGCGTCGCCCTTCGCGTGCTCGACGAGCCGCGTCCTCTCCGAGCCGGCCTCGGCCAGCGTCCGGGCGACCTCTCCGCGCGCCTGTCCCAGCGCCCCCTCCGCCTCGACGAGCGCCTTGTTCCGGGCGGTGGTCCGATCCTCGGCCGCCGACGCGATGTCGCGGAAGGCCCCGTGGACGTCGTCCGGCGCATGGACGAAGAGGAGACGCAGGTCGACCGGGACGAGGCCCGTCTCTCCGAGGACCGGCGCCGTCCGCAGCGCCTCGAGGACCTTCTTCTCCACGGCGCCCCGCTCGACGGTGTAGAGGGCGTCGATCGGCGTCCGGCCGACCTCCTCGACGAGGAGCGCCCGCGCGAGGTCCCGGAATGCGGGCTCCGCGCGGTCCACGCCGAAGCGGAACGCGGCCGGGTCGGAGACCCTGTAGTGGACGACGGCCGTCACCTCGATGACGTTCTCGTCACCCGTCAGGAGCTGCGCCTCCTCGGGGACCCGCGTCGACTGCGTCGGGACGAAGACCCGCGACGTGACGGGCGCCGCCGCCGAGCCTGCCGCGCGGTAGCGGAAGCCGATCTCGACGGAACGCAGCCGAGCCGTCGGGATCGACTCCGCCTGTCCGAACGGAAACGGGGGGACGAGGTGAAGGCCCGGAGCGAGGTCCGACGCCGTCACCTTCCCGAGCGTGCGGACGAGGCCCGTCTCGTCCGGGCCGACGACGAGGAAAGCGGTCCGGCCCCAGGCGAGGAGCAGGAGCGCCGCGGTGAGCCCCGCGAGCGCCCTTTGCGGAAGCCGGCGGGGCGCCTGCTCGCGGACGAGGTCGCGAAACGCGCGCGCGTGCCCCTTCAGCTCGACCCAGCCCGGGCGGAACCCTCTCCTCTGGAAGCTGAATGCCATCAGGGCGAGGAACGCGAAGGCCGACAGGAACTTCACGATCGCCCAGGGACCGCTGCTCTCCGAGACCGGCCCGCCTGGCGCCGGAACGATCCCGGCTCCGACGACGGCGTTCAGGAGGAGGCCCGAAGCGATCGCGACTCCGACGATCGACCCGACGTAGACCCCGACGAACCGTCGTCCGAACATCCGGGCGACGACCGCGATCGTCGAGGCGTTCGTCGCCGGCCCCGTCAGCATGAAGACGAGCGCCGAGCCCGGGTCGAGCCCCTTCGCGATCATGGCGGCGGCGATCGGCGTCGAAGCGCTCGCGCAGACGTACATCGGGAGCCCGACGAGGGCCATCAGGACCATCGTCAGGAGCGGCCAGGGAAGGAACCGGAGGAAGAAGTCCTCCGGCAGGACGCCCGCCAGCACTCCCGTCGCCAGGAATGCCAGGAGCATCCAGAACGCGAGCTCGTCGACCATCGTGACGAATGCGTACCGGAAGACTCTCGCGACCCTCGTCTTCCAGGGTCCGCCCCGCTCCGCGGGGGCGCCGTCGGGCGGGCAGGCTTCGCCGTGAGAGGCCGGCAGCGCGCCCTCACCGGACGCGTCGGCAGCATTCGCGGCAGGACGATCGTCGTCCCCTCCCGCGACGAGCGAGACGAGGCCGGCCACGATCGCGGTCACGACCCCGACGACGGGCCGGACGAGGGCCATGACGGGACCGAGAAGCCCCCACGTCAGGAGGATCGCCTCCTCGCTCGTCTCCGGCGTCGAGATCAGGAACGAGACGGTGGCCTCGCGGCTCGCCCCCTTCTTCCGAAGGGCGACCGCCATCGGCAGCACCCCGCAGGAGCAGAGCGGAAGCGGCCCGCCGACGATCGCCGCCTTCAGGATCGCCCCCAGGTTCCTCCCACCGAGGGCGCGCCCGATCCGGGCCGTGTCGACGAGCTCGTGGAGGACGCCCGCGAGGAAGAACCCGAGGAGGATGAATAAGCCGCTGTCGAGGACGATCCGGTAGGTCTCCTCGAAGATCCTGACGAGGAGGCTCACGGGGCCCCGAGGCGCCGGTGGCGGTCCGCTCTCACGGCCGGAGTATCGCCCCTCCCCGGACACCGGCGAAGGGACGAGGCTCGACGGCACCGACCGGGCAATACCTGCCGCCCCTCGCCGTCCGCCAGCACGTCCGCCTCGCGAATGAGGCCCGGCTCATGATCCGCGTCATACTCGAAACGGCCGATCGGACCTAGAAGGGATCCGTCATGAGACAGAGCAGGTCGCGGCGCT
>CAYVPO010000222.1:0-5400 GCA_964453825.1 uncultured Holophagales bacterium
TCAGGGTTTCGAGGACGGTCCGGACGGCATCGGAGAGCGGTAGCTTGACCGCCTGCTCCTTCTTTCGGGTCACGAGCCGGATGACGTTCTCGTCGAGCGACACGTTCACCCAGCGGAGGTTGAGCGCGTCCGAGAGGCGAAGCCCGGTGTCCAGGAGCATCCGGAAGAACGGAAGGTAGTGCTGAAGCCGACGAAAGATCTCTTTCGCGGCCTTGCCGTCCGGGAGCCTTCCGCCGCCGACGCGCTTCATGCCGCCCGACGGGTGCGGCACGATCTTCGGCGGGGTGCGGATGCGGCCGAGGTAGGCCTGGAACAGGGCCTCGTCCTCGAAGGCCGAGAGGAAGCGATGGCGCTCCTCCAGGGAAAGCTCGAGTTCCGGGCGGGACTCGCGGGCCCACTTCACCTTCTTCTTCACGGGGCTCCCGTCGAGGACGTCGAGCTCGACCGCCCAGCCGATGATGACCCGAAGAACGTGAGCAGCGCCGTTGACCGTCGACCCGGCGTACGGCCGCCTCACACAGGCCGGCGTGCAGCCGTGGGGCTTTCGCTCCCGGCCGCGCTTCGGGCACCACCCCTCCGAGATCATCGAACCGATGAGCGCATTCACGCGCTGGGACGTCAGCTGGTCCATCGGCACGGCGCCGAGCCTCGGGATGAGGTGGCGACGGAGAAAGTCGCCGTAGTAGCGCCGGGTCGCGGGCCGGAGACGCGCGGTCATCTCGACGAAGCGCTCCGAGACGAACTCGGCGAGCGTGGGGGGCCGGGTGAACTTCGCCGGCTCGAGCGCCTCACGTTCGAGCTCCTCGCGGAAATCGGTCCAGAGCCGTATCGCCTCTGCCCGGGACGGGACGTCGGTGAGCTTCCGCTTGTGGCGCTTCCGGCCGTCCGTTCCCGGGACAAAGCAGTAGAACGTCGCGACCCGGCGACGCGCGTCGTAGGCGAAGCCGGGGAGCTTCATCGGACACCCCCGCCGAGCACTACTGCTTCGGTCCCTCCGGCGTCACCGGCGGGACGGCCGGCCGGACTCGCTGCTCGAGAGCCGCCCGCTGCTCGCGGAGAAAGCTCTGCACCTCGGTCTCCGGGTAGACGACGACGGTCGCCGAGAGGGCGTACCACCCCTTCGGCCCCTTGCCCTGCCGACGCCACTTCCCGAGCGTCCCTGTCTTGACCCCGATTCGCCGGGCAACTTCGGATGCCTTGATCGCCATGCGACACCTCCGCGCGAAGCATCCGCGGACATCGCAGGAGCGACCGGGACGGCGTCGAAATCACCGTCCCCGAAAAGAGAATTAGATATTTTGTTAGATACCCCCCCAAAAAGCCGCAGGACGCCTCCTCGGCGTCTCCCGCTAAACCTTTTGTTGTGAGTATTTTAGATGGTCGGGACGGCGGGATTCGAACCCGCGACCCCTTGAACCCCATTCAAGTACGCTACCAGGCTGCGCCACGTCCCGACCCTGGACGAAAACGACGGGAGAGTCAGGCTTCTTCGCGGGAAAGGAGGCTTGCGATCTCCTTCAGTTCCGCGAGGGCCATCGCCACCCGGGGGTCCGGGGATTGTGCCACCGGAGCCGGGGAAGGGTCAATCTCGCGAACGGCGGGAGCGGCCTTCGCGGAGACGCGCGGCGCAGGGGCTTCGTCGAGGTCGACGGAGGTCGCCGGGTCTTCATCGATCTCGAGAGGGATCGACGGCTCGGGCGCCGGGACGTCCGCGTGCGTCGCGAGGAAGGGAGCCTCCGAAAGCTCGAGGACGGGCTCGGGCACAGCGGCCGGCGGCTCGGGCTCAGGCGACGGCGCGGGCTTCGCGCGGCGGCGGCGCGTCGCCGTCGACTCGCCCGGCTCCGGCGCCGGGGCCGTGAGGACGAGCGGCTCCGGCTCGGCGACCGGGGGCTCCCCTTCCTTCAGCTCGGCCTCGAGGCGCTTCTTCGCGCCGGCGATGGTGTAGCCCTCGTCGTAGAGGAGCTTCTTGATCCGCTCGATGATCTTCAGCTCGACGCCACTGTAGAGCCGCGGGCCGCTCGAACCCTTCGGGGACGAAAGGGCTGGAAACTCGCTCTCCCAGTACCGGAGGACGTAGGGCTGGACGTCCGCCAGACGGCAGACCTCCGCCACCTTGTAGCGGGCCTCCGAAGCCGACTTGGTCTCGCTCACGCCGTGCGGTTCCTCCTGGAAACGGCCCCGAGTCTAATTCAAACCCCTAATCGCCCTTCCGGACGACGAACTTCAGGGGGACGCCCGCGAGGTCCCACTTCTCCCGCAGGCGGTTCTGGAGGAAGCGCTCGAACGTGAAGTGGAGCGGCTCGTCCCGGTCGGAGAAGAGCCGGATGAGGGGCGGCTCGGACGCGATCTGGACGGCGTAGCGGATCTTCAGGTCGCGTCCGGAGCGCCCCTTCGGGAGCTGGGCCTCGAAGGCCTTCTTCAGGACGCGGTTCAGCTCCCCCGTCGGGAGCTTCAGCGTGGAGCGGCGGGCGACGGCGTCGGCCTCGGGAAGAATCCTCGAGACGCCCGCGCCGGTCTTCGCCGAGACGGTGAGGAACGCCGCGCCCCGAGTGAAGACGAAGCGGCGGCGGACCTCCTCGCGGAGCGTCTTCTGGGCGACGGGGTCGTCGGCGAGGAGGTCCCACTTGTTCGCCACGAGGACGAGGCTGCGGCGCGCCTCCTCGGCATAGCCGGCGATCGTGGCGTCCTGCGAGGTGATCCCCTCGGACGCGTCGAAGATGACGACGGCGATCCGGGCGCGCTCCATCGCCTTGCGCGCGGCGACGACGGAGAGGAGCTCGGCCGAGTCGGACGTCTTTCCCTTCCTCCGGATGCCCGCGGTGTCGACGAGGAGGTAGCTCTTGCCGCCGCGAACGAGCTCCACGTCGACGGGATTGCGGGTGGTGCCGGCGATCTCCGAGACCATGACCCGCTCGGCGCCGACGATCCGGTTGACGATCGAGGACTTGCCGACGTTCGGGCGGCCGACGATGGCGATGGGAAGCCCCTCGGCCCGCGTCTCGGGATCGAGGTCCTCGGGGAGGCGCGCCTCGAGCGCCTCGAGGAGCTCGTCGCTTCCGAGACCATGGACGGCCGAGACGCCGAAGACGTCCTCGAAGCCGAGGCGGTAGGCCTGCTCGAGGCCCGCGTCGGCCTCCTTGCGGTCGACCTTGTTCCAGGCGACGACGACCGGCTTGCCGAGCGCGCGGAGCCGGCCGGCGATCCGTTCGTCCTCGGGGAGGACTCCGTCGGAGCCGTCGAGGACGAGGACGAGGAGGTCGGCGTCGACGACGGCGTCGAGCGCCTTCTCGCTCGTCCAGGCGGCGAAGCCGCCGGCCGCGTCGAGGTCGAGCCCGCCGGTGTCGACGAGCCGCCAGCGGCGTCCCGTCTCGCTGACGAGGTCGAGGGCGAGGGAGTCGCGGGTCATTCCGGGGCGGTCGTGGACGAGCGCCCTGCGGGTCCCCGAGAGGCGGTTGAAGAGGGCGGACTTTCCGACGTTCGGGCGGCCGACGAGGGCGACCGAGTAGGCGCGCCCTCCTCGCGGTACGTCCGTCACCTGCGCCTCCCGCGCGGGGCGCCGCGGGGCGGCTTCGAGCTCGCTCCGTCCCGGGACGGCTTGCGGGCCGGCGCCTTTCGGCCGCCCTGGCCGCGCTCGGCTCCCTCCTTCGGGGCGCCCCCGCCCGACCGCCGCGGCGCGGGCGCCGGCGTCCAGACCGGAGGCGCGGCGCGGTCGTCGCGACGGGCCGGCGGGACACCGTGGAGCTGGAAGTCGAGGAGGCGCTTGTCGAAGTCGGCCCGGACGAGCTTGACGCGCAGGTGGTCGCCGAGGCGGAAGACGCGCCCGGTCGACTCGCCCACGAGGCGGTGCTCGACGTCCTCGTAGCGGTACCAGTCGTCGCCGAGGGCGTCCATCGGGAGGAGGCCGTCGGCGTAGACGTCCTCGAGGGTGATGAAGAGGCCGAACGGGACGACGGCCGAGACGTAGGCCTCGAACTCCTCCCCCACCTTCTTCGAGAGGAAGACGAACTTCTTCCACGACTGCGCCTCGCGCTCGGCCGACTCGGCGCGCCTTTCCCGCTCGGAGCACTGGGCGGAGGCGTCGGAGAGCCAGCGCTCGCGGCTCTCGGCCTCGGCCGTGGCCGGAGGCCTCCCGGACGCGATCCACTCGCAGAGGGCGCGGTGTACGACGAGGTCCGGGTAGCGCCGGATCGGCGAGGTGAAGTGCGCGTAGTACGGCGCGGCGAGCGCGTAGTGGCCGCGGCACTCGGGCGCGTAGAGCGCCTTCTTCTGGGCGCGGAGGACGAGGTCGGAGACGAACCGCTCCTCGGGCTTCCCCTCGGCCTGGTCGAGGATCGACTGGAAGACGCCCGGGCTGACGGCGTCGTCGTCGGCCGGGACGTCGTATCCGAGCGGCTCGAGGACGGCGCGCAGGTCGGCGAGCTTGCGCTCGTCGGGGCGGTCGTGGACCCGGTACATGGCCGGCGTCGGGACGAAGAGGAGGTGCTTCGCGACGGCCTCGTTGGCGGCGAGCATGAACTCCTCGACGAGGCGGTGGGCCTCGTTCCGGACCGCCTGCACGATGTCGACGACGTCCCCCTTCTCGCCGAGGATGAGGTCCGCGTCGGGGAGGTCGAAGTCGAGCGCCCCGCGGCCGCGGCGCATCCAGCGCAGGGCGAAGGCCGCCTTGCGGGCGGCGAGGAGCATCGGCCGGACCTCCGCCGGGAGCTTCTCCTCTCCCGGCTCCTCGCCGGAGAAGAAGGCCGCGACGGCGGTGTAGGTGAGGCGCGCCCGCGAGCGGATGACGCTCCGGAAGAACTCCGCCTTCACCGTTTCGCCCTTCTCGTCGAGCGTCAGGAGCGCCGTCACCGTCCGCCGCTCTTCGTGGGGGCGGAGGGAGCAGAGGTCGGTCGAGAGGCGCTCGGGCAGCATCGGGACGGCGCGGTCGGGGAAGTAGACGGAGGTGCCGCGCTCGAACGCCTCGGCGTCGAGGGCGGTGCCCGGCCTCACGTAGTGGGAGACGTCGGCGATGTGGACGCCGAGCCGGAATCCCCCTCCCGGCAGCTCTTCGACGGAGATCGCGTCGTCGAAGTCACGGGCCGACTCGCCGTCGATCGTGACGGAGACCTCGCGCGTCAGGTCGCGGCGCGCCGCGCGCTCGGCCTCGCCCACGTCGCGGATCGCCCGTTTCGCGTCGTCGAGGACCGCCTTCGGGAACTCGCGGGGGATGCCCCACTTGCGGGCGACGACCTCGACGTCGACCCCTTCCTCGCCCGGGAAGCCGATCAGCTCGGTCACTTCCGCCTGCGCGAGCCGGTGCTCGTCGGGCCAGGTGGTGATCCGGGCGTCGACGTAGATGCCGTCGGGGGCGTCGAGGTCCATCCCGTCGGGGATCCGGAGGAGGGCGTCGATCTTCGTGTCGTA
>CAYVPO010000223.1:0-5296 GCA_964453825.1 uncultured Holophagales bacterium
GGGTTCGACGTCACCGCGGTCGCGGCGGGGCCGAACGCCGTCGCCGAGTCCCCCGACCACGACGCCCTCCTCCTCGACATCAAGATGCCGGGGCAGGACGGCCTCGAGACGCTCGCCCAGATCCGCAAGCGGGGCGTGGCGACGCCGGTGATCATGATCTCGGGGCACGGCGACGTGAAGACCGCCATGGAGGCGATCCGCGCCGGCGCCGACGACTTCCTCGAGAAGCCGCTCGCCACCGAGCACGTCCTGAACGCGCTCCGCCGCGTCCTCGACGCCTCGCGCCTGACGCGCGAGAACCAGGAGCTCCGCAGCCGCCTCGGCCTGACGCGCCTCGTCGGCGACGCGCCCGTCATGAAGAAGCTCGTCGCGGACGTCGGGCGGGTCGCGCCGACGCCCGCGACGATCCTCATCGTCGGGCCGAGCGGCACCGGAAAGGAGCTCGTGGCGCGCTCGCTTCACGAGGGGTCGGCCGTCCGGAACGGCCCCTTCATCCAGGTGAACTGCGCCGCGATCCCCGAGACGCTCATCGAGTCGGAGCTCTTCGGGCACGAGAAGGGCTCCTTCACCGGGGCCGAGCGAAAGCAGGTGGGGAAGTTCGTCGAGGCCGACGGCGGGACGATCTTCCTGGACGAGATCGGCGACATGTCGCTCTCGGCCCAGGCCAAGGTCCTGCGCGTCCTCCAGGAAGGGGAGGTCGAGCCGGTCGGCAGCCCGCGCGTCGTCCGCGTGAAGGTGCGCGTGGTGGCCGCGACGAACCGCGACCTGGCGGAGATGATCGGAAAGGGGAAGTTCCGCGAGGACCTCTTCTACCGGCTGAACGTCATCCCGCTCCGCACACCGGCCCTCTCCGAGCACCCCGAGGACGTCCCGGCCCTCGTCCTCCATTTCGCCGACCTCTTCGCCCGGACGAACAACTACCGGCCGAAGCGCTTCACCGACGAAGCGCTGATGGCGCTCGCCGCGCGCCCCTGGCCGGGAAACGTCCGGGAGCTGAAGAACCACGTCGAGCGGCTGATGATCATGACCGACGGCGACGTCGTCGACGCGATCGACGTCGAGGCGCCGGGCGAGACACGCTCCGCGGGGCCGGTCGTCGTCCGGGGGGGGCGCGTCGTCCGCGAAGGGGAGCCGGAGCCGGAGGCGGGCGCGGACGTGCCGCCGTCCGCGCCCGCCGGCGCCGTCGACGACGTCTGGACACGCCTTCTCTCGGTCCGGACGCTCCAGGAGTTCCAGGACGAGGCGGAGAAGCTCTTCCTCGTCGCCCGGCTCGCCGAGCACGGCGGGAACGTCACCCGGACGGCCGAGGCCGTCGACACGCCGCGGTCGAACCTCTACAAGAAGCTCGACCGTTACGGGCTGAAGAAGCGCGAGGACGCGACATGAGACCAGAAGAGGCGCTCCGCCATTTCGAAGAGACCGAGGCCCTGCTCTCGGGGCACTTCCGGCTTTCCTCGGGCCTCCACTCCGACAAGTACCTCCAGTGCGCGAAGGTCCTCCAGTGGCCCGACCGCGCCGCGGCGCTCGGAGCCGCCCTCGGGGAGAAGCTCGTGGGGCTCGGGATCGACGCCGTCGTGTCGCCCGCGATGGGGGGGCTGATCATCGGCCACGAGGTCGGCCGCGCGGTGGGGCGGCGGGCGGTCTTCGCCGAGCGCGTCGACGGGGCCTTCTCGCTCCGGCGCGGATTCGGCCTCGAGGCGGGCGAGAAGGTCGTCGTCGTGGAGGATGTCGTGACGACCGGCGGCTCCACGCGCGAGGTGCTCGCCCTCGTGAAGAGCCTCGGCGCCGTGGCCGTCGCCTGCGCGGCGGTCGTGGACCGCCGGGGCACCTCGCCGGCCGGCGGGCCGGAGACTCTCGAAGGCCTGCCCTTCCGCTCGGTTCTCCGGATGGAGGTCCCGACGTGGGAGGAGGCCGCCTGCCCCTACTGCCGCCTCGGCCAGGAGGTCGTCTCGCCGGGCTCGCGCCGGCTCTCGTCCGCGAAGGCCTGAGGTTCCTCGCTCTCCTGCGCGGACGGACCCCGGCGGAGGAGGAGCGGCAGCCCGACGACGCCGCACGCGACCGTCGTCACGAGGTGGACGCCGCCAGTTGCGGCCGCGCCGAGCGCGAGCGGCACCCCTTCCAGCGCCAGCCCTGCCGCAAAGCCCCCCTCCATCGGCCCGAACGTGCCGGCCGGCGAAGGGAGGACCGCGGCCGAAAGGACCGAGACGAGGGACGCGACCGCGAGCGCCGCGAGCGACGGCGAGAGGCCAAGCGCCGAGAAGAGGAGCGCGAGCGCGGCGAAGTGCCCCGCGAGGAACGCGAGCGCTCCCGCGAACGCGAGGAGGTAGGCGCGCGGCTCCTCGCGCGCCACCCGCAAGCCGTCGGCGAGCTCGGCGAGCCCGCGCGCGAAGCGCGGACGGGCGGCGAGACGGCGAGAGGCCCACGAGGCGAGCGGCTCGCCGAGCCGGGGCAGGAGGACGAGGAGGACCACCCCCGCGCCGACGGCCGCCGCCGTCACGCCGCCCAGGACGGGCGCCCCTCCGCGCAGCGCGAGCGCCGCGGCGCCGGCGAGGCCGGCGAGGAGGAAGGCGGCGCTGTCGAGCGTCTTCACGAGTACGAAGAGCGCCCCCGCGCGCGCCCAGCCGGTGCCGAGGACGCGGCGGTAGAGGGCCCAGCTCGCCACCTCGCCGCCGCGGAACGGGAGGACCTGAAGGAGGAAGGTCGTCGCCCCCGAGACGGCCCACGCGCGACCGAACGGGATGCGGCTCGCCGGCGGGAGGAGGAGGTTCAGGCGGAGGGCGCGCGCCGCGAAGCCGAGGGCGTAGACGGCACCCCCCGCCAGGAGGAGCCACGGGCGCGCCTGCGAGAGGCGACCGAGGACCTCCGACGGAGCGTGTGCCACGTGCCGAACGACGAGCGCGAGGAGGGCGAGCCAGAGGAGCGTGAGCGCCGCGCGGCGCAGGAAGGAGCGCCGGCGGAGGTCAGCCGCGGGCGTCGTCACGGTCCTCGGCGCCCGGCGCCGCCTCTCTCCGGCGCAGGCGCAGGAGGATCTCCTCCGACAGCTTGCGGTTGATCGAGATCAGGTCGGCGAGGAGGCCCGTCAGGAACGCCAGGAACGACGTGACGAGGAAGACCGTGGCGAGGAGGAGCGACTGGAGGTGCGCGCCCGGCGTCGGGTCGGTGACGAGGATCCACGCGTAGCGGCCGAAGAGCCCCGCGCCGAGCAGGAAGAGGAGCGCGGAAAGGCCGAGGAAGACCGGGAGCGGCTTGTAGAGGGCAGTGATCCGGAGGATGTTCGCCGCCTGGACGAGGACGTAGCGGGACGTCCGGCGGAAGAGGCGCGATGGGCGGACGGGCGGGTTCGTCCCGACGCGGACGGAGGCGACGGCCATCTCCTTGTGCCCCGCCTGGATCAGCGTCTCGACCGTGTAGGTCATCCGTCCGAAGACGTTCAGCCGGAGCGCCGCCTCTCGCGTCAGCGCCCGGAAGCCGGACGTCGCGTCGGGGACCTCCGTGCCGGAGGCGCGCCGTACGACCCAGGACCCGAAGCGCTGCATGAGCCGCTTCCCGGGCGAGAAGTCCGCCTTCGTGGCGACCCCGCGGTCGCCGACGACGATCTCCGCCTCGCCGCGCAGGATCGGCTCGACGAGCGTGACGACGTCGGCCGCCGCGTACTGCCGGTCGGCGTCGGTCGAGACGATCACGTCGGCTCCGAGCGCCAGCGCCCGGTCCAGCCCGGCCCTCCAGGCCACGGCCAGGCCGCGGTGGATCGGGAGCCGGAGGACGTGGTCGGCGCCCGCCTCCCTCGCCACGCGAGCCGTCCCGTCGGTCGACCCGTCGTCGACGACGAGGACCTCGACGCGCGAGAAGCCGGGGACCTGCCGGGGGAGCTCGCGGACGGCCGCCGCGATCTGCTCCTCCTCGTCCCACGCGGGGATCTGGATGACGAGCTTCACGACACCCGAGGATAGCCGAAGCCCGGCGGCGGGCGGGGCGCGGTGTTCCGCCCCCTGGGCCGATCGACTATGTTCGGAGGATGTCGACGCGCCGCGAGCGCTTTCTCTTCCGGGTCATCAACCTCTACCCGCCCTACCTCGGCGCCGGAATCCGCGTCCTCCATCGGAAGGGGGACGACCGGACGTTCCACGTCGAGATGCGCCTGCGCCCGTGGAACCGGAACCTCTTCGGTACCCACTTCGGCGGATCGCTCTACGCGATGTGCGACCCGTGGTTCTGCTGGCTCCTCGTTCGCCAGCTCGGGGGCGCCTACCTCGTCTGGGACAAGGCCGCGTCGATCGAGTTCCTCGAGCCCGGCCGGGGACGCGTCTCGGCGACGTTCCACGTCTCGCCGGAGACGGTTGCCGGGATCCGCGCCGCCGCCGACCGCGACGGCAAGACCGAGCCGGTCCTGACGGCGGAGGTCGTCGCGGACGACGGCGAGCTCGTCGCGCGCGTGACGAAGACGCTCTGGGTGAGGCGGAAGGACGCGCCGAAGCCTCCGGGGCGGGACGTCCCCGGTCCGGGCGCGCCCTGAGGGAGCCTGCGGACACGGTTCCCCGGCGGGCCGATCTCGGAGAAGATCGCCCCATGGCGAAGCTCGCCCCCTCGATCCTCTCCGCCGACTTCGGCCGGCTCGCCGCCCACGCCCGCGAGGCGATCGCGGCTGGCGCCGACTGGCTCCACGTGGACGTCATGGACGGGCGATTCGTCCCGAACCTCACAGTCGGCCCGCTCGTCGTCGAGGCGCTTCGTCCGCTGCGCGAAGAGACGGGGGCGCTCCTCGACGTCCACCTGATGATCGTGGAGCCCGAGCGCTATCTCGCCGAGTTCGCGAAGGCGGGTGCCGACGTCCTGACGGTCCACGTCGAGGCCTGCCCGCACCTTCACCGCACGGTCCAGCAGATCAGGGAGCTCGGCGTGAAGGCGGGCGTCACCCTCAATCCCGCGACGCCCCTCTCCTCCCTCGAGGAGATCCTCCCCGACGTCGACCAGGTCCTCGTCATGTCGGTGAACCCCGGTTTCGGCGGCCAGTCCTTCATCCCCGGCGCGGCGGCGCGCGTTCGTCGCCTCCGCGCGATGCTCGACGCGATCGGCTCGCGGGCCGAGCTGGAGGTCGACGGAGGCATCAAGCGGGAGAACGTCCGCGAGGTCGTCGAAGCCGGCGCCACCGTCCTCGTCGCCGGCTCGGCCGTCTTTCGGGGAGACGTCGCTGCGAACGTGCGGAGGCTCCGGGAGGCCCTCGCTGCTCCCGCCCACTCCGGCCCCGCTTGACGCCTCCGGGCCGGTCCCCTTATCCTCCGCGGTCCCGGCACGTGTG
>CAYVPO010000224.1:0-3734 GCA_964453825.1 uncultured Holophagales bacterium
ACAGGATCTCGGCGGCTGTCCGCGGGCTCGCGCTGCTGCTCATCGCGTCCTCCTCAGCCGATCTTCGTCATCGCGCCGCCGACGCTCGCGACGCCGTCGGCCCGGACGTTGACGATCGGAGCCTTCACGTCGGCCATGGCGTTCCCCTGAAGGGTCGCCTGGATCCCCTTGAGCGTCGCGCTCGCGGCGTCGAGCCGGAGCGATCCCGTCGTGTTCTTCAGCTCCGCGGTCATCGCGTCCAGCTTCAGCTGCGTCGTCCCGAACTTCAGCTCGATCCCCATCGTGTCGATCTTCACGTAGTTCGCGCCCACCTTCAGCTCGATGGCGTTCGCCGCCTCGATCGTCACCTTCCCGCCGGGCAGGGTCCCCGGGACCCGGACGTCGAGGTTCCCCCTTTCTATCTTCAGCTCGTCGCAGCCGTTCTTGAGCGTCGTCGTCCGGTCGTTCAGGACGTCGATCACCTGGCAACCGTTGCTGCTGGGGCCGAGCGGGGTCGCCTTGGCATTCGCCTCCGCGGGATCGCCCACGACGAGCTTGTCGACGCCCGTCGCGACCGTCGTCGTCCGGTCGTTCGCGACCCAGACGACCTGGTTTCCGCCCTTGTCCGGGTCCTGCACCGGCTCCGCCGCGGATCGGTAGCCGACCGACCGCGTGGACTCGCCCGCCAGTCGCCCCACGTGGAGCGTGTCGTTTCCCTTCCCGACGTTCACCGTCCGGTTCTTCCAGATCTCCTGCTTCTGGCTGCCGTCCGGCGGCTCCATGGCGCCCTTCTTCACGCCGACCTGGAGGAGGTCGTTGTTCTTCACGAGCCGATGGAAGTCCTTCTGCGACTGGACGAAGATCTCTTCCTTGTCCTTCGTGTCGTCGAGGCGGACCTCGTGGAACTCGTCGGCCGCGCCCCTGAGGGTGGAGCGGGTCTTCAGCCCCGTCCGGACCCTGTTCGTCGGGAGCTCGTAGGGGGGCATGTTCTCGGCGTTGTAGAGCGCGCCGAGGACGACCGGCTCGTCGGGGTCGCCGTGCTGGAACGCGACGAGGACCTCCTGCCCGATCCGCGGGAACGCGTAGCTCCCCCACTGCGCCCCTGCGAGCGGCGTCACGACCCGGAGCCAGGCGCAGCTCGTCGTGTCCCTCTTCCCCTCGCGGTCCCAGTAGAACTGCACCTTGATGCGCCCGTACTTGTCGACGTAGATCTCCTCGCCCGACGGGCCGACGACGATCGCCGTCTCGGGGCCTTGCGCGACGGGGCGGTGCGTGAGCCGCGGGGGTCGGTAGACGGCCTCCGCCGGAAGGCAGGTGAACGTGTTCTCGTAGCGGGTCTCCACCTCGTTCGAGCGGAACGAGCCGTTCTGCCCCTCGTGGCGGACGCGCGTGACGAGGTAGGAGCCGTTGCCGTCGTGGTGCCGGTCGAGCGTGATCTCGTACCCGGGGGCGAGGTGGCGGACGTTGCTCGCCCCTTCGACCTCGATCGCCCGCGTCTCCTCCCGCTCCATGACGACCCGGGCCCGCATCTCGCCGTAGGGAAAGATCTTGTTCAGCTCGCTCCCGCGCTCCCCTCCGCCGGGCGCGACGCCGTCGAACGGCTTCGCGTGGCCTCCCGGGAACCCGTAGAGCTCGCGCTTGTCCGCCTCGGCGAGCCGGAGCTTGTGCGTCACCGCCCCCGCCTTCAGCGAGTCCTTCAGCAGGATCACCTTCTCGAGGTCGTTCGTCGGTAGCTCGAAGGAGCGGTCGCGGAGCGTGACCTTCCCGCGCGTCAGCGACTGCCGCTTGTGCCAGGACGTGATCCGGTCCTCGTCGCGGGCGCCCCCCACGACGGGGTCGTAGCCGAGCGTGCTCCCGCCGGGGAGGTCGTCGTGGCTCCCCCGGTCCGTCACGACGAGGACGTGGCTCCCGTCCGAGTGGGTGAAGAAGAAGCGGATCCCCTCCTCCTCCATCAGGCGGCAGGCGAAGGAGAGGTCGTTCTCGCGGTACTGCAGGCACATCTCCCGGGGCTCGTACGTTCTCTCGAGCAGATACGAGGCCTCGATCCCTCCGAACACGGTCTTCAGGATCGCCGGGACGGCCACCTCCTGGAAGACGCGGCTCCGATGGACGAGGCCGAGGAGCCAGACCTTCGGAACGACGCGGAGCCGGTAGGACGTGAACGTCTTCTTGTCGGCCTCGAGCGTCTCGCGCGGCCCGGCCTCCAGCTCCGCGCAGATCCCGTTGAAGTGGCGGACCGGGCTCCCGTCGAGCCCGTGGACCGACACGGTCACGGACTGCCCGAGGAGGGCGTCGAACGGGACCTCCACGTCGTTGGGGGCGAGGACCTCGAGGTCGAGGTCGAAGAGCTCGGAGATCCCCTCGGAGCCGCGGATCCGCCGGAGGAGGACGGCGTCCGGCCCGAGGGGCGTCGTGACACGGAGGGTGTAGTTCGCCTGGGTGTAGTCCGACATCCGCTGCGGGTCCTTTCGCGTCGGGTCGCTGTCTTTCCGGGGCGCTGGTCGCCCGAGCTTACGCCGAACGAGCCGGAGGCGAGCTCCCGATCCGGATCGGGAGGCGGAGCGTGAACGTCGACCCCCGCCCCGCCTCGCTGACCACCGAGACGTCCCCCCCCATCAGGCGGGCGTAGTGGCGGCTGAGGGCGAGGCCGAGGCCGGTCCCCCCATAGTTCCGCGGCGAAGCGGGATCTCCCTGCCAGAACGCCGTGAAGAGGCGGCCCAGCTGGTCCGGCGTCATCCCGATGCCCGTGTCCGCGACGTCGAGGAAGACCTCGTCGCCGTCGCGGCGCGCCCGCAGCTCCACCGTCCCCCCCTCGGTGAACTTCGCGGCGTTCCCGAGGAGGTTCAGCAGCACCTGGCGCACCTTTCGGGGGTCTCCGTGGAGCGTCTCGTCGCGGGGGACGTCGACGACGAGGCGGTTCCCGCCCCGCTCGACGAGCGAACGGACGCCGCTCGCGACGTCGCGGAGGAGGTCGGAGAGCGAGAACGGCTCGAGGTTCAGCTCCGTCTTCCCCGCCTCGACCTTCGAAAGGTCGAGGACGTCGTTGATGAGCCCGAGAAGATAGAGGCCGGCGGCGCGGATCTTCCCGAGGTCGGAAGAGGCGCCGTCCACGTCGGCGCCGTCCCTCTCGTCGAGGAGCATCTCGCTGTATCCGATGATCGCGTTCAGCGGCGTCCGCAGCTCGTGGCTCATGTTCGCGAGGAAAGCGCTCTTGGCCCGGTTTGCCGACTCCGCCTCCTCCGTGGCGCGCTCGAGGTCGGCCGTCCGCTCGCGCACCCGCGCCTCGAGAGTCCGCCGCTGCTGCTCGATCTGCGAGTAGAGGCGCGCGTTCTCGACCGCGACTCCGATCGTCGAGGCGACCGCGGTCAGCAGCTCGAGCCCTTCGCCGGGGAGCGGGCGCCGGGTCGTCCCGTTGTCGACGATGAGCACGCCGACGCTCCGTCCTCGCGCCAGGAGAGGCGCCACGAAGACCTCCTCGGACCCGAGGATCGGCACGAGCTGGCGCGTCGCGGCGCCGGGGGACCCCGGGAGATCGCGAAGCCGGAAGGCGACTCCGTCACGGACGGCGGGAGAGATCGCGGAGAGCGGGTCGTCGAGGCGGACCGAGACCCGGGCGAGGAGGGAGGCCTGGTCCGGCGACAGCCCACGGCTGCGCGCGCGCGAGAGGACGTCGCGGGTCTCGTCGACGAGGAGGACGACCGCCCGGTCGTAGCCGAGGTGCCGCCGCACGGCCTCGAGGCTCCGATCGACGACCT
>CAYVPO010000224.1:3834-5143 GCA_964453825.1 uncultured Holophagales bacterium
GCCCGGTCGTAGCCGAGGTGCCGCCGCACGGCCTCGAGGCTCCGATCGACGACCTCGAACGGGTCGAGAGAGGCCGAGACGGCGAGCGCCACCTCGCGCAGCGCCGAGAGCTCCGCGACCTTCCCGCGCAGCGCGAGCGTCGACTGCTGGACCTCGGCGTATGCCGCCTGGACGCGGTCGACCTGGCTCTCCGCGGTGGCGCGCTGCGCGGCAATGAGCCGGTCCTGCTCCTGCCGGTCGTGCTGGAGCCGGCGGATGCGCGCGACGTGCCACGCGCCGAGCAGGGGGACGAGGACGAACGGCGCGGCGAGCGCCGACCCGGGCGCCCCGGAGAGGGACCAGCCGAGGAGCCCGGTCGAGACGGCGGCTCCCCCGAGCATCAGGTGCGCCGCATGCGGATGGGGGTCTTCCCAGGTGAAGCGCCACTCGCAGCACTCGTCTCCGCGCGCCAGGCACTTCAGCTCGTCGACCTCCGCCCACGGCTGGCCCGGGTAGAGCAGCGCGGGGATCGCGGCGCACGTCCCCTGGTAGGCCGCGCAGCTCGCGAGGAGCCACCGCTCCTGCAGCTCGTCCCGGACGTCGTCGAGCTGGGTCGCGGCGTACCACCGCACGACGGCAGAGCGGGCCGTCGTCTCGACGACGCGCAGGTCCGTCTCGACGAACTTCTCCGCGGCGCGCGACAGGAGGGTGTACGCCTGCCGGATGCCGAAGGGGCGGAAGATCGCGGCGATCGTCGGAGGGACGACCTTCCCTCCCCGCGTGAAGTAGAAGTACTCGACGCCGGCGAACTCGCGGCAGAGCTCGTTCACGTAGAGCTCGAACTCGCGCGAGTAGTTGTTCCCGTCGACGAGGAGCGTCTCCGAGGTGACGTGGTACCTGGCATCGGGAATCAGACCGTTCAGCCTCTCGACGAGCCGGACGAGGAGGCGAGCCCGGACGACCGCCTCCCGAGCGTTCCTCTCGGTCGGCGACGGCACGGCGGGGAGCGCGTCGAGCTCCCGCTCCAGCGTCAGGTCGATCGCGTGCCGGATCGTCCCGACGACGAGCTTCCCGTTGACGTGCCGGATCGGCCTTCCGTCGAGGCCGCGCCCGAACGGGATCGTCGTCAGCGGCGGCAGGAGCGCCTGGGGAGGATCGGGGACCACGTGTGCCGGGACGATACGGCATCCCCGCTCAGGACCGATGCGAACGGCGCGCGGCTCAGCCGCCCCGCCGGGGGGCGAGGTCCCCGGGCGGGAAGCCCATCGAGAGCCGTACGGCGGCGTATTCGGGCGTGTGGCGCCCGTCCGCGCGCCGGACGACGAGGGGC
>CAYVPO010000225.1:0-5140 GCA_964453825.1 uncultured Holophagales bacterium
CCCCGGATATCGGACTGGGTCAGTCGAGGCCGGGTCTCTTCCGAGACGCCTTCATTGCGGCCTCGAGTCGTTTCCGGAACGCCCCCGTCGTGTCGGCGAGCCGCCCCCCGGCCTCGATTCTCCCGAGGAGAGCATCGACGGACGGCCAGGCGTCGTCGCCGTTCGTCGAGCGGAGGTACGCTCTCGCGGCCCACTGTTTCGGCGTGTGGAGCTTCACGCCCGGCCCGCAGTCCTCGCGGTCCGTGAGTTCCTTCTCTCGTCCCTTGCGCGCCCACACGACATCGGCCGCGACGTTCTTCGGCTGAGCGCCCTGAACGTCCATCTTGATTTTGGCCGGTGGCCGGCCGGCAACTATCGCGCGCCGGAACACCTCCACCGCCTTGCGAATGAACTCCGTCTCGGCCTGCCTCTCGAGATTCGTGATGATGGAGGCTCGCGGTCGCCCGGACTTCCCACCCTTCGGCGGACGCGGCGAGTAGAAGTGGTCCCCCACGGTCAGGTTTCCCCAGCGCCACAACGCCTTTGCGATCTCCCTCAACACCGGATCGGCGGCGACAAGGCGAGCCGCCGCCTTGACCGCCATGGGGTCCTTCTCGAGGACCTCCAGGAGGGACGCCTCGCGGTCGGTCATCTTGCGCGACACGGGACGCGCGGGGCGCCACATCACAGGAGAATCGTTGTGGTCTCTCATCGCGCCTCCACGCCTCCCAAGAAAGGCCCCGGCGGGAAGCGCGAGGCGTGCGCGTGTCGCCCGGTTCATGAGGCCGGACTATCCCGCCGAGGGAATCGTAAGGTGTCACGGGATCGGGACTCCGAAGGCGTGCGCCGCCTCGTCGTCCTGGCGGAGCGCGAGTGCCTCCCGGTAGCGGGACGCGCATCCTGACGAGCAGAAGATCCGATCCGCTGACTCGAGGGCGGAGTCTCCGAGGTATAGAGGGAAGCCGCACCAATCGCAGTCGGTCTCTTCGGAGTGATGCCGGATGACGTAGCGGCTCATCGGAGCGCCTCCTCGGCCCGCCGGAGCACGTCTCCGGAGCACGGGCAGAGCACGTCAGGCGAGACGCCGGCCCGCTTCGCTTCCTCGAGGACGTGAGCCTTGAGTGCCTCGACAAGCTCGCGGACGAGCGCGGCGAGGACCCGGTCGCGGTCCGCGGTCATCGGACGCCCCACGGCGCGGCGGCGTAGCTCGGGACGTCGTCGAGGACGCGGTCGGCGAGGATGCGCCGGACCTTCCCGAGGGCGAGGGCGAGCGGTCGCTCGCAGACGTCGCCCTCCCCGATCTGGTAGAGGTAGCAGTCGAGCTGCCGGAGGGCGTAGCCGGCCGTTTCGGGCCGGGCCGTGAACGTGTACGCCGCGGCCTGCCGCTCCTCCTCGACGTGGGGCGCCGTCGGGTAGCGGTCGACGAGGGCGTCGACGTTGAGCCGGAGGAGCTGGCGGCCGAGGTCGTCCAGGGCGTCACGCGGATCGACCGGGGCCGTGAAGGCGCGGAGCCTGTCGACGAGAGGGGCCGCGTCGCGGAGCTGTAGCGTCGTCAAGATGACGTCGACCGTCGCGGCCGAGACGAGGAAGGCGCTCATCGGGAACCTCCGGCGGCCGGCATCGGCGCGAGGAACGGAAGGGACGGGAGGCGCCGCGGCTCGCGGACGGGCCGGCGCTCCGTCGCGGCGGGAAGCGGGTCCGGGACGGCGACGAGAGCCCAGGCGCCGGACGGGAGGCGGCGGAGGACGAGCGCGCTCATCGGCCGGCCTCGCTCTTCGGCGCGAGCCCGTGAGTCCGGTAGACGGCGTCAACGTCGATCGTGACGAGCGGGACGGCGACGCGCGCCTCGAGGTCCGGTGCTACGCTCTCCCCGTCGAGGCCCTTCCGGGTTTCGCTCGCGGGTCCGGCGCCGGTCATCTTTGCGGGAGACGGCGTCGGACTCTTTTTCGTTCGGGTCGTTCTCATGGAGTCCTCCTCTGGCCGGCCCGGAGGCCGGCGAGCAAGTGGCGCCCGGTGGCGCCGTTCGTTCTTTCCGTTCGTTCCGTGCGCGTCAGGCCCGAGCCGAAAGCCGCTCTCTGCGGCCTATGCGGACGGCTTGCACGGCTCCCGGGATTTGGGTGATAATTGTCGAACTCGCACAAGGCGAGCTCGGAGAAGGAGGATCCATGCCCGTAGACGCCGACCGGCTTCGCCAGGTCATCGAGTCGCTTCTGAAAGGCGACAAGTCGCTGAACGAACAGGACGTCAAGACGGCCGCCGGCAAGCAGCTGAAGGTCCGGCCGGAGGAGATCGGCGCGGGCGCGATCCGCGAGGTCCGGCGGAAGCTCGGCATCGACCGTCCGGCGGCGCTCGCCTGGGCGCGGGCGCACCTCGCGAAGGCCCCAACGACCGAAGCGCGGGTCGTGATCGAGGCGGTCGCGGAGAAGTTCGGCATCCGCCTCGGCCCTCCGGACGTGACCCGGCTCCGCCCGGTGGAGGCCCGTCGTCCCCGGAAGAACGGCCGAAAGAAGGCGGGGCGGGCGAAGGTCCTGAAGCCCGAGGTCGTCGACGCCGCTCCGAAGAAGGGGCGCGGGAAGGCCGTCCCGGAGCCGGTCGTCGTCCCGGGCCCGGTGAAGGGGGAGGTCTCCGTCACGTTCCAGGGGCGCGGGAATCCCGAGGACCTCGCCCGGTTCTTCCTCTCCCTGTCGAAGAAGTCCCGCTGACGCGGTCGGCGGTTGACCGCCGCCCGACCGGCCCGCATAATGCCCGCCCCTCCAGGTTGGGGGGTCGTCCAATGGTAGGACTGCAGACTCTGGATCTGCCTATCGGGGTTCGAATCCCTGCCCCCCAGCCAACCTGACGAAACGCGCCGCCCACGGGCGGCGTTTTCGTTCAGACGCTGCGCCGGAGACGGCGCCCGGCGAGGGTTCCCTCGGCGAAGGCGAGGGCGAGGGCCGCTCCCGCGACGTCGGCGAGGAGGTCGGCCGTCTCAACCGCTCGACCGGGCACGAGCGACTGGTGCGCCTCGTCGCTGACTGCCCAGAGAGCGGCCCCGACGAGGAGACCGACGATCCGGCGGCGGCGGGGCCAGGCCTCGCCCTCGCGCGCAGCTCGCCAGGCGAGGAGCGCGAGGAGGAAAAACCATCCCCCGTGCGCCAGCTTGTCCGACCCCGGAAACGGGGAGAGGGCCTCCGGGAGACGGCTCTGGGACGAAAGCCAGAGCTGGACGCCCATCATGAGGGCCACCGGGAGCCAGAGGAGGAGCCTCCGGCCCCGCGGGGCCTTCGACGGGTCGGCGGACGGGCCTACGCCGTCCGCCCCTTCTTCTCGATCTTCGCCCACGTGTCGCGCAGGCCGACGGAGCGGTTGAACACGGGCCTGCCGGCGGCCGAGTCGGGGTCGACGGTGAAGTAGCCGAGCCGCTCGAACTGGAAGAAGGCGCCGGGGGCGCCCGCCGCGAGGGCCGGCTCGACGAAGGCCTGCCGCACCTCGAGCGAGGCCGGGTTCAGGTTCGTCAGCCAGTCCTGTCCTTCGGGCGCGTCGTTCGGGTCCTCCTTCGTGAAGAGGCGGTCGTAGAGGCGGACCTCCGCCGGGACGGCGTGAGCCGCCGAGACCCAGTGGATCGTCCCCTTCACCTTCCGCGCAGCCCCCGCCTCGCCGCTCTTCGTCGTCGGGTCGTAGGTGCAGCGGAGCTCGACGATCTCGCCCGTCTCGTCCTTCACGACCTCCTCGCACTTGATGATGAAGCCCCAGCGCAGGCGCACTTCCTGCCCGGGCGAGAGGCGGTGGTACTTCGGGGGCGGCACCTCGCGGAAGTCGTCCCGCTCGATGAAGAGCTCGCGCGAGAAGGCGACCTTCCGCGTCCCGGCCGACGGGTCCTCCGGGTTGTTCACCGCCTCGAGCTCCTCGACCTCTCCTTCGGGCCAGTTCGTCAGGACGACCTTCACCGGGTCGAGGACCGCCATCCCGCGCGGGGCGCGGCGGTTGAGGTCTTCCCGGAGGCAGTGCTCGAGGAGGGCGACGTCGACGACGCTGTCGCGCTTGGCGAGGCCGATCCGGTCGGCAAAGTCGCGGATCGCCTCGGGTGTGAAGCCGCGGCGGCGCAGGCCCGCGATCGTCGGCATCCGCGGGTCGTCCCAGCCGCGGACGTGGTTCCCCGTCACGAGGTGGAGGAGCCGTCTCTTGGAGAGGAGGGTGTAGGTCAGGTTCAGGCGCGCGAACTCGATCTGGCGGGGGCGGTTCTCGAGGCCCAGCGCGAGGAGGCACCAGTCGTAGAGCGGCCGGTGGTCCTCGAACTCGAGCGTGCAGAGGGAGTGGGTGATCCCCTCGATCCAGTCGGACACGGCGTGGGCGTAGTCGTACATCGGGTAGATGCACCAGTCGTCGCCCGTCCGGTGGTGCGTCGCCTTGCGAATCCGGTAGAGCGCCGGGTCGCGCAGGTTGATGTTCGGGGAGGCCATTTCGATCTTCGCCCGGAGCGTCCGGGAGCCGTCGGCGAACTCGCCGGCGCGCATCCGCCGGAAGAGGTCGAGGCTCTCCTCGGGGGCGCGGTCGCGATACGGGCTGTTCGTCCCCGGCTCGGTCAGCGTGCCGCGCGTGGCGCGGACCTCGTCGGCCGTCAGGTCGCAGACGAACGCCTTCCCGCGCCGGATCAGCTCCTCGGCGAAGTCGTAGAGCCTGCCGAAGTAGTCCGAGGCGTAGTACTTCCCGCTCCACTCGAAGCCGAGCCACTTCACGTCGGCTTCGATGGCGTCGACGTACTCGACGTCCTCCTTCAGCGGGTTCGTGTCGTCGTAGCGGAGGTTGCAGGTGCCCCCGTACTCCTTCGCGACGCCGAAGTTGAGGCAGATCGACTTGGCGTGGCCGATGTGGAGGTAGCCGTTCGGCTCGGGCGGGAAGCGGGTCGCGATCTTCGAGTGCTTTCCCGTCGCGAGGTCGTCCTCGACGATCTCGCGGATGAAGTCCTTGCCGGCGGACTCGGGGGCGGGGGTCGTCGTCTCTTCCATCGGGTGCCTCAGCTCGGGGCGCTCTGCGCTTCGATCCGCTCCGCGAGCGCGAGGACGCGCCGACGGGTCGTCTCGAGGCCGAGGACCTCGATCATCTCGAAGAGGGGCGGGGAGGCGAGCGTGCCGGTCAGCGCGAGGCGGACCGGCTGGGCGAGGTCGCCGAGCTTCACCCCCGC
>CAYVPO010000226.1:0-2549 GCA_964453825.1 uncultured Holophagales bacterium
CCTGCGCGCCCGCGAGTCCGAGCTCCTCGCCCTCGTCGCGGAGCGGACGCGGAGCCTCTCGGAGGAGAAGACGCGCGCGGAGGAGGCGCTCGTCCGGGCCGAGGAGGCGCGTGCCGAGGCCGAGCGCCACCGCGAGGTGGCCGAGAAGGCGACGGCGGAGGCGGAGGAGGCGAGCCGGACGAAGAGCCGCTTCCTCGCGAACGTCTCGCACGAGCTGCGGACCCCGCTGAACGCGATCATCGGCTACTCGGAGATGCTCTCGGAGGAGGCGTCGGACGAGGGGCGTCCCGCGCTCAAGCGGGACCTCGAGAAGATCCGCTCCGCGGCGCTCCACCAGCTGGAACTCGTCAACTCGGTCCTCGACCTGGCCCGGATCGAGGCCGGGAGGCTGGACCTCGACGTGGAGACGTTCCCGATCCGCCCGCTCGTCGAGGAGACGGTCGCCATCGTCCGGCCGCTCCTCGAGAAGAACCGGAACGCCCTTTCGGTGCGGTTCTCACCCGAGGAGGCGTTCGAGATGACGTCGGACGCGATGAAGGTGAGGCAGTGCCTCTTCAACCTCCTGTCGAACGCCTGCAAGTTCACGTGCGACGGACGGGTGGAGGTCGACGTGGCGCTCGTCGAGGAGGAAGGCCGGCCCTGGGCCTCCTTCCGGGTCCGCGACACCGGCATCGGGATCACGCCGGAGAAGGCGGCGCGCCTCTTCGAGCCGTTCGCCCAGGCCGACTCGGCGACCGCGCAGCGGTTCGGAGGGAGCGGCCTCGGCCTGTCGATCACGCGCGAGCTCTGCGCCCTCATGGGAGGGCGCGTGACGGTGAAGAGCGTGCCGGACGAGGGATCGGTCTTCGAGATCCGCCTCCCGGCGGCGCTTCCGCTGCCGGAAGCCGTCGCTGGTCCGCCGGGCCAGCCGTAGCCGTCAGGGCGCGGCCGAGAGGGAGACGGCGACGCGGACGGTCTCCCCGTCCCGGAGGACGAGGAGCGGCAGCGTCTCTCCCGGCTTCTTCTCCTCGAGCGCGGCGATCAGGTCGTCCGCCGAGCGGATCGGGCGCTCGCCGGCCCGGGTGACGACGTCGCCGAGGAGGAGAGAGCCGTCCTCGTCCCGGGTCGTCCCGCGGAGGCCGGCCTGGGCGGCGCCGGTCTCCGGCTCGACCGAGAGGATGAGCGCCCCCTCGACGCCGAGGCGGGCCGCGACGGCGTCGTCGGCGAGCGTGACGCCGAGGCGCGGGCGGATGACGCGGCCGTGCTGGATGAGCTGCGGGACGACCTGGTTCACGGTGTCGACCGGGACCGCGAAGCCGATCCCGGCGCTCGAGCCGCTCGTCGAGGCGATCGCCGTGTTCACGCCGATGAGGCGTCCGGCGCTGTCGAGGAGCGGGCCTCCGGAGTTCCCGGGGTTGATCGCGGCGTCGGTCTGGATGACCCCCTCGATCTGCCGGCCCGTGACCGACTCGATCGACCGGCCGAGGGCGCTGACGATGCCCGTCGAGAGGGACTGGTCGAGGCCGAACGGGTTTCCGATCGCGAAAACCTTCTGTCCGACGAGGAGGTCCTTCGACGTGCCGACCAGGATCGGCTGGAGGGTGCGCCCGGTGGGGAAGATCCGGAGGATGGCGAGGTCCCGGTCGGGCGCTCCGCCGACGAACGAGCCGGGCCAGGTGGATCCGTCGGCGAGCGTGACGCGGGCCGACGAGGCCCCCTGGATGACGTGGAAGTTCGTGACGACGTGGCCGTCCGTGTCCCAGACGAAGCCGGAGCCTTCGCCCCGCGGGATCTCGGCGATCCGGAAGAGGCCCGTTCGGCGGCGGGAGAGGGTCGTGATGAAGACGACCGAGGGGCTCGACTGACGGAAGAGGTCGATCGTCGCCCGCTCGTCCGCCGCGAGGTCCCCGCGCGCCGCGACCGGCCGCGGCTCGGCCTCGGTCGCGGAGGGACGAAGGCGGCGGCACGACGGCGCGCCGAGGAGCGCGGCGAGGAGCAGGGGGACGAGGAGGCGTCGCCCTCCGGGCTGTCGGGTGTCGGCGTTCAGCATCGCGGCCTCGGCGGTCGAGTATAGGAGCGGTCCCCGGTGCGACCGCCCAGAGTAAGATCTCGAAAGACTACGGTTTGCGCCCCGAGGCGGGGCAGAGGAGCGCGTCGAGCCGGCCGATGACTGCGGAACCGTCTTCCTCCCTTCCTCCCGGCGCCCTCGTCGGGCGGTATCGGATCCTCGCGTCGGTCGGGAGCGGGGCGATGGGGGAGGTCTATCGGGCCGAGGACACCTCGCTCGGCCGAATCGTCGCCCTGAAGACGCTGCCGCTCGACCTCGTCGGCACGCCTGACCGCCGCGTCCGCTTCGGGAACGAGGGGCGCGTCATGGCGTCGCTCTCCCACCCGAACCTCGTCCAGGTCTTCGACGTCGGCGAGTTCGAGGGGACTCCGTACCTGGTCCAGGAGTTCGTCGAGGGGGAGACGCTGGAGGGAATCCTCCTCGGCGGCGCCGTCCCCGCCCCGAAGGCGGCCCGTTGGATCGCGCAGGCCGCCGAGGGGCTCGCCGCCGTCCACGACGCCGG
>CAYVPO010000226.1:2649-5099 GCA_964453825.1 uncultured Holophagales bacterium
CCGATCCCGGGCTTCGAGACGGGAGTCCTCCGCGGGTTCGCCGCGATCGTGGAGCGGGCGCTCGCGAAGGAGCCGGACCAGCGCTTCCCCTCGATGCGCGACCTCGCGGCCGAGATCGCCGCGGTCCTCGAGGAAGGAGGCTGGGAGGACGAGGCGGCGCCGAAACGCCCCTCGACCGGGCGACTCTCGACGATCCCGGCTCCCGAGCCGCCGCTCGCGAAGCGGCCGGGGGTCCGTCTCGCCGCCGGGATCGGCGCCGCGCTCCTCGCTCTCCTGGCGGTCGCCTTCCTCCTGCTCCGCGGGCGGGAGGCGGAGACGCCGGCCACCGCGCCGTACCGGCCCGTGCAGCTGACGACCTCCACCGGCCTCGACGTCTTCCCGTCGTTCTCCCCGGACGGGCGGACGCTCGTCTACGCGTCGGACCGCTCCGGCCGGTTCGAGCTCTACCGCCGTTCGCTCGCGCCGGGCGGCCGGGAGATCGCGCTCACGACGGACGGGCGCCAGAACCTCTCTCCCGCCTGGTCACCCGACGGCGAGACGATCGCCTACCACGCCAAGTCGGTCGGGGGCGTCTGGCTGATCCCTGCGCTCGGCGGCGTGCCTCGGCAGCTGACGACGTTCGGCTCACGCCCCTCCTTCGCCCCGGACGGCTCGGCGCTCGTCCTCGAGTCGGGCTCGATCGTCGATTTCGCCGCGAACTCGCTCGGCGCGCTTCCCCCGTCCGTCCTCTGGATCGCCCCGCTCGACGGCGCGCCGCCGAAGCCGCTGACGCGCGTCGGCCGGCCGAGCGGCGGCCACGGCGCCGCCTCCTGGTCGCCGGACGGGAAGAGGATCGCGTTCGCGGCCTACGACCGGACCGCCTCGGAGATCTGGCTCGTCGGCGCGAACGGCGAGGACCTCGTCCAGCTGAGCGAGAGGAACGGGCAGTGCTACGACCCGGTCTGGAGCGCGGACGGCGGTTCGATCACCTACCCGTGCCGGTCGGTCGACTTCGCAGCCGGTCTCTACCGGCGGAGGATCGACCCGGCGACCGGGAGGACGGCCGGCGCCCCGGAGGAGATCGCCACGCTCGGCAGCGCGGGGACTGCGTTCGTCAAGCAGCTCGCCGTCTCGCGCGACGGGACGAAGCTCGCCTGGGCGGGACTTTCCATGGCGAGCAACGTCTGGAAGGTCCCCGTCGACGTCCGCGGCGAGAGGGCGGGGCCGGAGCAGGCCGTGACGCGGGAGACGGGGCGGAATTCCCGGCCGGCCCTCTCGAGGGACGGGAAGAGGATCGCCCTCAGCCGCTGGCGGACCGGAGCGAACCAGGACGTCTGGATCGTCGACACCGACGGCGCCAACGCCGTCCAGCGAACGACCGACCCGGGAGACGACGACTATCCGTTCTGGTTCCCGGGCGACGCGCGGCTCGCGTTCATGTCGCAGCGCCGAGGGCACCGGGCGCTCTTCACGCTCGACCTGACGACCGGGCGCGAGGAGCTCCTCGCCGACTTCGGCCCGGGCCACGACGCCATGCGTCTCTCTCCCGACGGGACGAAGGTCGCCTTCCACTCGAACCGGGGCGGGACGACGCTCAACGTCTGGGTCGCGGAGCTTCCTGCGGGCACGCCCCGCCAGGTCACGTTCGACCGCGAGCTCGCCGCGTTCCCCTGCTGGTCGCCCGACGGGCGAACGCTCGCCTTCGAGGCGAGGCGGGACGGGGACATTCACGTCTTCACCGTCCCGGCAAGGGGCGGCACGCCGACGCAGCTGACGAGCGGCAGCGGGCAGAGCTGGCCCTACTCCTTCTCTCCCGACGGCTCGAAGATCGCGTTCGCCGCCCTGCGGGATGGAGTCTGGAACGTCGCCTGGGTGACGCGCGACGGCGGGACGGTCCGGATCGTGACCGCGAACGAGAGGCTGAACAGCTACATCCGCTACCCGGAGTGGTCGCCGACGGGCGAGGCCGTCTACTACGAGCTCGCCGAGACGACCGGGAACATCTGGCTCGTCGACACGGCCGCCCGGGACGCGGCCGGGGAGAAGGGCGGAGGGAACCCGTGAGCGAGACCGTCTTCACGAAGATCATCCGCGGGGAGATCCCGTGCCACCGCGTCTACGAGGACGAGCGGGTCTTCGCGTTCCTCGACATCGCGCCGCTCGCGCCGGGACACGTCCTCGTCGTACCGAAAGAGCCCGCGCCGACGCTCGACGCGCTCTCGGAGGAGTCCGCCGCGGCGGTCGGGCGCGTCCTGCCGCGCATCGCCCGCGCGGTGATGGCCGCGACCGGAGCGCGCGACTTCAACGTCCTGCAGAACAACGGCGCCGCCGCCCACCAGGCCGTCCCGCACGTTCACTTCCACGTCATCCCGAAGCCCTCCGCCGGCGGCGGTCTCGGGATCGACTGGCCGAGCGGACGGCTGGACGGCGACGACGGGCGGCGGATCGCCGCGGAGATCTCGGCCCGCCTC
>CAYVPO010000227.1:0-5026 GCA_964453825.1 uncultured Holophagales bacterium
CGCCCACTCGCTCCCGTCCACGTCGAGGAGGAGCACCACGTCGGCCTCGAGGCCCTTGAACCTGTGGGGCGTCGCGTAGCGAAGGGCGCCGGGGCTCGCCGCCGCCCCGTCGTCGCCGATCGCCTCCACCGGGAATCCGGCGAGCTCGGGCTTCCCGGCGAGGCACGACTTCGCGAGCCTCCGCATCCCGACGATCGCCACCCGCTCGAGCCCCACGTTGTCCTTCAGGAGGAGCTGCGCGACGAGCTCCCCCGCCTTCGCCCGCTCCTCCCCCGCGTCCTTCCAGCGGATCACTTTCGGCTCCTCCCCCCGCACCGCCCACGGCGACACGCGCGGCCGCGCGCCGTCGGGCTTCCCGGCCAGCGTGCCGAGGAACTCGGCGATCGCCGTCGTGCTCCGGCAGTTCGTCCTCCCTCCTCCTGGGCCTCGTCCACCACGAGCGCGTCCCACCGCTCCCCGAGCTTCGCCGCGGCCTCGAGGAGGAGGAGCCCCGACGTCTCGTTCCAGAAATCCCGCGTCTCCGTGCTCAAGTCGTCGGGCGGCTCGTTCCACGCCACCCCGGCCCGCTCGCACAGCGCGCGCCCCAGCTCGTGGTACGAGCCGGCCCACACCCTTCCCGCCAGCCCCTCCCACGACGCGCACGCCGACCGCAGGTGGTGCCACCTACCTATACTCGTTCCGTGCCGGACGGAGCACGCTGGTCCCGCAACGAACACCTCCTGGCGTTCGATCTCTACTGTCGGACGACCTTCGGCCGGATGCATCACCGGAACCCGGAGATCGTGAGCCTCGCTCGGCTCCTCGGCCGCACGCCCGGTTCCGTCGCCCTCAAGCTCGTGAATTTCGCGAGGCTCGACCCGAGCCTGCAGAGCCGCGGTATCGGAGGGATGTCGCACGGCGCGAAAGGAGAAGTGGCGATCTGGCAGGAGTTCGTCGACGATCCGGAGGGCCTTGCGGTTGAAGCGGCGACTCTCAAGGGTACGGCGGTCGACGAGGCCGCCGGGGACGAGGACGTGGTTCCACCGATCGGCAGAGACGCGGTCGGCGTCGCCAAGCGGCGGATCGGCCAGAGGTTCTTCCGCACCGCCGTACTGGCCGCCTACGAGGACCGCTGCTGCGTCACGGGCCTCTCGATCCCGAGCCTCCTGATGGCAAGCCACATCGTCGGCTGGGCCGACGATTCCCGCCACCGCACGAACCCGCGGAACGGCCTCTGCCTCAACGCTCTCCACGACCGGGCGTTCGACCGGCTGCTCATGTATTTCGACGACGATCGCCGGGTCCGCTTCGCTCGGCATCGATTCGACGCCGACGTCCGATCGGATGTCGGCACCGAATGGCTCCTCTCGTTCGAGGGACGGCCGATGCGGGACCCGAAGCGTTTCCTTCCCGACCCGGAGCTCCTCGCGATTCACAAAGAGCGGGCGCTCGCCCGCGCTGTAGGAGGCTGAGCCTCCCTTCGCCCCGCGGAATCCAGGCTACGCTTCCACCCATGACCGCACGGCCGCGGAAGGCGCCGATCGCCTACACCGACACTCAGCTCGTCTACTGCCCGAGCTGCGCGAACGAGCTCGACCTGCTCTCGGGCACCACGGCGCCCACGAACTGGCTCCCATTCGGGCCGATCGACGACGAGGACGACCTTCCGCAGAAGAGGTGCGCCAGGTGCGAGGGACTGCTCGCCGATCTCCCGCCTCGACATCGTTCGAGGAGCCGTGGCCGATAGGGACTAACTTTCGGGACCCGGGGTTGGCGCCTGTTCCGGGAGGTGTCGTGGCCCGTGATCTCAGGAGAAGCTCAGCCCGCCTGCGCTCGCGGTTCGACTACTCCGGGCCGCACCCCCGGCGCAACGCGAGCGCGTGCCCGGTGTCGATCCAGCGAGTGGAGCCCTTCGGCGTCCCGTCGAGGTAGCGAAGTCGGTTCACGAGCGCCTCGTCCAGCGGGACACGATGTTGCCGTGAGTAGTCCGCGGCCGCGGCCACCCACCCGAGGTCGAGAAGCGACACCGTGCGCTCGGCAAATCCGCCCGGACCTCCGTCGATGCGGACGCCACCCTCCGCGGCCTTCCCGATCACGCGAACGGCGCGTTCTTCCGTGCGAATCCAGCCGTCGTCTCGGGACGCCGAGGAGATCACGCGATCGACGAGAGCGGCCGCTTCGATCCGGAACCTCTCCTCGAGGCGGCGCGAGGCGGACCTCCCGGAGCCGAGGGCGTGCCAGGTCGGCCAGTCGAGCTCGGGCAGCTCCCAAAGCTCCTCAGTCGCGCGCCAGCGTGCGACGCCACAGTAGCGCCAGGCTTCTGCGTCCGCGCTGCGAGTGAGGACGAAGGCCGTCTCGGCCGGCCTGCCGGGAGCCGGCCGGGCGAGCCTGTCGGGCGCCTTGAACGCACCGGCCTCCTTCACGAGGAAGAACAGGTGTCCGCCGACGTGGCCGTCCCGCAGCGGTTCGTCGAGGCCGAAGGCCGAGGGCAGGGAATCCTCCTGAAAGAGCGAGCCGACGGGCGGGGCGAGGTCCTCGGGCCGGACGACCTGTCGCAGCACCGCGACCGGCTTCGTCTCCTCCGAGGCCTCGAAGTCCGGGACGTCGGGGTTGTCCGAGCGAAGGAGCCAGCGGCCGCCCTCGCGCACGACGCGCTTGAGCTGGTAGCCGGCCTCGCCGATCGCGTCCCGGTTCTCGACGAGGGCGATCTTCTTGTCGATGTTCTTGAGGGCGTCTCCGCGCGCCCACCGGAGGACGACCCAGTCGCCGTCGCGGATCGGGGTCTTCCCGCCGTCCATCGAGGTGCCGGACGCCCGGACGGCGAAGAGGCCGCGGTCTCCGCTCTCGAGAGGGAGCCGGACCTCCTCGGACTCGGAGACGTTGGGGTTCGGATGACCGTCCTCGTCCCACGGTTCGACGGCGGCGGCGCCCGCCGCGGCCCGGAGGGACGGGAAGGCGGGAACTCGCGAACGGCTCGGGAACCGGACGACCTGACCAATCGGCTCGACCCAAAGGCCGTCAGGCGTCGCGCGGAAGGCGACGTGGAAGTTCGTGCCGGGGTTCCCCGCGGCCGGCCCGAACCAAGTGCGGAGGAGGTCGGGGAGCTGGTTCCGGTCGGTTCCCACCGGCCGCGCGACGTTGCAGAACTCCTTCGCGAAGCGGAACCGCCACATCGCTCCGTCCGGTGACCTCACGTCGGTCTCGTCCGTCGGGAGGTCGGGGCGTTCGGCCCTCGACGGGAGCTTGAGGATCGGGTCGCGCTGGTTCCAGGTGACCTTGCACGTGAAGGACCCGGAGGGGCCCGCGGCCCTGTGCCTCTGCCGATACCCGGCGAGACGGTAGTCGACGAGCTCGCGCGTCATGGCGGCGAAGGCCGACTCGGCGCCCTCGACCAGCGGGAGCCGCGGAAGGAACCTGTCGTTCTCGACACGGAACCAGCGGCCCTGCGGGCCCTCCGTCCAGGCGCGGATCGGGTTGTCCTGCCAGTAGCCGAGCCAGGCCGCCTCGTCCGGGTTGTGCGGATCGGGGAACCGCGCGACCCCCTCGATGTCGGCGAGCAGCTCGGGCGAGCGGGCGATGAGGGCGTGACAGCGCTTTGCCAGGTCCGCGAGTGGCAGGCCGGCCGAGAGCGCGTCGGCCTCGACGAGCGCCTCGAGGACGACCATCTTGAAGCTCTTCGACATGGGCGTCGTCTCGAGCTCCTCGAACCACGCCTTCGCGGCGTCGAAGGCGACGGCCTCGTCCGGCTGCAGGTCGGACTCCCCCTTCACGAAGGTGAACCAGCCCCCGAGCCGGGACGGGAGGTAGCCCAGCCGGTACATCTCCCCCGCGGTGGGCCGGGAGCCCCGGAGCGTTCGCAGCTCCCTGTAGGCGCGGACGACCTCGCTCTCGCCCTTCGGCAGGAGCTTCCGAAGGAGATCGACCGCCTCCAGCTCGATGTCCACGGAACAACCCGGCGGAAGCTCCGGCTTCTCCGTTCCTGCGAGGAAGCCCCGAAGGGAGACGGCCTTTGCACCGAGCGAGAGGAGCAGCCGCACCCGGTCGAGGAAGACGCGGTGGTTCCCGACGAAGTCGACGACCGTGAGGTGGGGCTTGCCCTCCGCCTTCCGAAGGCCGCGGCCGAGCTGCTGGAGGAAGAGGACGGGCGACTCTGTCGGCCGGAGCATGACGACGCGGTCGACCTCCCGGGTGTCGACCCCCTCGTTGAAGAGGTCGACGGCGCAGACGGCGTCGAGGCCCCCTGCTCGCAGGCTCTCCAGCGCGCTCCGCCTCTCATCCATCGGCGTCTCGGCCGTGACGACGGCGCACCGGACGTTCCGCTCCGTCAGCCAGGCCTGCACGAAAGCCGCGTGGCGCACGGAGCAGCAGAAGACCAGCGAACGGGACGCGGCGTGTTGCTGCCAGGCTTCCCAGAGCCGGGCCATGCGCGCTTCGGTGGCGGAGGCCTCGGCGAGCGCCTCGAGGTCGAACCGCGAGTTCCGCCAGGGAATGTTCTCGTAGTCGACCGTGTCCTTGAGGCCCCAGTACCGGAAGGGGCAGAGGAGGCCGGCCTCGACGCCGACCCCGAGGCCCGCCTCGAACGCGACGTGGTCGTCGAAGAGGCCCCGGACGTCGGCGGAGTCGGCGCGGTCGGGCGTCGCCGTGAGGCCGAGGACGTACGTGGCCTGCACGCGGTCGAGAACGCGGCGGTAGCTGTCGGCCGTGGCGTGGTGGACCTCGTCGACGACGACGTAGTCGAAGGGGTTCCCGTCGAGCTTCGCGAGGTTCTCGCGGCGCGAGAGTTTCTGCACGGAGGCGAAGACGAGGTCGCCGTCGAGGTCCCCGCCGCTGCCGACGAACCACGAGATCCGCGGCGTGGTGCCGACGTGGCGAGCCATCCGCCCGAACGTCGCGGCGGCCTGCTCGAGGATCTCGGCCCGGTGGGCGACGAAGAGGATGCGCGGGAAGCGGCCCCGCTCCGTGGCGACCTCGGCGGCGTCGAACGCCGCGAGCCACGTCTTCCCGAGGCCGGTGGCGAGAACGACGAGGGCCCGGCCGCGGCCTCTCT
>CAYVPO010000228.1:0-5024 GCA_964453825.1 uncultured Holophagales bacterium
CCGGCCGGGGCACCGGGCGCCGGCCCCTCGCGCCGCCCCCAGGGCTCGGCTCCGCCGCCGCGGCGGCACGGCTGACGACGCGGGAGGGCCGGCCGCCCCGGCCCTCCCCCTTCGCCCGAACCCTTCCCCGGCCCGCCTGCGTATCATCGCGCTAGACTGTCCGCCTTCCCGATAAGGAGGAGACGATGGGCCTTCTCGACAACATCAAGCAGCAGATCGGCTCGCAGTTCATCGAGATCATCCAGTGGCTGGACGAGTCGGAGGACTCGCTCGTCTACCGCTTCCCGGTCTACAACCAGGAGATCAAGATGGGCGCGCAGCTGACGGTGCGCGAGAACCAGGCCGCGCTCTTCGTCAACGAGGGGAAAGCGGCCGACCTGTTCCTGCCCGGGCGCTACGAGCTCTCGACGCAGAACATCCCCATCCTGACGACGCTCCGCGGGTGGAAGTACGGCTTCCAGTCCCCCTTCAAGGCGGAGGTCTACTTCTTCAACACGCGGACCTTCACCGACCTGAAGTGGGGGACGACGAACCCCGTCATGATGCGGGACTCCGACTTCGGGATGATCCGCATCCGCGCCTTCGGGACCTACGCGATGAAGGTCGACGACCCGAAGGTCTTCTTCAACACGATCGTCGGGACGCAGGGGCTGACGACGACGGACGAGATCACCGGGCAGCTCCGGTCGATCGTCCTCTCGAAGCTTTCCGATGCGATCGCCGAGTCGAAGATCCCCGCGCTCGACATCGCGGCGAAGTACGACGAGCTCTCGGCCTTCGGCAAGGAGAAGATCGGCCCCGAGTTCGCGAGCTTCGGCCTCGGCCTGACGAAGTTCTTCATCGAGAACGTCTCCCTCCCCGAGGAGGTCGAGCAGGCGATCGACCAGCGGACGAAGCTCGGCGTCCTCGGCGACAAGATGGGACAGTTCACGCAGATGCAGGCGGCCGAGGCGATCAAGATCGCCGCCGCGAACCCGTCCGGCGGGCTCGCCGGCGCCGGCGCCGGCCTCGGTGCCGGGATGGCGATCGGTGGCGTGATGGGCCAGGCGTTCCAGCCGATGATGCAGCCGCAGGCGGCTCCGCCGCCGGCCTACGGCGCCCCGGCCCCGCCCCCCGCCCCGGGCACCGGCGCGCCTCCCCCGCCGCCGGCTCCCGCCGGGCCGCGCTGGTCGCTCGCCATCGACGGCAAGACCTACGGCCCCTACACCGACGAGGCGATGAAGCAGATGATCGCCGCGGGGCAGGTCGCTCCGACGACGCTCGCCTGGCACCCCGGCGCCGCCGGGTGGGCCGCGCTCCAGACGTTCCCCGGCTTCGAGGGGACGAGCCCCGGCGTCGCCCCGCCGCCCCCGCCGCCGCCGGCCCGCTGAGGGAGGGCGTCCGTTGACGCCCGCTCCTCCCCCGATCCCGTCCCCCGCTCCCCGCCCGGAAACGGGCGGGGAGGCGCTCTCCGCGCGCGCCCGCAAGTTCCCGTGCGGCGCGTGCGGCGCCGACGTCGTCTGGCACCCGGGCGCCTCGGCCCTGAGGTGCCCCTACTGCGGGAGCGAGACGGCGCTGCCGACCCGCTCGGACGAGGTCGTCGAGCGGCCGCTCGAGGAGGCGCTGAACGCCCCCCGCAGCCTCGGCTGGGGGGCCGAGCGGAAGAGCGTCCGCTGCACGAAGTGCGGCGCCACGACGACGTTCGACCCCGGCGTCTCCGCCTCGCGCTGCGCGTTTTGCGCGACCCCCGCCGTCGTCGAGGCGCCGCCCGAGACCGACCACGTCCGCCCCGCCGGCCTCCTCCCGTTCTCCGTCGACCGCGGCTCCGCCGCGCAGCGCTTCCGGAGCTGGGTCTCGGGCCTCTGGTTCCGCCCGAACGACCTGAAGGAGAAGGCCTCGGTCACCGCGATGCAGGGGGTCTACGTCCCCTTCTGGACGTTCGACGCTCTGACGCACAACCGGTGGACCGCCGAGGCGGGCCACCGCTACACCGTCCAGGTCTCGACCCTCGTGAACGGAAGGTCCGTGATGCGCTCCGAGACGCGCATCCGCTGGGAGCCCGCCGCCGGCTTCCTCGAGAAGGTCTTCGACGACGTCCCGGTCCCCGCCTCGAAGGGGCTCCCTCCGGGCCTCGCCCGGGGGATCGAGCCGTTCCCGACCGGCGGCCTCGTCCCGTACGACCCGCAGTACCTCTCCGGCTTCCTGGCCGAGGAGTACGCGGTGGACCTTCCCGAGGCGGTCTCGGCGGCGCGGGAGCGGATGACGCGCGAGATCCACGCGGCCTGCGGGGCGCAGGTCCCGGGCGACACGCACCGGAACCTCTCCGTCTCGACGACCTGGTCGGGCCTGACGTGCAAGAACGCGCTCCTGCCGGTCTGGATCTCCGCCTACGAGTACGGCGGCAAGCCGTTCCGCTTCCTCGTGAACGGCGTCACGGGGAAGGTGGACGGGAGCGCGCCGTTCTCCGCGGCGAAGATCGCTCTCGCGATCCTCGGCGTCCTCGCGGTGATCCTGCTCTTCGCCCAGCTGGGCTGACCCCGCCCCGGCGGAGAGGCGCCAGAAACGAGTCGCGGCCCGCGCCCCCGTCAGGGGACGCGGGCCGCTCTCGCATCCGGCGGAGCCGGACCGCTTACTTGATCCCGGCCTCGTCGAGGAGGTTCTTCGCCCCTTCGACCGCGTCCCAGACCCAGAGGAGGTAGCGGCTGTCGACCTGGATCGACCGCGTCTTCTCCGTGTCGAAGAGGAAGTCGGAGGCGACCGTCTCGAGCGTCCCGTCGAAGAGGAGACCGACGAGCTCGCCCTTCGCGTTCAGGACCGCCGAGCCGGAGTTGCCGCCCGTCGTGTCGACGTCGGACATGAAATCGACCGGGACGTCGCCCAGCTTCTCGTCGAAGTACGGGGTCTTCTTCCCGGCCCGGAGCGCCTTCGCCGCCTCGAGGAGGCTGTCGGGGGCGTCGAACTCCCCCTCGCCCGTGTGCTTGTCGAGGACGCCCGCCAGAGTCGTCTGCGGGAGATAGCGCATTCCGTCGCGGGGGTCGACGCCCATGACGCGGCCGAACGTGACGCGGAGCGTCGAGTTCGCGTCGGGGGCGACGAGGCCGCCGCCCTGCGCGAGGAGGGCCCGCATGTAGACCGGGCGGAGGCGCGAGCGCTTCCCCTCGTTCGCCTTCTCCCGCTCCCGCGCGGCCTCGGCCATCGGGTGGAGGGCGACGGCGAGCTTCACCGCGGCGTCGTTCGTGTCGACGATCTCCTTCGTCGTCGCGTCGAAGAGGGAGAGGCGGAACTCCTTCTCGGGAAGGCGCGTGCCGGCGTAGAGCGCGTCGAGGAACGTCTCGACCTTCGTCGCAGCCTCCTCCTTCGGCATCCCCGCGGCGAAGCCGACGAGGGTGTCGAGCGGCTCGATCCGCTGCCCGGCCGGGAGGGCTGCCGCCTCGTGCAGGACGTAGCGGAGCATCGGCCGGTCGAGCCGGTTGTCGTAGGAGCGCTCCATCCGCTCGAGGCCTTCCCGGATCCGGGCCTGGTTCCGCTCCTGGAACGACGGGTCGCGGTCGAGGTCCTTCTTCGGGCGCTCGAGGGAGAGGCGGTAGAGCTGGTTCGCGGTCGAAAGGAGGGGCGAGTTCATGTAGAGGGCGCCGAAGACGGCGTCCTTCTCACGCGACTTCTCGCTCTCGGCCTGCATCTCGGCGAGACCGGCGAGGGCGGGGCCGAACTCCTTCTGGCGCAGCGGGTCGGCGGCGATCCAGGCTTCCAGGGCCTTCTGCTTCGCTTCCTTGCGGGCCAGGATCCCGCCCTTGACGAGCCCGGCGAGGACCCCCTCGTTCTTCTTCATCCCGTTCTGCAGGCCCCGCATCCGCGGCTCGGCCTTGATCGCGAGCTCCTTCGACCCCTTCGTGACCTCCTCGAGGATCGCGATCATCTCCCGGTTGCGGCGGACGTACCGCGGGAAGCCCCACTCCGTCCGTTCCTTCACCTCGGCGAACGTCTCGTGCCGCTGCGTGCGGCCGGGGTAGCCGGCGACGAAGATCAGCTCTCCCGGGCTCGCCCCCTTCGGGGAGATCTTCAGGAAGTGCTTCGGCTGGTACGGGACGTTCTCCTTCGAGTAGGCGGCGGGCTTGCCGTCCTTGCCGACGTAGGCGCGGTAGAAGGAGAAGTCGCCGGTGTGGCGCGGCCACTGCCAGTTGTCGGTCTCGCCGCCGAAGTTGCCGATCCCCTGCGGCGGGGCGTAGACGAGGCGGACGTCGCTGATCTCGAGCTGGGCGATCTCGTAGTACTTCAGCCCCTCGAAGAAGGAGGCGACGCGGCAGCGCAGGCCGGTCTTCTCGCAGGCCGCCGTCCGCTCCTTGATCCGGCGCTCGATGACGTCGTAACGCTGGCGGTCGGTCAGCTTCGGGGCGATCTTCCCGGTGATCGCGTCGGTCACCTCGTTGACGGCGACCGTCACCCAGACCCGGGAGCCGGGGCCGTTCGAGAGCTCCTCCTCGCGCGTCCGGGCGAGGTAGCCGTCGACGATCAGGTTCTTCTCCGGGGTCGAGTTGTACTGGAGAGAGCCCTGGACGCAGTGGTGGTTCGTCGCGATGAGGCCGTCGGGCGAGACGAACGAGGCGCTGCAGCCGCCGAGCGAGATGACCGCGTTCATCGGGAAGCCGGTCAAGTCGGACCACATCTTCGCGTCGCCCGTGAAGCCGAGCTCCGAGAGGCGCGGGACGAGGTCGGGAATCTGCTGAGGCATCCACATTCCCTCGTCGGCGGCGACGGGGAGCGCGGCGAAAAGGGCCGCCACGAGGACGACGGTGATACGGAACGCGTTCTTCAAGTGGAATCCTCCCTCCGGAAATGGCCGGACCTCGCATTATCCCTTCCAGGGGACGGCCCGGGCCTCGTTCAGATACGGGGCGGCGTCCTCCCGAGTTGCCGGACCGTCTCCTCCGGGTCGTCCGTCAGGACGGCGTCGCAGCGGAGGAGCTTCCAGAGCCAGAGGCGGCGGCCCGGGGACGGATCGAGCGGAGCGACCGCCTGCCCGCGGCGGTGCGCGAGGGCGACGTAGA
>CAYVPO010000229.1:0-4975 GCA_964453825.1 uncultured Holophagales bacterium
CTCGGCCTCGACGTTCCGCGGCTCCGACAAGCGCGGCGGCGCCAACGGCGCGCGCGTGCGCCTCGCGCCGCAGAAGGACTGGGAGGCGAACGACCCGGCGCAGCTCGCGAAGGTGCTCGGCGTCCTCGAAGGGATCCGGCGCGAATTCGACGGCGCCGCGACGGACGGGAAGAGGATCTCCCTCGCCGACCTGATCGTCCTCGCGGGGGGCGCGGCGGTCGAGGCGGCGGCGAAGGCGGCTGGCCACTCCGTCGAGGTGCCGTTCACGCCGGGCCGTACCGACGCGACGCCCGAACAGACCGACGCCGAGTCGTTCGGCGTCCTCGAGCCGATGGCCGACGGCTTCCGCAACTACCGGAAGGCGGGCTGCGCGGCGATCGAGGAGCATCTTCTCGTCGACAAGGCGCAGCTTCTCCGGCTCGGCGCGCCGGAGATGACGGTCCTCGTCGGCGGCCTGCGCGTCCTCGGGGCGAACTCGGGCGGGTCGAAGCACGGCGTCTTCACGAAGCGCCCGGGAGTCCTCACGAACGACTTCTTCGTGAACCTCCTCGACATGACGACGGCCTGGCAGCCGACGTCCGACGCGCGGGAGGCCTTCGAGGGGAGCGACCGGAAGACGGGCGCGCCCCGCTGGACCGCCAGCCGCGTCGACCTCGTCTTCGGCGCGAGCTCGCAGCTGCGCGCCCTCGCCGAGGTCTACGCGCAGGACGACGCGAAGGAGAAATTCGTCCGCGACTTCGTGGCGGCCTGGAACAAGGTGATGAACCTCGACCGATTCGACGTCGCCTGATCGAGCCCGGGACGCCGTGGGCACCTGACGGGCACGAGAGCCCGCCCGCGCCCCGGTCCGGTGGTCGGCGAAAGACCGGCCGCCGGATCGGGGCGCTTCTCTCTTTCCTCGTTCGCGGGACTTCCGCAGGACCGGTCCGCGCGGCCGTCGTACCATCAGCGGATATGCGTCCACGGGATTCCCGGAACGAACGCAACGGCCCTCGGCGTTCCCCGCGTGCGCGGATCGTGTCCGCCGCGCTCCTCGCCGCGCTCCTCGTGCCCGGACACGGTGGGGCGCAGGAGCCGCAGAAGCTCCCGCGCGTGAGGGGCTCCGTCGAGCTCTCGCTCGTCAACGTCGACGTGGCCGTGACGGGGAAGGACGGGCGGCCGATCGAAGGGCTTTCGGCGTCCGACTTCAGCGTCGTCCACGGGAGGTCGCCGGTCGCGATCTCGAACTTCCGCGAGGAGCGGGTCGTTCCGAGGGCCGAGGTCGCGACGGCCGCGCCCGCGCCCGCCCCGATCGCGGCGGAAGCCGCGGCGCCGCCGCTCGAGGCGTCTCCCGCCCGCCGGCACGTCATCCTCTTCGTCGATCACCTCGCGCTTCCCGACGAGAGGGAGCGCGAGCAGGTCTTCGGATCGCTGAAGGAGCTCGTGAGGAAGACGGTGCGGCCCGGCGACGGGGTGATGGTCGTCTCCTGGCGCCGCGGGGTCCGGTCGGCCTGGCCCTACACCGACGACGTGGAGCGGATCGAGCGGGCGCTCGACTTCGTGGCCGGGGGGACGATCCGGCTGGACCGGGACGCGCAGAACGACCTCGACCAGTTCGCGGCGACGGAGGCGTTCCAGGCCTGGGCCGGCGAGCCGCCCGACACGTCGCTCTCTCGGGACCTGAGCGTGGAGCAGGCGTACAACGAGCTGAAGGGGAAGGCCTCGGCGGTGATGGGGCTCGTCTCGACGATGGCGGGGCTGGAGGGAAAGAAGGTCCTCGTCCTCGCCTCGCGCAGCTTCTCCCGCCGGCCGGGCGTGGAGTACTCCGGGCACCGCGTCGAGACGGGGCGGCTTCTCGACGAGGTGGCCGCGCGCGCGAACGCGGCGGGGGTGACGATCCACGCGCTCTACGCGGCGGCGTGGCAGGCCGAGATGCCGAACGTCACCGACTCGCGCTTTCAGCCCCCGGGGGCCGCGGGCTCGCGCTCCGCGAACTCCCGGAGCGACGCCCGCCTCGAGGACCTCGCCGGGCTCGAGACGCTCTCGGGCCGGACGGGGGGCGTCCTCGTCGGGACGACGATGGAGTCGCCGCTCTTCGCCGAGAGGGTCTCGACCGACCTCGTCCACTGGTACTCGATCGGCTACCCGGTCCCTCCCGGCGCGAGCGCGTCGGCGCGCATCTCGGTCCGGGTGAACCGGAAGGGGGCGAAGGTGAGGACGCGGCGCGAGGTGATCGACCGGACGCCGGAGCAGCGGATGGAGGATCGGGTGCTCGCGAACCTCTTCCGGGCCGACCTTTCGGGGCGGCTCCCGATCGGAGTTTCGGTGGAGCCGGCGCGGCGCGAGAAGGAGCGCTGGGTCCGGACGGTGACGCTCCGCGTCCCGGCGAAGGACCTCGTCCTGCTGCCGGAAGCGACCGCGCGGCGCGGCGCGTTGAACGTCTTCTGGGTCGTGGCCGAGCCGAACGGCGAGTTCTCCGGCGTGCGCAGCGAGCGGCACGAAGTGGCGTTCCCTCCCGAGGAGAGCGCGCCCGGCCCGGAGACGGAGCTCCGGCTCGAGGTCTCGATCGAGACGAGCGGGCCGGAGGCGCGCATCTCGCTCGGCGTCCGCGACGAGGTCGGGGGCGAGGCCGGCTTCGGCCTGATCCGGCCCGGCGGCCGCTGACCGAGGCGGGCGGGTCACGACGCGGGTGTACGGGATACGGGGAACGGCGCGCCGCGCCGCGTGGCTCGCGGGGCTCGGGCTGCTCGCGACGTCCGGGCCGAGGCTCTCCGCGAACGACGCCGTGCCCGGCGCGGGGGCTCTCGAGCTCGGGGCGTTTGCCGAGGTTTGTCCCCTGTTCCGGGACGGCTCCGGCGCGCCCCGCTCGTTCGGGCTCGGAGCGGAGGCGCTCGGGCGCGGGAGGACGGCGTGGACGGTGGAGCCGGCTGCCGGCTTCTCTCTCTGCCCGGAGGACGGGGCGGCGAGCGTCGCGGAACGTCCCGGGCTCCGATGGGCGCCGTGGCAGGCGCGGGACCCGGGGGAGCCGCTCCGCGGCGTGCGGAACGCGACGGCGCCCCACCGGAAGAGGCTGGTGCGCAGCTCCGTGATCCTGACCGGGACGGCGATCGCGAGCGGGGCGATCCTGTCGCTCCTGCCGAAGGAGGAGACGAACTGGGAGGAGGGGGCGTTCGACCACGGCCTCTCGAACCTCGGGCGCGCGTGGTCGACGCTGCCCGTCTGGGATCGCGACGGGGCCTTCCACGACTGGTTCGGGCACCCGTACGCGGGCGCCTTCTACTACAACATGATGCGGTCGCAGGGGGCGACGGTCAGCCAGTCGTTCGCGTACTGCGTCGCCCAGTCGGTGATCTGGGAGTACGTCCTCGAGGCGGCCGCGGAGCAGCCGAGCATCCAGGACCTCGTCTCGACGCCGATCATGGGCGCGGCGCTCGGGGAGGCCCTCCACAGGTGGTCGATGTCGATCCTGAAGAAGGGGCGGCTGAATTTCGGGGAGAAGGTGCTCGTCTTCGTCCTGAACCCGTCCTACGTCATCAACAACGGCTACCGCGCCCCGGAGTGAGGGGCGGCGGCGGGAGCGCGCCGCCCGCTCAGAACGCGAAGAGGGTCCCGGCGGAGAGGTCCACCTGAAAGGTGCCGTTGGACGGGAGGGCGACCTCGCAGCTCGACCAGCGGCAGAGGTCCCGGCGCGAGCTCCCCGAGAAGAAGCCGAGGGCCCGCAGCTGGACCCGCAGGCCGAAGCCGCGGGTCGTCATCAGCTTCACGCCGCCCGAGAGGGCGGTCGTCAAGGAGGTCGTGTAGCCGCCGCCCTGGGCCTCGAACGAGGTGGCGCCGACGCCGCCGGAGACGAACGGGCGGACGCGCGCCTTCGGCGCGAAGTCCCACTGCACGCCGACGAGCCCGGTCTCGAGGTCCAGATCGTGGAGGTTCTCGTCGCCCCCGAGAAAGGCGTTCTCGGCGTCGACGCGCGTCGCCTGCCGGAGGAACGTCCCCTCGAAGATCAGGTTCGGGCGGCCGGGCGCGATCCCCGCCACGAAGCCCCACGACCACGACGGCCGGATCGAGAACCGCTCGCCGGTGCCGAAGTCCTTCAGGCGGCCGCCGGAGCGCGCGCCGACGAACGGCGTCAGCTCGACGATCCGGGCCTCCTGCGCGCGAAGGGGTGAGGCCGCGGCGAGCGCGAGCACGACGAGGACGAAGAGCCGACGCATCGGCGGATTCTGCCTGCCCGCGGACGCAGGAGGGAGGGGGCCGCTCAGAGCGGGGCGCCGCTCGCGACGGGCGAGGGGACGAGGGGAGCCGGCGAACCCGCCGCGGCAGACGCTTCCCGCGCCACCGCCGCCTCGAGCGCCTGGCCCATCGGCTTCGTGAGCGGGAAGAAGGTGATCGTCGCGCGCCGCTTCGGCGTCCGGGCGTGGAGGACGTAGCCGGTCAGGCGCCGGACGAGGAGGGGGGGCCCGTCGGACCAGGAGACGCGCCCGACGCGTGTCCGGAACCAGCCGCGGCACGCGAAGACGGCGCCGCCGGGGACGAGGGCGACGTAGCCGGGGATCCACCGCGGGACGCCCGGCATCGAGGAGGCGTAGGCCGGGAGGAGGAGCCCCTCGCTCCCGGAGCGGACGCCCGCGTCGGTGAAGGCGAGGGCCACGTCCTCGGGGAGGTGGGAGGTGTCGAGGCCGGGGAGCTCGCGGTCGACGACCTTGTGCTGGAAGAGGTAGAGGAGCGCCGCGACGCGGGAGCGGAGGAGTCTCCAGCCGAGCGGGGCGACGAGGGCGAGGAGGGCGAGCGCGACGACGACGAGGCCGAGCGTGACGACGGGATAGGCGAGCGCGAGCGGCGCGATCGAGACCGCGGCGACGTCCTCCAGGAGGCTGAGGCCGACGCCGACGCCGGTCGCGTGACCGCCGGTGGCCGTCGACGCGAGGCGCGTCCCCGCTTTGCCGGCGTGGGTAGAGAGCGTGACGCCGCCCGCGAGGAGGAGGAGCGGGATCTCGAG
>CAYVPO010000230.1:0-2098 GCA_964453825.1 uncultured Holophagales bacterium
AACATCGCCGACACCGTCAACCTCCCTGTCGGGGCGACGGCCACCTACACGGTCATGGCGACCGTCTCGGCGACGGCGACCGGCACGCTCGCCAACACGGCGACCGTCACCGCGCCGGCCGGCGTGACGGACCCGACTCCTGGAAACGACACGGCGACGGACACCGACACGCTGACGCCGCGCGCCGACCTCTACGTCATCAAGGCAGGTCCGGGATCGGCATCCGCGGGGACGAACGTCACCTTCAGCCTCGTCGTCGGCAACGACGGCCCGTCCGATTCCACGGGCGCCTCGATCACCGACCCGACACCGGCCGGGCTCACGTTCGTCTCGGCCTCGGCGCCGTGCTCGAGCGGCTTCCCGTGCACGATCGGGAGCCTCGCCAACGGAGCCACCGTCACCTTCTCCGTCACGTATTCGGTCCCGTCCGGCTACACGTCGCCGGACCCGATCGTCAATGTCGCCTCTGTCGCGGGCGAAGAACCGGACCCGGACCCGTCCGACAACACGTCGTCCTCCTCGACCGCGGTCGGCCGGACTCCCGCAGCGGACGTCGGTGTCGTGAAGAGCGGCCCGGCCACGGCCTCGGCGGGGTCTAACGTCACTTACGCCCTCGTCGTGACGAACCACGGTCCCGACGACGCCGCCGGCGTATGGCTCGCGGACCCGACGCCATCCGGTCTGGCCTTCCTTTCCGCTTCCGCGCCGTGCTCGGGTGGTTTCCCGTGTGCTCTCGGGACACTGAACGCGGGCGCGAGCGTTCCGGTGTCGGTCACATTCGCGGTGCCGGCCGGCTACACGACGCCCGACCCGATCGTGAATGTGGCGACGGTCTCGACGGCGACGGCTGATCCGAACCCCGCGAACGACAGCTCGCCGGCCTCGACGGCCCTTGGCGCGAACCCCGTCGATCTCTCGGTCGTCAAGTCGGGCCCTGCCTCGGTGAGCGCAGGGGACGACGTGACGTTCACGTTCCTCGTTCGCAACGCCGGCCCGGCGACGGCTACGTCCGTCCTGATAGCGGATCCGACGCCGGCGGGGCTCTCCTTCGTCTCCGCTTCGGCGCCTTGTGCCGGCGGGTTCCCATGCGCCCTCGGCACGTTGGTCGCCGGAGGGACCGTGAGCCTGACGGCGACCTTCAACGTCCCCGCCGGCTACGCCGGACCGAACCCGATCGCGAACACGGCGTCTGTCTCCTCGACCGAGCCCGACGCGAATCCGGGAGACAACACCTCGATCACTACGGTCGGCGTCGGTTCCGAGTCGGCCGACCTCTCCGTCGTCAAGACAGGGCCGGTTTCCGCGGTGGCCGGTGGTCTGGTCACCTGGCAGATCACTGTCCGAAACCTCGGACCGGGCAGCGCCCAGGGAGTCTCGTTGGCCGACCCGACGCCCGCGGGCCTGGGGTTCGTCTCGGCCTCGGCGCCGTGCGCGGGGGGCTTCCCGTGTGCGCTCGGAACCCTCGCCGCTGGATCGTCGGTGACCGTTGCCGCGACGTTCAGCGTCCCCGGCGACTACCTCTCGCCGAACCCGATCCTCAACACCGCGTCGGTGACGTCGACGACCCCCGACGGTAACCCCGTCAACGACACGTCCACGGCGACGACGCCACTCGATCTCGCCGCCGATCTCGCCGTCTTCAAGACCGACGGAAGCGGAACCTACGTCCCGGGCGCGTCCGTGACCTGGACGATCACAGTGACGAACATCGGCCCGTCTTCAGTCACGAGCCTGGTGCTCACCGATGCGGTCCCGGTCGCTCTGACGGGCGCGACCTTCACGCCCTCTGTGGGGTCCTACGACCCGGGGACCGGGGCCTGGATCGGCCTGAGCCTGTCCGCGGGAGGGAGCGTGACCCTCACACTGACCGGAATCGTCTCGCCCGCAGCCACCGGCCCGCTCGCCAACACGGCCATCGTGGCGCCTCCCGCCGGCGTCACCGACCCGAACCCGGGCAACGACACGTCGACGGACACCGACGTCGTCGACCCGCGAGCCGATCTGTCCGTCACGAAGACGGACGGCACGGCGACCTACACCCCTGGCGGCACGGCGGTCTACACGATCGTCGTTTCGAACGCCGGGCCTTCCGACGCCG
>CAYVPO010000230.1:2198-4975 GCA_964453825.1 uncultured Holophagales bacterium
CGTCGTCGATCCGCGAGCCGATCTGTCCGTCACGAAGACCGACGGTACGGCGACCTACACCCCCGGCGGCACGGCGGTCTACACGATCGTCGTGACGAACGCTGGGCCCTCCGACGCCGTCGGCGCGACGGTCTCCGACCCGCTGCCATCGGGTATCACGACGGCTTCCTGGACGTGCGCGGCCACGGCCGGCTCCACCTGCACGGCGACCGGCACCGGGGCGATCGCCGACACGGTCACCGTCCGCTCCGGCGGGACGCTCACCTACACGCTCACGCTGACGGTCCCGGCGGGGCGCACCGGCGACCTCGTCAACACGGCCATCGTGGCGCCACCGGCAGGCATCACCGACCCGATGCCGGGCAACGACACGGCGACCGATACCGACACGATCGCCTCGTCGGCCGACCTCGTCGTCACCAAGGTCGCCTCCACGGCCGTGGTCTCCGTCGGCGACGAGCTCGAGTTCCGGATCACGGTTCGCAACCTGGGTCCGAGCACGGCGACGGACGTCGTCCTCACGGACCCGCTCTCGAGCAGGCTCCTTCTCGTGGACGTGTCGACGACCCACGGTTCCTGCTCCGGGACGACCACTGTGACCTGCGCGCTCGGAGCGCTGGCTCCGGATACCCAGGCCGAGGTCGTCCTGACGGTCCGCGCCCTGTCGCCCGGAGCCTTCGCCAACACGGCCACCGCGACGATGACCGAGCCCGACCCGACCCCACCGAACAACGTCTCGACCGCGCCCGTCGACGTCCAGGGCCTGGCCGCGATCCCCACGGCCTCGGAGACCGGGCTCCTCGCGCTCGCTCTGCTGATCGCCGGAGCGGGGATGCTCCTGCTCCGGAGGGCCCTCCCCGCCGCCTGACCTTTCCGATGTCGTCTGCCTTGGAGGGAGCGCCCGTGGGGCGCGCCCTCCGAGGCTCGAGTGGGTCCGCGCCGAGCGGCGGGAGGTGGCGGGGCGCGGCCAGCCAACGTCGCCCGGCTCCCGTCTCCCGCCGCTTCCCTGCCCGTGTCGTCGGCTCCGGGGCGAGGCTGGCGTCTCCGTTCGTGGCAGATCGGGCGACGGGGCCAGTTCAGGCGGCGATCTTCACAACGGTCTTTCCCGTGCCGTGTCCCGCCGCGAGGTCCGACAAGGCACAGGCGGCCTGGTCGAGCGGCACCGTCTTCCCGACGACCGCCCTGAGCGTCCCGGCGGCGGCGCGCTCGAGGAGCCAACCGAGGTCCTCGGGTCGCGGCTTCAGCATCAGGGCGCGGCACCTCTTCCGGAAGCCGAATGGCGCCCGGAGCGTGGCGGCGACGGAGGCGAGGAACGGGCCGGGGCCGGGAAGCGTCGTGACGTAGACGCCGTCGGGAGAGAGGACCCGGGCGCACTCCCCGAAGCTCCGGTTCGGGACGACGTCGAAGACGACGTCCCACTCCTCGCGGGCTCTCGTGAAGTCCGACTTCCGATAGTCGACGAGGGCGTCGGCGCCGAGGCCGGCGAGGAGCTCGTGCTTCCCCGCGCTCGCGACGGCGGTGACGTGGGCGCCGAGGACCTTCCCGATCTGCACCGCGAAGACGCCGATTCCTCCGCCGGCTCCGTTCACGAGCAGTCGATGCCCGGCGCGGAGCCCGCCGAGGTCGCGGAGCGACTGGAGCGCCGACACCCCCGCGGCCGGGATCGCCGCCGCCTCTTCGAAGGAGAGCGCAGCGGGCTTCCGGACGACCTGGAGGGCCGAGACGGCGACCTTCTCGGCGAGAGCGCCGCCGAAGCCGGTCGAGCAGACGACCTCGTCGCCCTCGCGGAGGCCGGAGACGTGCGGGTCGACCGACTCGACGACGCCGGCCGCCTCGCAGCCGGGAACGTACGGCCGCTTCGGAAGGAAGAGAAACGGGAGCTTCCCCTCGACGACCTTCCAGTCGGCCGGGTTGAGCGCCGCCGCGACGACGCGGACGACGACCTGCCCGGGGCCCGGCCGCGGGTCGAAGACCCTCGTCACCGTGCCGCTGCGCGGGTCGCAGTGCGTCGAGTAGGTGAGGGCCCTCAAGTCCGGCGGCTCACTTCCAGTGCCCCCGCACCCACTCCTCGGTCTCGGGGAGGCCTCCCTGCATGACGAGGTAGCCGTTGTGCGGCTCGCGCGGGGTGATCTCGTGGGCGATCGGCGTCGTCATGAGCCGCATCACCTCGGCCCGCTCCCGCGTGTGGCCGAGGACCCAGGAGAGCTTCATGAGCGCCGTCTCCGGGATCATGTTGTCGAGCGGGACGATGCCGAGGTCCATCAGGTCGCGCCCGGTGTCGTAGACGTACATCTGGGCGAAGCCCCAGATCGTCTGGACGGCCATGACGATGTGGACGCCCGCCTCCGTCGCCCGCTTGATCGCCGGGTAGAGCGGCTTGTTGACGTGCCCGAGGCCCGTCCCGGCGATGACGATGCCGTGGTACCCCTTCTCGACGAGCGCGTCGACGAGGTCGGGGTTCATGCCGGGGTAGTAGTAGAGGATCGTCGTCCGGTCGTCGTAGACAGGGTCGATGACGGGGACACGCGTCTTGTCGCGCCGCCGGAAGTCGTCGTTGAGGTAGGTGAACGAGGTCGGGCTCACCATCGCGAGCGGGATGTCGCCGATCGTCCGGAAGGTCGAGCGGTAGGAGCTGTGCATCTTCCGGCAGCGCGTCCCGCGGTGGAGGAGGCCGTAGCGGTCCGACGTCGGCCCGAACATGCAGATCACGACCTCGGCGATCTCGGAGTAGGCCGCGGTCCTCACGGAGTGGATCAGGTTCAGCGCCGCGTCGGACG
>CAYVPO010000231.1:0-4848 GCA_964453825.1 uncultured Holophagales bacterium
CGGCGGGTGCGGAGATCGTAGGTTTCGCCGGGAAGGAGGAGGTGAATGGAGAGGCCGCGGACGCCGAGGAGGTCCTGGCCGGTGGGGCGGGGCTGGTGGGAGACCGTGGCTCGCTTCGCGTCGAAGACCATGACCCCGCTTTCGCCGAGGACCTGGAGCGTGCCGTCGGGGCGGACCCAGATCGCCGTCCCCTCGTCGACGCCGACGCCGAGGAGCTCCGGGTGCTCGAGGACGACGGAGAGGAGCCGGTTCTGCCTCTGGCGCCGGATGAAGTGCTGGTCGACGACGACGTCGTGGGGGAGGAAGCCGAGGCCCTGCCAGATCTCGATGCTCCGCGTCCTCACCTGCGTGAAGTCTCCCTCGCCCGTGATCATCTTCTCGCTCTGGCAGGCCGTGCCGGCCGAGGTGCCGCCGACGGCAGCGCCTGCGGCGAAGGCCGCGGCGATCGCGTCGCCGACGGGCGCGCCGAGGAGGGCGTTCGTGATCCGGATCTGGTCGCCACCGCCGAAGAAGATCCCGCGGGCCTTTCGCGCAAGGGCGACGAAGTCGGCGCGGGAGGCGTCGGCGCGACTCCGGATCCGGAGGGAGACGGCGTCGGTGCAGCCGAGCTCCTCGCGGAAGAGCTTCTCGTAGTACTCGGGGGCGTCGGCTTCGCTGGAGGCGGTCGGGATCACGACGATCGGCGCGTCCTTCCCGCCGGCCAGCTCGACGAACTTCCGCATCGCATCCGCGGGTTTGTCGCCTCCGCCGATCAGGACGAGGTGGCCTTTCGGGGCAGGCGGAAAGGCGGGAGGCCCGGGCGGTCCTGCGCGGCCGGTCGCGGGAGCGAGCAGCGCGACGAGTCCGGCGGCGGCGAGGACGGAAGCGAGGGCGCGGCGCATCGGAGCTCCTGGGCCGCCCGGGTGCCTCCCCCGCGCGGGGCGGCGGCCGCGGCGGGAAAAAGCGGGGGCGGCCGCGCGGCCGCCCCCGAAGAGAGAGGAGGAGGGACCTAGAACAGGAGCCGGAGCCCGGCTCGAAGCTGGCGGGGCGCCTCGATGCTGAGCGGGTCGCCGTAAGCCGAATACGGCGTCCAGCGGCCGGAGCGGTAGCGGCCGTAGTAGTTCTCGACGGTAAGGGGCTTGTCGCCGTTCAGGACGTTGAAGCACTCGAGCGAGAGCTCGAGCCGGAGCGGCCCGCGGACGTTCATCCCCCAGCCGAGCCGGAGGTCGAGGATGTTCCTCGCGGGGAGCTTCTCTGCTCCGCGCTCGGTGAGGAAGACGTTGCGGCCGCTGTAGAAGTTGCCGTCCACGTAGGAGCGGACGTCGCCGTAGGGCGTCCAGTAGGTGCCGGAGAGGTAGGTGTACTGGCCGCTCGCGACGATCCCGAGCGGGAGGTCGACCGCGCCGGAGAGCTTGAACTCCCACTCGTTGAAGGAGGAGTCCATCCGCCCGTCCGCGTTGACGAGCCCGTTCCGGTCCTCGAGCTCCGGGGCGTAGCCGTTGTTCTTGAGGACGTTCCCCTCGAGGTCGGTCCAGACGACGGAGGAGCGGAGCTGCCAGCCGTTCGAATGCCGCTTGTCGAACCGGAGGACGAGCGAGTCGTAGTCGCGGTAGCCGGGGTTGTCGGTGGTGAGCGACCAGGCCGGGTCGCCGTTGAGCGTCCAGACCTCGAGGTCGCCGCCGCCGAACGGGTTCGGGATGCCGGTGACGCGCTCGTAGTCGTCGTTCGTGTTGTAGAGGCCCATCAGGCTGCGGAAGCGCCGGTCGATGAAGTCGAAGCCGAGCGCCATGTCCTTGCCGACCTGGTGCTCGACGGTGAAGAGCATCTCGTCGACGTACGGGTGGTCGACGTTGCCGATCGTCGCCGCGTCGGGCGTGGCGGTCCCGCAGTCGCCCCAGACCGAGCCGTCCCAGTAGCAGTCGCCGTCTGGAACCGAGGCCTGACCGGAGACCTCGCGGTCGAAGAGGTAGGTGTACATCGACGAGTGGTAGCGGCCCCAGTGCGCCTTCACGGCCCAGCGGCCGTCGCCGCGGACGTCCCACGAGAAGCCGATGCGCGGGTCGACGAAGTCGACCTCGTAGACGTCCGGGTTGCCGAAGCCCTCGCGCCAGCCGGCGCTGTAGCTCGTGTACCGCAGGCCGGCGTTGATCGTCACGCGGTTCAGGCGGATGGAGTCCTGCGCGTAGAACGTGTAGCCGGTGTGCTCGGCGTGGACCTCGTATTCGCCGTAGCCGGTCGAGCGCTCGTACCACCCGCAGCTCGGGTCGCGCAGGTAGCTCGCGATCTGCTCCGCTTCGGTGTCGCCCGGGCAGAGGGTCGAGTCGTCGTAATAGGTGAAGCCGCCGTTGCGCCGCCACTCGTCGGTCGTCGAGGCCTTCTCGTAGAGGGCGCCGAACTTGAACGCGTGCGAGTCGTTCTTCCCGAAGAGGCCGTCCTTGAAGAGGCTCCAGGACCCGTCCGCGGTGACGAGGTGCCGGTGGGAGAGGTCCTGCATCTTCGCGTTCACGAGTCCCAGGCCGGTGTAGCCGTAGATATCCTCGTGGCCGGGCGTCGCCGCTCCGTTGTACGGAAGGTAGTCGTCGTTGCCGTCGTAGCCCGTCAGCTTCACGTTGAGGAAGTTGGACGAGTTGAGGATCGACTCCCAGTTCACGGCGAAGGAGACGCCGGGGCCGTCCTGCTTGCGCGCGGCCTCGGGGAGCGTGAGGGCGTCGATCCCGCGCCGCTCGTTCTCGACGTGGTCGTACTCGAACATGCCGAAGATCCGGTTCTTCTCGTTCGCCTGGAACGTCAGCTTCCCGAGGAAGCGCGGGATCTTCCGGTCGGAGGTGGCGGTGGCGCCGACGGGAGTCGTCTCCTGGTGCCAGTACTCGGCGCTCGCGAAGAACCAGAGGCGGTCGCGGAGGACGGGCCCGCCGATGCTGGCGGCGTAGTTCTCGAACTCGAACGTCTCGTCCTCGGTGTCGGGCGAGTTGTCCGACGTGAACGAGTCGGGCTGGTAGTAGGCCTCGAAGGCTCCCTTGAACTCGTTCCCTCCCGACTTCGTGACGCCGTTGACGATGCCACCCGTGTAGCCGCCGTACTCGGCGTTCGCTCCGAGGCCGCCGATCTGGATCTCCTCCATCCACTGGATGCTCGGGAGGACCCAGTGGGAGCCGGAGCCCGTGTCGGCGACGTTCACGCCGTCGAGCGTGAACGCGTTCTGGCTCTCGCTCGTCCCGCCGTAGGCGAGGATCGCGCTCCCGCTCGTGCCGGTGTCGGCGTTCACGCCGGGAGCCGTCGTGATGACCTGATAGTAGTTGCGCGGGACGGCCTGCCGGCTGATGTAGTCCTCCCCGAAGCTCGTCGAGACCTTGTTCTCCACCACGCTGACGAGGGGCGCCTCGGCCGTCACGACGGCCTCCGCGGCCACGCTCTCGAGCGCGAGGACGAGGTCGACGGCGAGCGCCTGCCCGAGGCGGACTCGCACGTCGTCGCGGCGTGCCTTGCGGAAGCCCGGCAGCTCGGCCTCGAACGTGTACGTGCCGGGCGGGAGCGCCGGGAACCGCCAGCCGCCGCGCGCGTCGGTCGTGGTCGTCATCCGGCCCCGCACGAGCGCGTTCGAGACGGCGGAGACGGTCGCGCCCGGCAGACCGCCGCCGTCGGCGTCGCGGACGACTCCCTGCACGTTGCCGGTGACGGTGCCCTGGGCGCTCGCGACTCCCGAGAGGCCCAGCAGAAGGACCAGAACGGCACCTGTGACGACGGAGAGCGGACGTGGCATGACTCCTCCTCTTGTTCGGCCTGGGGCCTGTCTCGAGTCCCGCGGGACGTGTGGGTTCCGGTTTCTGTTCGAGTCCCGACGTGGAGAGAAACGGCAGGTTCGCGTCGGGTGCTTCATGGCTGGGCTCTCATGGCGGCGACGAGCGTCCGTCCCGCTTCCTCGACGTGCCGCTTCACGGCGGCGGCGGCGCGGTCGGCGTCGTGCGCGGCGAGAGCCGCGACGATCTCGGCGTGCTCTGCGGCGTCGGGGTCCTCGCGCTCGGGCGAGGAGGTGGTCGCGATGCCGGGGACGTTGCTCCAGAGCATCGTCGGGAACGCGGACCAGAGATGTCCGAGCGTGCGCGTGAGGAACGGACGGCGCGAGGCCGCGATGATCGCCTCGTGGAATCGGCGGTTCAGGTCGCGGTATTCGCGGAGGCGCGCGGGGATTTCGCAGGCGACCATCCGCTCGTGAAGCGACGACAGCTCCCGGACCTCGTCGGTCGTGATCGCGCGGGCCGCGTGGCGGGCCGCCATCGGCTCGAGGACGGCCCGGCTCGCGTAGAGGTCCTCGGCGTCCTCGAGAGAGAGCGTGACGACGCGGATGCCGCGGTAGGGGACGTGCTCGAGGAGGCCCTCGGCGACGAGCTGCTTGAGCGCCTCGCGTACGGGGGTCTGGCTGACTCCCTCTTCGCGGGCGACGCTCTCCTGCCGGAGCCAGTCGCCCGGCCGGCGGCGCCCCTCGAGGATCTCGGCTCGAAGCCTGTCGGCGACCCACTGGCGAAGCTGCCGGTGCCGCTCGGGTCCCGATCGCGCCTGCATGATGTTCTCTACATTATATATTCTGCATAGCGCTGTCACGCACTTTTTTCTCATTGATCTGGAACAACTTGGGTCACTCGCCGGCGGTTGCGGTGGGACGCCCGTCCTTCACTTCGGTCGTCGTGCGTGGTGGCCGGACGAAGTCCATGGGACGTTGGAGAGCCCTTCGAAGGACGTGCTTCAGCACGCCGGCCAGCTCCCCGGGCGGCATCTCGTAGGCCCGCGCCGCGTTGAAGAGCGAGAGGGAGAACGCGACGGAGAGGTTCAGGACGAACATCACGCCGATCCCCGCGAGGCCGCGGAGGAACG
>CAYVPO010000232.1:0-4832 GCA_964453825.1 uncultured Holophagales bacterium
ACGCTCGAGGCGTCCCTCGACGAGATCGTCTCCGCCCGCCTGGCGTCGGCCGAGACGACGACGAGCCGGCCGCGCCCCGCGGCCCGGCCGCTCCGCCCCGCCGCAGCGGCCCCGCCCTCGCCGGACGCGCCCCGGGAAGTCTCCCGGCGGGAGCTCTTCGGCTTTTTTCGCGGCCCGCTCGGCGGCGGGCGCTCCCGCTGAAGACAGACCTGCCCCGCCGACGCTAGACTCCTTCGCCTGGACACCGCCCCGCGGCCGTCCTCTCTTGGAGGAACGAATGAATATCTGCATGGTCGGAACGGGATACGTGGGCCTCGTGACGGGCGCCTGCCTCGCCGACTTCGGGATGGACGTCACCTGCGTCGACAAGGACGAGACGAAGATCGCCCTCCTCCGGAAAGGCATCTCGCCGATCTACGAGCCGGGCCTCGAGGAGCTGATCCACAAGAACGCCCAGGCGAAGCGCCTCCACTTCACGACGGAGATCCGCGAGGCGGTCGAGCGGGCCCTCGTCATCTTCATCGCGGTCGGCACCCCGCCCCGCGAGGACGGCTCGCCCGACCTCTCGTTCATCTTCCAGGTCGCCGAGACGATCTCGGAGCACATGAACGGCTACAAGGTCGTGGTCACGAAGTCGACGGTCCCGACCGGCACGGGCGCCCAGATCGAAGAGATCCTCCGGAAGAACCCGGGCGGGCACAAGTTCTCGGTCGTCTCGAACCCCGAGTTCCTCCGGGAGGGGTCGGCGATCGAGGACTTCATGCGCCCCGACCGCGTCGTCGTCGGCTCCCGCGACGCCGAGGCGATCGCGATCGTCAAGGACGTCTACTCCCCGCTCATCGTGGCGGGCGTCCCGTTCGTCGTCTCCGACGTCGAGTCGGCCGAGCTGATCAAGTACGCCTCGAACGGCTTCCTCGCGCTGAAGATCTCCTTCATCAACGAGATCGCCGCGATGTGCGAGCGGATGGGAGCCGACGTGAAGGACGTCGCCCGGGGAATGGGTCTCGACAAGCGGATCTCCCCGCACTTCCTCCTCCCGGGGCCGGGCTTCGGCGGCTCCTGCTTCCCGAAGGACGCGTCCGGCGTCGTCGACGTGGCCCGCAAGCACGGCTACACGTTCGAGATCATGGAGACCGTCCTCCGCGTGAACGAGGGAGTGAAGGCCCGCATGGTCGAGAAGGTCGCGCAGGTCTGCGGCGACCTCGCCGGAAGGCGGATCGCCGTCCTCGGCCTCGCCTTCAAGCCCGAGACCGACGACATCCGCGACAGCTCGTCGCTGAAGCTGATCGAGGACCTCGTCGCCCGAGGCGCCTCCGTCGCGGCCTACGACCCGGCGGCAATGGAGAACACGAAGACGGTTCTGCCGGGCATCGACTACGCCGAGGACGTCTACGCGTGCGCGGCGGGTGCTGACGCGCTGGTCCTGGCCACGGACTGGAACCAATTCCGCAAGCTCGACCTGGGGCGCCTCGAGGCGACGATGAAGGCGAAGCGCTTCGTCGACCTCCGGAACCTCTACGAGCCGCGCGAGATGAAGCGGCTCGGCTGGGACTACGTGGCGATCGGGCGGGCCTGAACCGCCCGACCCGGGGTCGCAAAGCGGGCGCGGCTGATCCGCTTCCGGGGCCGCCGCGCCGCGACGGCCCCGGACCGCTCCCGTTCGCCCCCGTCCGGGTTCAGGGCTTGCGGCGGTAGACCAGCACCCGTTCCTGCGTCTCGCGCGCCTGGCGGATCGAGTACTTCCGCATCATCGTGCCGCCGGTGTCGGAGACCTCGGTCACGATCGTCTGCGTCGTCGCGAAGACGCTTCCAGCCTGCATCATGCTGATGACGTGCTCGAACCGGCGGCCCTTCTCGAGCCACTTCGCCGAGACCGTGGCGCGCTGGCCGCCGACGTCCTGCGGGCGGGACTTGCCGTCCACGATCACGATCATCGGCTCGCCGATCGGACGGTCGCCGGCCAGCTTCGAGATCGTGACCTGGGGGTCGCTCACGACGATCTTCAGGTCGACCCCCTTCAGCGCCTCGGGAACGCTCTTCGACGCCCGCGCGTCGAAGAGCCAGGTCCCCTCGAGCGTCGGCGGGTCGGCCGCCAGCGGGCCGGCCGCGACGAGGACCAGGCCCAGGACCAGGAATCCGACGATCGAGCGCAGCGAAACCACCCTCATGCCGTCCTCCCCGTGCCCCGTCGTCGAGGCACTTCCGAACGCTCTATTCTGCTCCCTGAGGGCCGCGGGTGGGGATGCGGCTCCTCCCGTACAATGAAAGGTTGTATGCGCATCGTCGTCACCGGCGCCGCCGGGTTCCTCGGCAGCCACCTCTCCGACCGCCTTCTCGCCGAGGGACACGAGGTCGTCGGAATCGACAACCTCATCACCGGGCACGTCCGGAACATCGCCCACCTGATGGGGAACCGGGCGTTCCGTTTCCTCCACCACGACGTCACCGAGTACATCTACCTCGACGGGCCCGTCGACGCCGTCCTCCACTTCGCCTCGCCCGCGTCTCCGATCGACTACCTGCAGATCCCGATCCAGACGCTCAAGGTCGGCGCGCTCGGTACGCACAAGGCTCTCGGCCTCTCGCACGCGAAGAAGGCCCGGTTCCTCCTCGCCTCCACGTCCGAGGTCTACGGCGACCCGCTCGTCCACCCGCAGCCCGAGAGCTATTGGGGGAACGTGAATCCCGTCGGCCCGCGCGGCTGCTACGACGAGGCGAAGCGCTTCGCGGAGGCGATGACCGTCGCCTATCGGAACTTCCACGGCGTCGAGACGCGCATCGTCCGGATCTTCAACACGTACGGGCCGCGGATGCGGGCGAACGACGGACGGATCGTCCCGTCCCTCATCAACCAGGCGCTCGCGGGCGAGCCCCTCACGGTCTTCGGAGACGGCTCCCAGACCCGCTCGTTCTGCTTCGTCTCCGACCTCGTCGACGGCATCTACCGCCTCCTCCTCTCGGACCAGTCCGACCCGTGCAACGTCGGGAACCCGGCCGAGATGACGGTGATGCAGTTCGCGGAGACGATCCGGCGCCTCACCGGGACGAAGTCGACGATCGTCCACAAGCCGCTGCCGATCGACGACCCGCGGCAGCGCCGCCCCGACATCTCGCTCGCGAAGGCGAAGCTCGGCTGGGAGCCGAAGGTCGACCTCGAGGAGGGGCTCGCGGCCACGATCGACTACTTCCGCGCGCTGCGCGCCTGAGGAGGATCCGATGGTCTCCGAAACGTACCTTCCGCCGGCCCACCTCCTCGCCTCCTCCCGCTGGGCGGCGCTCGCCGTCGTCGTCGACGGCGCCCCCGCCGCCGCGATGACCTCCTACGCCCTCGCCCCGGACGGCACGGCCCTCTACGTCCACCTCTCGCAGATGGCGCTCCACACGCGCGCCCTCCTGGCCGAGCCTCGCGCCGCGTTCGTCGTCTCGGCGCCCGACTCCGGCGACGGCGACCCGCAGACCCTTCCGCGACTCTCGCTCTCCGGCGTCGCCCTCGCCCTCGTCCCGGAGACGCCGGAGTACGAGGCGGGGAAGGCGGCCTACGTCCGTCGATTCCCGGGCGCCGAAGAGCGCTTCGCCCTCGCCGACTTCGTCCTTTTCCGCTTCGAGCCGGCCGAAGCTCGCTGGGTCGGCGGCTTCGCGCGCGCCCTTCGGATGACTGGGGCGCAGCTCGCGGAGGCGCTTCAGGCCTGAAGCAGAATGGTGGGAGGCGAGGGGATCGAACCCCCGACCACCTGCGTGTAAAGCAGGCGCTCTGCCACTGAGCTAGCCTCCCGGCCGCCGGCACGGTAGCCGGGCGGCGCGGCGGACGTCAAGGAACCCGGGCGAGGCGCTCGAACTCCGGTCAGTCGATCTTCGGCGGCAGGACGGTGAAGTCGACGACTCCGAGGGAACGTCCGATCGGGTCGAGGACCTCCACCTTCCAGCGTCCCGGCTGCCCCTTCACGCCCTTCTTCGACCAGGTCCTGTAGACGGCCGCCCGCACCGGGAGCCGAACGCGCTGGACCTCCTTCGCCTCGAAGGACCAGACGTGGAAGACGAAGGCCTCGCCGGTCGCGCCCTCCACCCTCGTCAGGACGGCGACGCTCTCCACGTCGGGACCGAACGTCCGTCCCTCGCTCTCGCATCCCCGGTCGACGATCTCGCGGCAGACGCTCAGCTCCGTGATCCGGAGCGGAGAGACGTCGGCCGCCGGCGGGGCCGCCAGGAGCGCCGGGCTGGCGAGCAGGGAGAGGAGCAGGAGGGGACGCATCGGGCCGCGATCGGACATGATAGCGGACGCGCACCCTGCGTCCGCCGAGGGGACGGAAACCCGGCGGCCGGGCCGACGTAGACTTCCCCGTTGACCTACGCCGGCTACGTCCTCCGCCACCTCCGGGCGCGTCCCCTCCGGGCCACCCTGACGGCCGGAGCGTTCGCGTTCTCGATCGGCCTCCTGGGCTTCCTGATGCTCCTGTCGTCGGCCCTTCGGAAGGAATGGTCGCCGCACATGGCGCAGCGGATGATCGTGACGGCGAAGAGCTCCTTCTTCGACAAGCTCCCGATGTCCTACCTCGCGAAGATCGAGGCCACGCCCGGCGTCGACACCGTCGTCCCGTTCGACTTCGTCATGGCCTTCCATCGGGACGCGCGCCCGGAAAACCAGGTCCCCATCCAGGCGGCGCCTCCCGGGCCGATGCTCCGCGTCTACAGGGAGGCGGAGGTCCCTCCGGAGCAGGCGAAGGCCTGGGCCGACGACCCGACCGGCGCGCTCGTCGGGCCGCTCCTCGCGGAAAAGCTGGGCTGGAAGGTCGGCGACCGGGTCGTCCTGAAGGCTCCCGTCCCCGGCGGGGTCG
>CAYVPO010000233.1:0-4808 GCA_964453825.1 uncultured Holophagales bacterium
TTCCGCGACGGGACGGAGTGCCTCGACGCCTGGTTCGCGGCGCTCGGCCCGATGACGGGAAATCCCTCGACCACCCACGCCGCGCTCTTCCGGCCCATCGCCGAACGGATGCCCGCCCTCCGCCTCCTCGCGGCGCGGACGCGTGCCACCCGCGAGGCCGGCGTCCACGTTCCGCTCTTCGACGCCTTCGGCACCCTCGACCTCGACCTCCTCGACCGGCTCCTACTCCTCGCCCTCCTGCGCGAGGCCCTCGACGTCCGCTGCGGCCGCGGCCTGACCCTCGGCCAGCTCTGCGACGCCGTCGGCGCCGCAGACTGGAGCCACCAGGACGCCGTCCGCGCGCGTGCCGAGGAGACAGGGGCGCTTCGCCGCCTCCGCATCCTCCAGTCCGACGCCGACACTCTCGTTTCGGAGCGCTGCTACCGCCTCTCGCCCCGCTGGAAGAGCGCTCTGCTCGCCGGCCTCACCGCGCCCGGCGAGCAGGATCTCCCCGAGCCGGCCACCGCCGCGGCACGCCTGCAGGCCACTCTCTTCCGGGCCGGGCGGCTCCTCGCCGTGGTCGGTCCGCCTCTCGGCGAGCGGTTCCCCGTCTGGTCCGACGCCCGCGCCGACGGGCCCGGCTGGGACGCCCTCTTCCCGGCATGCCGCAATCTCTCGAGGACTCTCTCCTGGTACCTCTCCCCGGCGGGCATCGGCGCGTCCGATCCGTTCGCCGTGGCGCTCCGCGAGGCCGGCGCCCACACACCCGTGGAGGCCGCCCTCCTCGCCACGCTCCTCTCGCGCAGCGCCGACGACGAGCCCGTCGCCTGGGCGCTCCTCTCCGAGGCCCTCGACGGCCTCCCTGGCGTCGGCGTCGAACTCTCCGCCCTGGCGGGGCCCTCCTCCGCGCTCGGGAGGGGCGGTCTCGTCGAGGACGCGGGCGGCGCTTGCGGCGGCGCCCTTCGCGCTTCCCGCGCCGCGCGGGCTTGCGTCGTCCCCTCGGGCCTCGCGCACCTCCGCCGACGCGAAGAGGATGCGGCCGCGAAGGCCGAGGAGAGCGACGGCGCCGAGAAGGTCACGCCGCGCCTCGCCCTCTCCGACCTCGTCCTCGCGCCCGGTGTGCGCGTCCGCCTCGCCGAGGCGCTCGCCGTCCCGCGCGCGCTCGCCGCCGCCGCGGAATGGGGCTCCGCCGAGGGCCTCCTCGGCTCCCCCGGCGTCGCGCTGCTCCTCTACGGCCCGCCCGGCACCGGCAAGACGCTGGCGGCCGAGGCCATCGCGGGCGAGCTGGGGCGCGCCCTCTGGCGTCTCCGCACCGACCAGCTCCTCTCCAAGTACGTCGGCGAGTCGGAGAAGAGGCTCGCGGCCACGTTCCGCGCGGCCCGCTCGTCCGGAGACGTCGTCCTCCTCGACGAGGCCGACTCGCTCCTCTCGTCGCGCGGCGGCGACCGCCAGCGCTGGGAGACCTCCCTGACGAACCTCCTCCTCCAGGAGATCGAGAGCTTCCCGGGCGTCCTCGTCCTCACCACGAACCGCGACGAGGCCCTCGACCCTGCGCTCGAGCGGCGGCTCCTCGCCCGGCTCGAGATCGGAATGCCGGGCCCCGAGGAGCGCGAGCAGCTCTGGGCGAGGCACCTCCCGCCGCGCGCGCCGCTGGCTGCGGACGTCGACCTGTCCGCCCTGGCCCGGGCCTACGCCCTCAGCGGCTCGCTCATCCGCACGGCCGCGCTGTTCGCCGTCGCGAAGGCCGCCGCGCGCCCCGACCCGAAGCGCCTCCTGACCCGCGCCGACCTCCACGAGGCGGCCGCGGTCCAGCTCGCCCGCGCCCGCGAGGGGAAGACGGTCGTCGGCTTCTCCCCGGCGCGCGCGGCGTCCCCACGCCTCGCCCTCGTCGCCACGCACGAAGACGCGTAAGGAGCAGCCATGCCCGAGTACCCCACCCTCGACGACCTCGAACCGGCCGCGGGTCCGACGGACTCCGCCCCGGCGCCGGCTCCGCCCACGCCCGCCTCTTCTCCGGCTCGATCGGTCCTCGAGTGGCTCGAGAGCGAGGGCTTCCGCGCCCGCATCGACGAGGAGGGGGACGTCCACCTCCGCCACGAAGGCCGGGACGTCTTCGTCGTCTTCGACGCCGACGACCCCGCGTACGTCCGCATCCTCGCCCCGGCGTTCTGGAATTGCGGCGCCGAGCCGGACCAGCGCTTCGTCGCCCTCGCCGTCGCCAACCGGCTCAACGCCGCGCTCGAGGTCGCGAAGCTCTCCCTCCGCTCCGACGGCGCGACCTGCGTCGCCGTCGAGCTCTTCGTGGACAGCCTCGAGGCCCTTCGCGCCGTCCTCCCCCGCTGCCTCGACCTCGTCGGGACGGCGACCTGGCAGTTCCGGGAGGCGATGAAGGAGGCGGCGCGGAACTCCGCCGCCGAGGATGGCGCGATGCGGGAGCAGGTCGAGGGCGACCCGGCCGGGCCGGAGGACGAGGGGGAGACGCCCTAGCCGGGCGGGCCTCCCTCTAGCCGCGGAGGTCCGCCAGGCGCCGAAGGAGATGACCCTCCGTGACGAGCTGGCAGAAGCGCAGCGCGACCGGCACGGCTCCGTCGAAGTGGCTCCCCCTTTCGTACCAGTCGATCAGCGACAGGAGCCCCGCCTCCGTCTGGAAGAGGACCCTGGCGGGCTGCATCCGATGCCAACGCCCGGTCGGCGTCCGGCGCTTGCCGTGAGCCGTTCCCCAGGGCCTGCCGGGCTACCTCCCCCGGTTGAGCCGGTCGATCGAGTGCCCGAGGGCGCTGCGGCTCTGCCCGAACGTCCGGCCGGTGAAGAGAAGGCTGACGCCGTCGAGGCCGAGCATGATCGCGCCGGCGTAGAAGAGGATGACGACCGTCAGGAGCCAGCCGAAGATGTCCGGGCAGAGGACGGCGCAGAGGCCGATCTCGAGCGCGAACCTCAGCGCGACGAGCCCGCCGCCCCGGTCCTGCAGCGTGCAGAAGGCGACCTTCAACCCCGCATGGATCCACGCGAAGGTGATGATCGCCGCGTCCGTCGCTCCCTGGCTCAGGTTGTACGTGAACCAGTACGCGAGCCAGACGTGAAGAGCGGCCATCACGATTCGGAAAAGCGGCATCGGTTCTCTTCTCCCGCGGCTCCGCCCGCGCTCAATCCATCGGCTCGCGGTAGTTGATCGGTTCCTTCATGTCGTACGGGTCGGCCCGGAGAACGAGGAACTTCCCGCCCGTCTTCGAGTCCAGAAACCTGAGTGACACGAGCGCGAACTCCCCCTCTCGCTGAAGGCACTCCTTCAGCGCCAGGAGCTTCGTCACGATCGGGACCCGGTCTCGTCGCAGCCGGTTCTTCTCCGCCCGCGGCAGCCGGGCCGCGATCGTGAAGTGCCCGTCTCCCCCGTCCTCGAGCTTGTAGGACCAGCCGGGCCCGTCGAAGTAGCCCAGCCGTGCCATGCATCCCGAGAGACGCTCGGCCTCGGTCCGCTCGGCGAGGAACGTGTAGTAGAGCTTCCCGCCGTTCGGGGCGTCGACCCACTTCTGGATGCGGCATCCGGCGACCGCGAGGACGAGCGCTGCGAGGGCGGCGGCGGCTTTCCGGGTTCCCATGCCCTTCAATATCGGCGTCGTCCCGGACAGATGGCGCCCGACCCTGGGACACCGTCCGACCGACCCCCGGTGCGACATTGACGGTCGAAAGGAGTCCGCCATGGAAGCGTTGGTCCTTCTCGGCCTCTTCTTCCTCCTTCTCGGCAGCTTCGCCGAGGGCCCCTCCGGCGCCGCCCGCCGCACACGCCGTCTCGACCCGGGCGGCCGGAACGACTTCGGCGGGCGATTCCGGTAGCCCCATCCTCGCCCCGGGGCTCAGACCTCATATGTCTGACCCCGGGCCCGATCTTCATCGCACGGGCTGAAGGCAGCGACGCTCCGCTTCCCCCTGGGACGGGTTCCCCGGCCACGCCTCCTACGCCGGCCAGCTCGCCGTCACCCCGGAGACGTTCGGAGCCTTCCGGCGCTTGCAGACTTGGACACGGTATGTCTCACCCAGGATGCGAACTTGTCAGCGAGGAGGACGCGATGACCGAAATTCCGAGAGAGGCCCCGCCCCGGATCGCGAACGGTTCGCTCGGTGACGTCGAAACGCCCGCGCTCCTGCGCCGGATCGCCGGCGTGCCCGTCCGCGCAGTCGTGACGAGGCACGTCACCCTCGAGGCGTCCGTACTGTGCCCCGAGGTCGTTCCGAACGACTTCGTCCTCGTGGACTTCGAGGTCCGTCCCGGCGTCCGGAACTATCGGCTCGCGCGGGTGCCGAGGAACGACCGGTGGCGGATCCGCATCGGCGCCTTCGAGCGCCGCGTTCACCGGGCGTTCGTCGTCCTCGTTCGTCGCATCGTCCGGAGCTTCGCGAATCGAGCAGCGAGCGTGCAGGCGTCGCGGGCGGGGGTCGTCCTGCTCCTCCACGGCGCTCCGGACCCCGACTCCGCGGGAACCGGAGCACGCTGATTCGCGGCTTACACCGTGCCGCCCGCGAAAGGAGCCGAGAGGACGCTGCACGATCACGGGTCTAGCCTGGCCAGGAGTGGAGCCGAATAGAATGACCGCATGCTCGAGGCCGACGTGGACCTTCTCGAACGGGTTCGACCCCACCTCGAGGGAGCCCGCTTCGCGTTCGTCTTCGGCTCCTTCGGGACGCCCGCATTCGGAGGCGAGAGCGATCTCGACCTCGCCGTCGACTTCGGCCGCCGCCTCGAATCACGGGAGCGCTTCGAGCTCGGCGGGCAGCTGGACGCCGCGGCCGGGCGTCGTGTCGACCTCGTCGACCTGCGGAGCGCCGACGCCATC
>CAYVPO010000234.1:0-4786 GCA_964453825.1 uncultured Holophagales bacterium
AGGAGGAAGCCGCCGATGCCGAGCTTCATCCCCGGCCGGCCGCCACCGCCGCCGCCACCGCCCCGCTGGTCTTCGAGGTCCGCGCTCCGTCCGCCTCGGGTCCATTTCATCGTCCAGGCCCTCCTCACGCCCACAGAGGGGTTTACAGAAGATTAGCGGACAAACCACCCGGGCGTGGATAAGATCCCAGACCTCTTGTCGAACACCCGTCCTTTCCTCGACAACCGCGAACTTCAGCTCCAAGGGAGATCTGCATGAACAGTCCGGCTCGGAGAGTCGCCCTTACATCGATCGTCGTCCTCGCCCTCGCCGTCGTGCTGGGCGTCGCTGCTCACCCGGCAGCGGCGCAGTGCGTTAGCCTGACGACGGCAGGCGCGGCCTACTCCCAGAGTTTCGACACTCTGTCCAACACCGCGGGCAGCACCACCAACAACCTGGCGATCCCGGGGTGGTTCCTGACCGAGTCGGGGGGCGGCGCCCGCGACAACGAGCAATACGCCGTCGATAACGGAGGGAGTAACACCGGCGACACGTTCAGCTACGGCGCCGCCGGGGCGACGGATCGAGCCCTGGGCGGGCTCCAGAGCGGCAACCTCATCCCTCTCTTCGGGGCCTGCTTCACGAATAACACGGGTGCGGCCATCACGAGCCTCGACATCGGATACACGGGCGAGGAGTGGCGGCTCGGAACGGCCGCACGAACGGACCAGCTCGATTTTCAGTACAGCCTCGACGCGACCAGCCTGACGACAGGGACCTGGACGGACGTCAACGCCCTCGACTTCCTCACACCCATGACGACGACCGTCGGTGCGAAGGACGGGAACGCCGCCGCCAACCGGACGGTCCTGTCCTCGTCGATCGCGTCCTTGTCGATCGCCAACGGAACGACCTTCTGGGTTCGCTGGAGCGATCTGAACGCCAGCAGCGCTGACGACGGGCTCGCCGTCGACGATTTCTCGCTCACCCCGCAGGGCTCGGGTCCCACGGTCCCGGCTCTTTCGATCAACGATGTCATCCTGGCTGAGGGGAACTCCGGGACCACGACATTCACGTTCACGGTGAGCCTGTCGGTCCCCGCCCCTGCCGGCGGCGTCACGTTCGACATCGCGACGGCCGACGACACGGCCACGACGGCGGACAACGACTACGCCGCGAACACCCTTACCGCCCAGACCATCCCGGAGGGCAGCACGGGCCCCTACACCTTCGACGTCACAGTCAACGGCGACACGACTCCAGAGCCGAACGAGACGTTCTTCGTGAACGTGACGAACGTGACCGGAGCGAATGTCGGGGACGGGCAGGGCGTCGGCACCATCACGAATGACGACGTTCCCGTGTACCCGATCTACCAGATCCAGGGCTCCGGCGCCGTGTCGCCGTACGCCGGGCAGATCGTCACGACCAACGACAACGTCGTGACCGCGGTCGGCACGCAGGGCTTCTTCATCCAGACCCCGGACGCCGATGCGGACGCCGACCCCGCCACCTCGAACGGCATCTACGTCTACACCGGCAGCGCCCCGACCGTCGCCGTGGGCGACCAGGTCGACGTCACCGGGACCGTCACGGAGTATTTCGACTTCACCGAGTTCTCCCCCGTCACGTCGGTCACCATCGATTCCAGCGGCAACCCGCTGCCCGCCGCGATCGAGTTCGACGCCGCGGTCCCGTCGACCAACCCGGCCGCCCCGTCGTGCTTCGAGTGCTGGGAAGGCATGCTCGTCCACGTCGCGAACGGCGTCACCTCGGCCGGGAACCAGCGGTTCGCGAGCGACCTGAGCGCCGAGCTCCACGGCGTCGGCAGCCCGAACCGCCCGTTCCGCGGACCCGGCATCCAGTACCCCGGCCTCCCCGGACTCCCGGTCTGGGACGGCAATCCCGAGATCTTCGAGATCGACCCCGACCGCCTCGGCGCGGTCTCCGACCCGGACTTCATCCCGGCCGGCTCGACCTACAGCGCCACGGGCGTGATGGCCTACGAGTTCAGCAACTGGGAGCTCTGGCCGACCGCCTTCGCCGTCACGCCGGCCACCCTGCCGCGCCCGGTCCGCGCCCGCAACGGCGGCGAGTTCACGGTCGGCACCTACAACCTCCTGCAGCTCGACCAGTCCGACTCCGACTACGCGGCCCGGCTCGCGAAGCACTCCGGCTACATCCGCACGGTCCTCGGCGCGCCGGACGTCCTCGGCGTCCAGGAGTGCCTGAGCATCACCGAGCTGAACGCCCTGGCGGCGCAGATCCACTCCGACGACCCCAGCCTGACCTACACCGCGTACCTCTCCGAGGGCCACGACGTCGGCGGGATCGACGTCGGCTTCCTCGTGCGCGACACGGTGACGGACGCCGTCGTGACCCAGCTCGGGTTCGACGAACTCCTCTCCCTGGACGGCTCCTTCCTGCACGACCGGCCACCGCTCCTCCTCGAGGCCACCTACGCCGGGAACGGCGAGCCCTTCGCGTTCACGGTGATGGTCAACCACACCCGGTCCCTCATCGGCGTCGACGACTCCGGGACGGAAGGCAACCGCGTGCGCACCAAGCGGCTCGAGCAGGCGCAGTGGATCGCCCAGTGGATCCAGACCTACCAGACCGCGGCCGCGACGGCGCTCCGGCCGTTCGTCATGGTCGGCGACCTGAACGCCTACGAGTTCTCGGACGGCTTCGTCGACGTCGTGGGCCAGATGGCCGGTGACGTCGTCGCGGCCGACAACATGCTCTACGGCCCCGACCTCGTCAACCCGAACCTGACCAAGCAGGCCCTCAGCGTGGCGGCGAACGACCGCTACTCCTATCTCCACCTCGGCTCGGCGCAGGTCCTCGACCACGCCCTGACGACCCAGGCCACCGACACCTGGGTCCGCGGCTTCGCCTACGGGCGCGGCAACTCCGACGCTCCGATCGAGTTCATCAACGACCCCGCCTCGATCCTGCGCGCCTCCGACCACGACGGCGCCGTGATCTTCCTCATGAGCGACGCGAACGCCGACGGGATTCCCGACGACTCGCAGAGCGCCGACCTCTCCATCACGAAGCTCGCGTCCCCCGACCCGGTCCTGACGGGCGGGACGCTGACCTACACCCTGACCGTGAGCAACGCCGGTCCCGCCGCGGCCGGCCCGACCACGGTCATCGACACGCTGCCCGCGGGCGTCTCGTTCGTCTCCGCTTCCGGCACCGGCTGGAGCTGCGTCGAAAGCGCCGGCATCGTCGAGTGCGACGCGGCCGTCATGCCCGTCGGCACCGCGGCCGACATCACCGTCGCCGTGACCGTCACCGCGACCTCCGGCACACTGACGAACATTGCCGAGGTGTCGTCTCTCATCGCCGACCCGAACACGGCGAACGACACGGCCACCACGATCACGACGGTCACCGCTCAGGCCGACCTCGGCCTGACGATGAACGCCGATCCCGCCGCCACCGTGCCCGGAGGGTCGTTCGTCCACTCGGCGACCGTCACGAACCTCGGCCCGGCCGGCGCGTCCGGCGTCGTCCTGACCCTCACGCTCCCCGCCGGTGCCGTCGTCGGGACGATCACCCCGGGCGCCTGCGTCCCGGCCGCTGACGTCGTCACCTGCACGGTCGGCCCGCTGGCCGCGGCCGGCTCCTTCGTCGCGACCGTCGAGATGACGGCCGCCGCCACAGGCACCTACGCGACGGCGGGCGCCGTCGCCGGAGCCGAGCCCGACCCGGTCTCCGCGAACGACACCGCCACCACGTCGACGGCGATCGGCCAGATCGTGGCGACGCCGAACCCGGTGAACATGCGGGTCCCGATCTTCACGACGGGCGGCGCGATGACGCTGAACCTCCTGAACGACAGCCCGATCCCGGTCGGTTTCACGCTGCTGGAGCGGTCGGTCGAGTCCGTGTGGATGCGCTTCCCGATCGACGGCCCCACCTGGAACGTCCCCGCGGCGGATTCCCTCGCCCGGACGGCCCGCGCCGTCCCGCAGCACCCGCGGCCCGACCTGCCGACTTCGCCGCTGGCGCCCGTCGCGACGCTGACCTTCCCCACCGGTCTCGTCTACCCCTGGGGCATCGGCTTCAACACGATGGCCAATGACATGTGGATCCACGACATCGCCGCCGCCGGTGGGGACGGCTTCAACCACCGTTTCCTGCCCGACGGCACCGACACCGGCGACGCCATCGACACGTCCTCCTGGATCGGCGACTGGGCCGCCGACCTGGCCTACGACCCCTGGAACGACAAGGTCTGGCAGGTCAACGTCGGCAACGGCAACTGCGTCCACGAGATGGACCCGTTGACGAAGGCCTCCACCGGTAACTCGATCTGCCCCACCTTCCCCGTCTCCCAGCGCGGCCTGGCCTTCGACCCCGTCTCCGACACCTTCTTCGCCGGCTCCTGGAACGACGGCGCCATCCTCCGCTTCGACCGCGACGGCGAGATCCTCGAGACCGTCAACGCCGGCCTCGACGTCTCCGGCCTCGCCTACAACCCCGGCACCGGCCACCTCTTCGTCCTCGCAAACACCGATGCCGCCGCCGACCTCTTCGTCCTCGACGTGAACGACGGCTACGCCGCCGTCTCCTCCTTCAAGGTCACCGGCATGGGCGAGTACGAGCAGGCCGGTCTCGACGCCGACTGCGCCGGCAACCTCTACGCCGTCAACCAGGGCACCGGCGAGGTCCTCGTCGTCCCGTCGGGCGAGACCGGCTTCTGCTCCTACTCCACCGTCCCCTGGCTCGACGAGACGCCCAAGAGCGGCACCATCGCCGCCGGCGCCACCCAGGCCGTCACGCTCGACTTCACCAC
>CAYVPO010000235.1:0-4785 GCA_964453825.1 uncultured Holophagales bacterium
GGCCTCTTCCCGCAACCGGCCCCAGAAGGGCCACCGGAGCCGCTATTCATGCGGGGCACCTCCGTCGAGCCGAGCTGTCTTGGACAGCAGTGTCGAGGCATTGTTCGAAACAAACGTGTACCTGATCTGGTAATGGGAAAGGACGGCAGGCCGACCGAGGCGTCACTCAAGAGGCTCTTAGCCGTCTTGTCGATTGAAGCGGGCAAGGGCACCCGGGTCGTCGGAGCCTACATCAAGAACGACGACGTTGCTGGTATGTTGAAGTACGCGAACGACCGGCTTCGATTGAACTCTGATTCGACCAGAGAGAAATACAAGCTGTTTACAAACAATTGCATTACATTTGTAAAGGAAACTCTTGAGGCTGGAGGAATTGACACTCCGGTTATGCTTATTGCGCATCCCAACTCCTACATCGAAGAGCTTCAGGACTCGCTCGGCGAGGCTTCCTTTCCCTTGTCGCTCGACAGGAGCACCATTAGCGAGAAGGCTAGGCGATGAAGACCATGCTGGGACTCCTTCTGTTGGTAACCGTCACCGCTGGGGGAGCCTGCACGGGCAGTTCGACTCCTCCTAGGCCCCCGAAGGTGCCTCTGACAGCCGTCTGGGCCGGAGGACCCGACGGCGGGGCGTGGGTCGACTGTCGCGTCGATACGACTCGGGATGTCAACCCGTGCACGGTCTATAACGAGGTACAGGGCGACGTGTGGATGAAGGGGTCCTTCGTCCTTCGAGACGTTGGCCGGGCCGCCTCGAAGGAGGAACTCGTGTTCGGGGCTTTCGATGGAGTCTCGATTCTGTTGGCCGACGGTAAGGTGTTGGATCGCATAGATTCCCGATAGGGCTCGTAGTCGCGTCGATGTCCCCGATCTCCCCACGGGGGCGCAGGCGACCCAGCACCGAAGTCGGGGAGAGCGGTCACGGCTAGATCGCTTCGCCTGCGGTCATTGCTTCCTGTCATGGAGACTGAGGGGCGCGCCTTCGGGCGCGCCCCGTTTCTCCTCGCCTCTTCCACTGGGCGTCGTCTCCCCGAGAGAAGGTTAAGGACCGGGGCGGAACCACCAGCGCTCGGAGACGAGCCGCGTCGTTGCCGCAGAGCCTGGGCGCGACCCGGCCCGCCGGCCACGGCGATATGCGGTGCGATGCCCCCCCATTCTCCGGTTCGTTCACGGCGCGGACCGCCGAGATCGCATTCCGCCTCACTTCAGGCGCCCAGAGCAAGTTGAACCCTCACCCCAGTTCTGAGATTTCGGTTCGCCTGGCAGCCCGAGCGCGGAGCCACTTGATCGCCCCCGCTAACCCGGTGAGGGAAAGCGGTTAACAGCAAGCGCCGGCCCTCGTGGCCGGCGTTTCGCGTCAGAAGGGCCAGTGCTGGCGCGGGTTTCGGCGTTGTGGGCGTCGTCGCGGGCTTTCTCAGGCCGGCGGACCTCAGAACGAAGGCGGGCTCGGCGGCGGCGGATTCGCAGTCCATGGCGGTCTCTGACGGGCCGTTTGGGGAGAGAGCGGGCGAGTGTGGTTAACAGGCTCGTCGATATCGCCTCGGGGCGGTTAACAGGTGCGGACGCCAGTCCGCCGCCAGCCGCCGTCTTCTGCCCCCGCCCGTCATCGCAGTCTAAGATCGGCCAAGCAGCCACCGCCCCCACCTTGGAGGCTCCAGTGAACCTTCGCACGTCCCCAGACGACTACTTCCGAGCCGCCCTCGTCACCGTGAGCCGCCTGGACCCTTGGCTGCTCCAGGCCCTCGACTGTCAGTCTGAGGCGGCCCTCGGCGGGCAGCGGCCATCGAGTTTCCTACCGGACCAAGACGCTGTCAGAGACTTCCTCGTTGACCTTCGCATCGACGCCTGGGTCGCATGGCCTCCGCCGACCGATGCCGTTCCCGATCCGCTGCCGATAGCTGTCTCAGCTACACCGGAGAAGATCCTCACGGTCATTCGTCACGCCATCGATCGTGGCCGGTTCACGGGAATCACGGTCTGTTCCTTCGAGACGAACGTCACGGTCGGCATCCAGAAGGCCCGAGAGTGGTTTCTACGGCGCCGGTCCGCGTCGGGAAACGCCTGACCTCGATTTCGGCGATCTCACCGCGCTTGTCGCTGACGCCAGGCGTCAAGCCACCGCCCTGCTATAGCGCGTCGGCCATCCGATCCACGTCGAGACCCAGGGCTCTCGCGATGGCGTCGACAGCCGCCCAGAAGTCCTCGCCGTGGCCGCACCCGTCGAAGGGCATCTGCTTTCTGGCCAAGCGCCGACTGACCGCCGACTCTTGCGGCTTGACCTTCCAGGCGTACTCGTGAGCCATCTCATGGACCAGCTCGCCTCGCCAGCGAGGCCAGTTCTCAGGCTCGGCACGGTCTTCCGCCTGAATGCCCCAGCCGGGAACGGGTAGGATGATCTCGTCTCGAGAGGGGCTGTACCGTGCGTCCTCCATCGAATCCGTCACGATCAGCTTCGCCTGCTGATGTGGGGTACCTAAGAAGACACGCTGCCACAGCTGTTTGTAGGCCCGCTCTATCTCGGGCCGGAGGTCGTCGATCGTTCTGTCGTGCATCGCATCTGAGAGCCTACCGTCATGCGAGCTGCACCGGGGATTCCCGATGAGCACGGCTGCCATCCCCGTCATGCGCATCGACGGCGGCTTGGCGATCGAACCTAGGGACTTCGGAACACGGATTCTCTCTAATTCACCACCCGGCTCCCGCGAAGCTACGCGTCGGGAGGCAAGGGGCGTTCTCTGAGCACTGGCTGCTGCCCATTCCAGTCCTGGATCCTCGAGACTGACCGTAGCGCTCGTTCCGAGAGGCTCTCTACCTCGACGTTCAGCAGTCGCTCCTGAATGCCGGGCGCGAGTAGCGTCAGATCGAGGATCTGCGACACGCGAGCCCTCGTCATGCCCAGGCGTCGAGCCGCCTCCGCCTGGTCCCTGATCTCCCCCGCCTCGATCGCCCACTTAATCCGGTACGCCAGCGCCAGCTGCAGCGCGATCCTCGCCGGACGCTGCTCCGGTTCCTTCGGCGGCCCCTTCTCGAACCGCTTCTCCCGGCCCTTCCTCACGCGGAACAGTCTCCCGACGAGGACCGTGGTCCCGGGCGACGCGTTCCCGACAGTGCTTCCGGCGTCCCTCACACCGCCACCTCGTAGGGCGTCTCCGCCTCGGCGCTCGCGAAGTCGGTGATGACCACCTTCACCTCGTTCTCGGGCTCGTTCACCTCGACCCGCTGGACCACCGCCCGCACGAGCCGGAGCCGGTTCTCGGGCGTCAGGACGTCCCAGACTGCGTCGAAGTCGGCGAGGCACCGCCCGACCCAGCCCGCATCGACCTCAACGACGTCGAGGTTCGCGATCTCCTGCTCCACAGCCGAGAGCCGGGCATGGAGTCGTTCGAGCTGCTCCCCGACTTCAGTCAGGCGTGCCTCGATGAGCTGGCGGGCCGCCGAGGGAACCTCGGCGATCGTGTCGACCAGCCGCTTCCCCTCGGCCGAGAGGGCGGCGATCTCGACCGGGAGCCCCTTCCTCTCCGTCAGGAGGTCCCGCCTGCCGATTCCCGATCTCTCGAGGACGGATTCGTCGAGCTCCATCCCGTCACGTGTGGGTGCGGGGAGCTCGCGGGAGAGGGACCATGGGATTCGAGCCGCAGACACTGTGATGGTGGTAGCAGGCCGGCGGTCCGCGTCGTCCTGGACACCCTGACCTGGCGAGAGCTGGGGAGCCCTCGGTCCGAGGACGTGTTTCGGGAGGCGTTCGACCGCCGCAAGGGGGGAACAAAAGTAGTCGAGGGTCATTAGTGCACGGCCGACCAGGTTACCGTTTCGATGGCCTTCGACTCTTCACGCCGCTCGATCGACACAGTGAAGCTGATGGCGTCTTCGCGGACTGCGACAGTCTCGCGCTCCAGGTTGTAGTCGGCCGTAGCCTGGGCCACGGCACTGACGGTCTCCGGCTCCGCTGTCTGCGGGAGATGTGGTAGGTGGCCTGCGACCGTCGTTACGGGAAGGAAGCGCCTTGGGTCGCACCATGGCGCGTCTTCTTGTCGTACTCCGACTCGTAATCCCTGATCAGGCTGAGAATCTCGTCCGCTCTCGCCCGTATCGACTCCTCGAGCAACGGGCACGTCGGAAGCGGCTTCTGATCGGCGCCGCTTGCCTGGATGAGCTCAGCGGCTCGTACAGCGAGGGCTGCATGCCCACGCTCGTGCTCGGTGAGCCCCCGAAGGTACTGATCCCATCGCTTCGCGAGCTTCGAGGCGCCCGCACGCTGCTTCCACCTCGGAAGCACCACTTCGATCTGGACAGTCGTCCTGAAGTCCGTACAATTGCATGTCGCCCGGTCAGAGCGGAGCGTGTAGTCCCAGCGGACGTTCCACGTGGTCTTCGCGTCGAAACCCTCTCCGGTCGTGGCGGGAGGGCGATGGTGATCGAGGGCTCGCCGGAGCTCCCTCGCCGACGACCCCTCGATTTCGTAGTAGACCACGGCTTCTTCTACGGTCACCCCAGAGGAACCGCCAAGCGCAAGCTGGAGAAGGAACCCGGTCAAGACTATGGAGCACATCTGAGGTCCATACTGGAATGCATCTCGATTGGCGACACCCAGACCACACCGAACGGCTCGGCGGGCCCGATCATAGACGGTAGCAGGCTCATCGAGCACCTCCCGGCCTAGGCTCATCTTCTACAGTTCCTGAGCGTTTTCGACGAGGAGGCACTCGCAAGCCACGTAGGTGCAGCGGGTTGCCTGAGGGTCGTTTTGCGCGCGATCCGAAATGTAGTGCCACGATGCACATGCGGA
>CAYVPO010000236.1:0-4745 GCA_964453825.1 uncultured Holophagales bacterium
CACTGGATCTGGCAGGCGCGCGACAACGGCGCGAAGCTGATCGTCGTCGACCCGCGGATGACGCCGCTCGCGCGGACGGCCGACCTCCACCTTCCCGTCCGGCCGGGCCGCGACTCGGCCCTCTTCGGGGCGATGCTGAAGCAGCTCGTCGACCGCGACCAGCTCGACCACGACTTCATCGCGAACCACACCTCCGGGTTCGAGGAGGCCGTCGAGGCGGTGAAGGGCTACGACCTCGCCTGGGCCGAGGAGGTCACCGGCATCCCGCGTCGGAAGATCGAGGCCGCCGCCGACTGGTGGGGGAAGGCGAAGACGAGCTTCCTCCTCCACGCCCGCGGCATCGAGCACCACACGAAGGGGGTCGAGAACGTCGTCTCGGCGATCAACCTCGTCCTGGCGACGGGGCGGATCGGGAAGCCCTTCTGCGGCTACGGGACGATCACCGGCCAGGGGAACGGCCAGGGAGGGCGCGAGCACGGCCACAAGTGCGACCAGCTCCCCGGCAACCGCGACATCGAGAACCCGAAGCACCGCGAGTGGATCGCCGGCGTCTGGGGCGTGCCGGAGCCGGAGATCCCGGGGAAGGGGCTCTCGGCCTACGAGATCGTCGAGGCGATCCACCGGGGCGAGATCAAGGGGCTCCTCTCGATCTGCTTCAACCCGCTCGTCTCGCTCCCGAACGCGAGCTTCGTCCGCGAGGCGCTCGAGAAGCTCGAGTACTTCGCCGCGATCGACTTCTTCCTCTCCGAGACGGCCCGCCACGCCGACGTCGTCCTCGCCGGGTCGCTCCACGAGGAGGAGGAGGGGACGGTCACGACCGCCGAGGGGCGCGTGACGCGCGTGCGGGCCGCGATCGACCCGCCGGACGGCGCCTGGCGCGACACCGACGTCTTCCTCGACCTGGCCCGCCGCCTCGGGAAGCAGGAGCTCTTCGACTTCGCCGCCCCGGCGCCGCTCGCCGGGACACGCGAGGGCTCGCTCTTCACGGCGAAGCGGATCTTCGACGAGCTGCGTGCCGCCTCGAAGGGGGGGACGGCCGACTACTTCGGGATCACGTACGAGAAGATCGAGGCGAACCTCGGCGTCTTCTGGCCCTGCCCGTCGCTCGACCACCCCGGCACGCCCCGCCTCTGGGAGGACCGGAAGTTCGCGACGCCGGACGGGAAGGCGCACTTCAACGCCGTCCGCTACCGCGACCCGGGCGAGGTGACCGACGCCGACTACCCCGTCATCCTGACGACGGGGCGGGTCGTCTCGCAGTACCTCTCGGGGACGCAGACCCGCCGGATCGGGAAGCTCGTCGAGCAGTACCCCGAGCCGCTTCTCGAGATCCACCCGGCGCTCGCGAAGAGCCTCGGGATCACGGACCGCGACCTCGTGAGGGTCGAGACGCGCCGGGGCGCCGCCGAGTTCCCGGCGCAGCTCGTGACGACGATCCGCGAGGACACCGTCTTCATTCCCTACCACTGGCCCGGCCGGAAGTCGGCGAACCTCCTCACCTCGGGCCTCCTCGACCCCGTCTCGAAGATCCCCGAGTTCAAGGTGAGCGCCTGCCGGCTCGTGCCGACGGGCCGCAAGGCCCCCTCCGCCGCCGAGGCGATGGCGCACGCGAGCGTCTGAGGCGGGAGGAGAGATGACGACGACCGCCTACCGGAGCCAGGAAGAGTTCTTCCTCGACCCGCAGCGCTGCATCGGCTGCCACGCCTGCGAGATGGCCTGCGCCGAGTGCGAGACGAACGGGCAGCTCGCGATGATCCACGTCGACTACGTCGACCGCGCCGAGAGCCCGCAGACCTCGGTCCAGGTCTGCATGCACTGCGAGGAGCCGACCTGCGCCCGCGTCTGCCCCGCCGACGCGATCGCGAAAGACGAGCTCGGCGTCGTCCACTCGGCGAACGCCGCTCGCTGCATCGCCTGCAGCAACTGCGTCCTCGCCTGCCCCTTCGGCGTCCCGAAGAAGATCGAGCCGATGAAGCTGATGATGAAGTGCAACCTCTGCTACGACCGGACGAGCGCGGGGCGAAGGCCCATGTGCGCGACGGTCTGCCCGAGCGGAGCGCTCTACTACGGGACGCGCGAGCGGATGGCCGCGATGCGGCCGAACAGCTCGCCCGTGAACGAGTTCCGCTTCGGCCTGCAGAAGGTGAGGACGCGCGTGAACGTGATGATGCCGAAGGGCGCGACCGAGCTCGTCGTCGACGGAACGGAGGCGCCATGAGCGACCGCCCCGAAGGCCTTCCCGCCCGCCCGGCGTGGGAGGTCGACTTCCCTCTCGAGCGCGTCGAGGCGCAGCACGTCACGCGGCGCGAGTTCGCGAAGTTCCTCGTCCTCGCGTCCGGCGGCCTCGCCGTCGGGAGCGGCTGGGTCGCGGCGAAGGACGCGCTCTTTCCCCCCGCGGCGATCCCCGGCCCGGTCCGCCTCGCGGCGCTCTCCGAGATCCCGGTCGGCGGGATGACCCAGTTCACGATCCCGGGCCTCGACCAGCCGGGGATCCTGATCCGCCTCGAGGAGGGGCTCTTCCGCGCGTTCGAGCAGAAGTGCACCCACCTCTCCTGCGCGGTCTTCTTCGACCCCGGCTCGAGGAAGATCGAGTGTCCCTGCCACAACGGGGCGTTCGACCCGGTGAGCGGGGCCGTCCTCCAGGGGCCGCCGCCCCGGCCGCTTCGCTCCTTCCCCGTCGAGGTCCGGGGCGACGAGGTCTGGCTCGTCCCGCCGGAGGCGCCGGCCGCGCCGAGCGAGGAAGGCGCATGACCGATTTCCGCCGCGCCCAGGAGCAGTCGCACCCGACCAAGACGAACACCGTTCTCCTCGGGGTGATCCTCCTCCTCGTCCTGATCGTCTCGCTCCAGGTCTGGCTCCTGACCGCGGGCCTCAACACGGCGCTCGGCGGCGACCGGTCGATCGTCTGGCCCGCGTTCCAGGCCTCGCTCGTCCTCTTCCTCGCCGGTGCGGCGTCGCTTCGCTACCTTCCGCGGCCGATCCGCGCCGTCGCGGCGCGCCCCGCGGCCGAGAGCTTTCCCGACGCGGCGCTCGCCTGGCGGACGCTCGCGATCAGCGCCGTCTCCCTCACGCTCGCCTTCTCCGTCTGGTTCATGTGGTCGGCCATCGCGATCAAGCTCCCCGACGCCGGCTTCCGGATCTCGCCGTCGCAGCGCTTCTGGCTCACCGCGACGCCCGTCATCCTCGGCTCGCTCCTCCGGATCCCCTACGGCGTCTTCGTTTCGCGATTCGGGAGCCGGCGGAGCCTCGCGGCCGTCACGCTCCTCCTCCTCGTCCCCTGCATCGGGACCGGGATCGCGGTGCAGGACCCGACGACGCCGTTCGGCGTCCTCCTCTTCTGGTCGGCCGTCACCGGCATTGCCGGGGCGAATTTCGCGACCTCCATGGCGGTCGTCACGCTCTGGTTCCCGAAGTCGAAGCAGGGCTCGGCTCTCGGCATCAACGGCCTCGGAAACCTCGGCGTCACCGTCGCGCAGTTCCTCGTCCCCGTCGTCATCGCCGCCGGCCTCTTCGGCGCGTTCGCCGGCGGTTCGCTCTCCCTGAGGCTGAAGACGGGCGGAACGCAGGACGTCTGGCTTCAGAATGCCGCGTTCGTCTGGATCCCTGTCATCCTCCTCTGCACGGCAGCGGTCTGGTTCGGGACGCGCGACTTCCCGATGAAGCCGAAGACGATCGCCTCGCAGCTCGGCGTCGCGCGCGACCTCCACACCTGGACGATCTCGGCGCTCTACTTCCTCACGTTCGGCTGCTTCGTGGCGATGGGGGCCTCGCTCCCGCTCATCATCCAATCGGTCTTCGCCGACGCCCCGGGCGGCGCCCCGAACCCGCTCCTCTACGCGCCGTTCGCCCCCCTCGTCGCGACGCTCATGCGCCCCGCCGGAGGCTGGGCCGCGGACCGATTCGGTGCGGGGAGGATGACCGCGATCGCGATCGGAGTCATGGCGGTCGCCGGCTTCAGCCTGACGCGCTTCCTCCGCCCGGAATCCTTCGACGGCTTCTTCGCGACGATCCTCGTCATCTGCGCGGCGTCCGGCTTCGGGAACGGATCGGTCTTCAAGATCATCCCGACCGTCAACCCACGCGAGGCGGGGGCCGTCATCGGCATCGTCTCGTGCGTCGGCGCCTTCGGCGGCTTCTTCCCGCCCCTCTTCCTCGGCTGGTGCATCGAGCGCTTCGGAAGCCCGGCCTGGGCCTACACGGCGATGGCCGTCGTCGCCCTGGGCGCGCTCGCCGTGAACGGCTGGTTCTACCAGCGGGAGGGGTCGCCGACGCGCTGCTGAGGCGGGCGCTCAGCGGAGCCGCGTTGCGAAGGCCTCGAGGCTCTCGGCGAAGGCCGGGTCCTCGAACGTCTGGACGAGGAGGTCGCTCACGCCTCCCCAGACGATCTGGACGGCGATCGCGAGCAGGACGAAGGCGCTGATCTGGCTGATCGTGGCGGCCCCCGTGTCGCCCATCCGCCGGATGACCGGCCCGCTGAATCGGTAGAAGACGAAGACCGTCGCGCCGGCGAGGAGGATGCCGCACGCCGTCGCGAGGAACGCGAGGAGCGTCGAGGCCTCCAGGATGTGCCCGCGCGGGACGAGGCTGAGCGTGACCGCCATCGCGCCGGGCCCGGCCGTGACCGGCATCGTCAGCGGGAAGAAGGCCTTGTTCTCCATCGAGGAGCGGATCTCGGCCTGCTCCTCCTCGGAGACGCGCGGGTCCTTGTTCAGCATGTGCCAGGCGGAGTGGAAGAGGAGGATGCC
>CAYVPO010000237.1:0-1480 GCA_964453825.1 uncultured Holophagales bacterium
CGTTCGGAGAGTGCGGGGAGAGGAGGAACGGCGTCACCCAGTTGTAGCGGAGCGAAGGCTCGCCGAGGGCGTGCCGCGGGCGGAAGCGGGCGCGCTCCCCCGTCTTCACGTTCACGCGGACGGCGTTCCCGAACTGCGAGGCCGTGTAGACGAGGCTCGGGTCCTTCGGGTCGACCTCGATCCAGGACCCGTCCCCGCCGATCACCGGCTTCCAGGCGTCGGGCGGCGTCTTCCCCGGGACGTACGTCGAAGGCCCGCGCCAGACTCCGTTGTCCTGCATCCCGACGAGGACGTTGTACGGCTCGGCCGAGTCGACGGCGATCGTCGTCACCTGCCCGACGGGGAGGTTCGCGACCTTCGCCCAGCTCTTCCCGCCGTCCCAGGAGAGGTTCAGGCCGCCGTCGTTCCCGAGCACCACGTGCCGCGGGTCGCGCGGGTCGAACCAGAGAGCGTGGTGGTCGACGTGGACGCCGTGGCGGTCGAGGCCGGTCCACGTTTTCCCGCCGTCGACCGAGCCCGCGAGCGGGACCCCCGCGACGTAGATCTTCTCCGCGTCGTCCGGGGCCACCCAGATCTTCCCGAAGTAATAGCCGTACGTGTAGGCGACCTTCTCGAGGGAGACGTCGTGCGTCCTCTTCCAGGTCTCGCCCGCGTCGCCGGAGCGCCAGACCTCGAGGCCGACGGTCTCGACCTCCTCCATCTGCCGGTCCGCGTCGTCCACGTAGGCGACGACGTCGGCGAGCTTCACCTTTCCCGACGCGACGTCCTTCTGGAGAGAGCGGGCCTTCAGCTCCTTCGGGAAGCCGTTCGCCCGGAGGAACCGCTCGACGACGGCCGTCTCGACCTTCGCGAACTGCTCCGGCGTCAGCGCCTTCAGGCGGCGCGGCGTCAGCTCTCCGGGCGGCGTCTCCTCGTCCCGCTCGCCGGGGCGCCGGGACTGGTCGTCGACGACGGCCCAGACCGCGCCGGGCTTCGCCGGGGTCACGGCGAGGCCGATCCGGCCGACGACGTCCCCCTGCGGAAGGCCGCCCTCGAGGCGGGTCCAGGTCGCTCCGCCGTCGCGCGAGCGGAAGATCCCGCTCCCCGGCCCCGACTCCAGGAAGTTCCACGGCTTTCGGTCGCGCTCCCAGAGCGCGGCGAAGAGGAGCTTCGGGTCCTTCGGGTCGCGGACGACGTCGATCGCCCCCGTCCGCCCGGCCCCTCCCAGCACCTTCGACCAGGTCCTGCCGCCGTCCGTCGTCCGGTAGAGGCCGCGCTCGCCGCCGTCGGTGTAGAGCGGCCCCATCGAGGCGGCGAGGACGTCGTCGGGATTCGACGGATCGACGAGGAGCTTGCCGATGTGATGGGAATCCGTCAGGCCCGTGTTCCTCCAGCTCTTGCCGCCGTCCTCCGACTTGAAGACCCCGGTCCCGGCGTAGGTCGTCCGGCTCGAGTTCGCCTCGCCGGTCCCGGCCCAGAGGACGTCTCCCCGGGCGTCGCC
>CAYVPO010000237.1:1580-4731 GCA_964453825.1 uncultured Holophagales bacterium
GCGGGCGGGTGGAAGCGCTTCGCCTCCTCGGTCTTCGTGGCGGGAGGGGCGGCGAGGAGCGGAGCGGCGGCGAGGAGAACGGGGACGACGGGCGCGAAGTACTTCATCTCGAGGCTCTCGGAGGAATCGTACAGGGGCGGGGGCGCCGCGGAAGGCGCCGCTGTCGTATAACCGGGAGCGATGAAGCTCGTCACGTTCGTCCGCCCCGGGGCGGACCCGGCCGGCGCTCCCGGAATCGCCCTCCCCGGCGCCGGCGTCCTCGACCTCGGCCGCGCCTCCGAGACCTTCCGCGGCCTCTCCATGCTCGACCTCGTCCGGCGCCACGAGGAGCTGCTCCCCGAGGCGCTCCCGCTCGCGGCCGGGGAGGCGTCCCTCCCCGCCGGGACGCTCGTCTCCGAGGACGAGGTCCGGCTCCTCGCGCCGCTCCCGCGCCCCGTCTCCGTGCGGGACGGCTACGCTTTCCGCCAGCACGTCGAGACGGCCCGGCGCAACCGCGGCCTGCCGATGATCCCGGAGTTCGACGAGTTCCCCGTCTTCTACTTCACGAACGCCCTCGCCGTCATCGGGCCGGGCGAGCTGCGCGTCGGCCGACGGAGGCTCGAGAAGCTCGACTTCGAGCTGGAGTGCTTCGTCGTGATCGGGAAGACGGTCACGAACCCGACTCTCGAGGAGGCGGACGACGCGATCTTCGGCTACGGCGTCATGAACGACCTTTCCGCCCGGACCCTCCAGATGGAGGAGATGAAGCTGAACCTCGGCCCGGCCAAAGGGAAGGACTTCGCGACCGCGATCGGTCCGTGGCTCGTCACGAAGGACGAGCTCGCCGATCGTCTCCGCCCCTCGCCGAAGGGGAACGTCCTCGACGCGCGGATGACGGCGCACGTCAACGGCGTGCAGGTCTCGGACGGGAACGTCGCGCAGATGGACTGGACGTTCGCCGAGATCGTCCGGCGCGCCGCGGACGGCGTGACGCTCGAGCCGGGCGAGGTGATCGGGTCGGGCACCGTCGGCACCGGCTGCTTCCTCGAGCTGAACGGCTCCGGCATCACGAAGGACCAGTGGCTCCGCCCCGGCGACGTCGTCAGCCTCGCGATCGACGGCCTCGGGACTCTGACCCACACGATCGTGGAGGACCCGGCGAAGTGAAGGACGACCTCTTCGCCCTCTTCGACTACAACCTCTGGGCGAACCGGCTCCTCGCCCGCTCGATCGCCCCGCTGTCGCACGAGGACTATGTCCGCGAAATGGGGGGCGGCTGGCCGTCGCTCCGAGCCACGCTCGTCCACCTCGCCGGCGCCACCCGCGCCTGGGCCGAGCGTTTCGACGGCCGCGACGCGACGTCCCTCCCGACCGTCGAGGAGCTGCCGACCCTCGCCGACGCCCTCCGGACGCTCGACGACGCCGACGCCCGCGTCGCGGCGTTCCTCGCGGCGCTCGGACCGGAGCGCCTTTCCACCCCGCTCGTCTGGATGAACCTCGCGGGAGAGCCGAAGGCCGCGCCGATCTGGGCCGTCCTTCGGCACGTCGTGAATCACGCCTCGTACCACCGCGGCCAGGCCGCCGCGATGCTCCGGCGCCTCGGCGGGACGCCGGCCCCGACCGACCTCGTCCGCTGGGCCATCGAACGCCACGCCTCCGGCGCATTCGAGGAGTAGACGCCGTGATCGAGAGCTCTCTCGAGCGCCTCGTGAGGCGCGCGATGATCCTCGGAATCGGGAACCTCGCGACCCCGGTCTACTTCCGGTGGCTGAACGAGGTGAAAGCGGAGGGGGACGAGCTCCTGAAGGAGCTCCCGCGTCGGAACGTCATCTTCCTCTCGAACCACCAGACCTACTTCACGGAGGCGATCGCGTTCTACGATCTCCTCTACATCGTCCACTCCTTCCCGTACGAGAACCCGCACCTGCGCTTCTCGGCGGCGACGGAGACGATGAAGAAGAACCTCCTCACGAAGGTCCTCACCTACGCGGGGGGCGTCACCTTCAAGCGCTCCTTCCGGGAAGCCGGCCGCGAGGTCAACCGCCCCGTCGACCTCGAAGGGATCTCGAAGGTCGAGGAGGCGATCGCCACGGGGTGGCTCCTCCACTTCCCGACGGGGACGACGCAGAAGCACGCGCCGATCCGCCCCGGCATGGCGCAGCTCCTCCACCGGACGAAGCCGATCGCCGTCCCGATGCGGGTCGACGGCTTCCGCGACCTCCTCCTCCACAAGCAGTTCCCGGGGAGGACCGGGAAGAAGGCGACGATCCGCCTCTTCCCGCCGATGGACCTCGACGACTTCTACGCGCAGCCGTTCGACAAGGAGCGGGGGCGGAAGGTCATCGAGGAGCTCGGGAAGCTCATCCTCGACCCGGCGTAGGCCACGGCTCACCGGCCGCGGAGCGCTCCGCCGCTCGCCGCGCCTGGAACGCGCGGAAGTTCTCGTCGGCCCAGGCCGCGGACTGCGCGTTCAGCGAGGCCAGATCGCGGTGCCGGTAGACGCCGGGCGGGAACCGAAGCCTGGCCGTCTTCCGGCCGAAGTCCCAGAGTCCCTCGATGATGCGAGGGAGCCTGGGATCGGTCCGCTCGTAGCCGCGCGCCGCTTTCATCTCCTCGATGGACCGGAACTTCCGGACGGGCATCAGGGCTCCTCGAATCCGTACTTCGCCCGAAGGCCGTCGGCGTCGAGCCGGTCCTTGGGGCGGACGGTGTCCCTCTTCATCCGGAAGAGAGTCCGGGGCGAGACCAGCCGGACCTTCACGCCATCGAGCGTCGTCTCGTCCGGCTCGAGGTCCTCGAACCGAAATGCCTCTCCCAGGCGCGTGAGGATGTCGACGTGGAAGTCCCCTTCGGGCGGCACGTACTGCACGGCCGGGTACTCCCCCACGAGGTCGTCCGCCGAGATTTCGTCGATGTTCGGGTCGTCGTAGACCTTCCGGAGCGCACGCTTGACCGCCTCGACGTTCTCGCGGGTCGGCTCGACGAAGACGTCGAGGTCCTCCGTGAAGCGCGGAAGACCGTGCAGGTTCATCGCGGCCCCTCCGAAGACGAGATAGCGGACACCCTCTTCCTCGAACGCCGCGAGGATCCTGCGGCTCGCCGCGTAGTTCATCGCCTCTACCCCTTCGCCTCCGGCCTCGCCTTCAGCGACCGCGCGACGAGCCCGACGCCC
>CAYVPO010000238.1:0-3301 GCA_964453825.1 uncultured Holophagales bacterium
CGAGGACGAGGTAGACCCCCTGGCCGCGCTCTCCGAGGAGGTACGCCTCGCTCCCGTCGAGCTCCACCTCGCCGGTCGGGACGGAGCGGGTGCCGATCTTGTCCTTCAGGCGGCGGACCTTGAAGTTGAGCGCGCCGTCGTCGCGCCGCTGCGGGACGAGGAAGAGCTCGAGGCCGCGGACGCCGGCGGGAGCCCCCTCGGGGCGCGCGGCCGCGATCGCGAGCTCGGCCCCGACGTTGCTCGTGAAGAACTTCTCGCCGGTCAGGCGCCAGCGGTCCCCGTCGGGGCGGGCCACCGTCTCGACGAACGCGCCGAGGTCGGAGCCTCCCTTCGCCTCCGTCATCCACGTCGCCCCCTGCCAGACGGTCGCGTCCCGCTTCAGGAGCTTCCCGAGGTACTTCGCCCGGAGCTCGGCCGAGCCGTACTTCGCGAGGGGGATCGCGGTGGAGAGCGAGACGGTGTGCGGGCAGTAGAGCCCGGCGTCGTAGAACGCCGTGACGTAGCCGATCTGGTACGAGGCCGCGAGATCGCCTTCCTCCACGGCGCGAAAGACGACGCCCGCCTCGTAGGCCCTCCGCACGAGCTCCTGGTATCCGGACGGGAAGACGACCTCGTCGATCCGCTTCCCGAACCGGTCGAACATCCGTAGCTTCGGCGTCCCGGCCCGGTCGACCGCCTCGGAGATCGCCCTGCCGCGCTCCTCGAAGTACGCCTCGTAGCCGGCGAGGGCCTCCGGGGCGCGGAGGCGCCCGAGGCGCCCCTCGAGGAACCTCACGGGCGAGGGGAGGAGCGCGTCGAGGCTCACCCGAGCGCCTCCTCGACCGCCTCCGTCGCGGCGGCGAGCGCCTTCTTCCCTTTCGCCTTCCTCTGCACGGCGGTCCCGTTCGTGCTCGCGGCCATCTCCTCGAGCGTCGCGGCGAGCGCGCGGGCCTTCTCGGCCGCGGCGCGAAGCGCGGCGGCGTTTTTCGGCTCCGCCTGCTTCGCGACGGTGGGCGGGACCGAGGACGACGAGCGCCGGAGCTCCTCGACACCCCAGGTCGTGACGAAGACGTGGTCGCGTTTCGGGGCGTCGGCGATCCACCCCTCCGACTGGAGGCGCGTCGTGATCATCTCGACGCTTCCGAAGAGCTTCTCCTGCTTCAGGACTTCGACGAGGGGGACCATCTGCCGCGGGTCCCCGCCGGCCGCCTCGAGGAGCTTCGCCAGGACCTGGTGAAAGACGTCGAGAGCCATCGCAGCCTCCGCAGGTTTTCCCCGACGGTAATCCGGCGGGCGCGCGGCGTCGAGGGGCGAACGGCGTGCGGCGGCGCGACCGGAAAAGAAACGGCCCCGGCGAAGCCGGGGCCGCGAGCGCGCCGCGAACGGCGCAGAAAGGTTCTGCGAGGTCAGTTCGCCGGGGCGGCCGGAGCCTCGGCCGGAGCCGGAGCCTGCAGGCCGAGGGCGGTCATGATCCCCATCGCCTTCTCCTTCAGGCCGCCCGCCTTCGCCATTGCGTCGACGAGGTTCCCGCTGGAGAAAGCGGTCGAAGCCTCCTCCCACGCGGTCTTGAGACCGGCGAGCCCTTCCTGGGCCTGGGTCAGGACGGCCTTGTCCATCCCCTTCGGGAGCTTCTTCGCCTTGCCGAGCTCCTCGACCTTGGCCTGGATCGACGCGACCATCTGCGGGAGCGACCCGGAGAGGTCGGTCCAGGTCTTCGTCAGCTCGTCCTTCTTGGCGGCGGCGGCGGTGGCGAGCTCCTGGGCCTTCGGGCCGAGCTCGGTCGCGGCGGCCAGGGCGGCCTTGAAGTCGCCCTTCGCGAACTGGTCCTGGGCGGCCTTGAGGGCGTCCTTGGCGGCGGCCAGCTGCTCCGGGACGAACTTCTCGGCCTCGGGGGCGGCGGCGGTGATGGCCTGGTCGGCGGCCTTGATCGCGGCGTCGGCGGGGCCCTTGTCGGCGTTGCAGGCGGCGAGGCCGGCCACGAGCAGAGCGCACGCGACGAGGGCAAACGACTTCTTCATGGGGTGACTCCTTCGAGCAATCTCTTCCGCGTTTGAGCGCGGGCCAACGGGTAGATTACTGCCGTTTCGGTCAACGGGTCTCGGTGACTTTCGAGAGGCCCCGGGGGGCGTCCGGGTCGAGGCCCCGCTCCCGGGCCGCGTGGAAGGCGAGGAGCTGGCCGGGGACGATCGCGACGATCGGAGAGAGGAGCTCCGGGAGCCGGGGGACCGGAAGGGAGCCTCTCCCGTGCGGCCCGATCGTGAGGACGGGGCTCCCGCGCTTTCGCAGCTCGGCGGCGAGGTCGGCGAGGTCCGTTTCCGTCGCCGTCCCCGGGGGCGAGACGACGATGGCCGTGAGGCTCGGCCCGGCCAGGGCGATCGGGCCGTGCCGGAAGTCGGCCCCGGAAAGGGCCTCGGCCTCGAGGAGGGCGAGCTCCTTCAGCTTCAGCGCGAGCTCGTGGGCGGTGGGGTAGTTCAGGCCCCGGGAGAGGACGACGACGCGGGCCGAGCCGGCGAGGCGGGCGGCGGCGCGCCGGGCGGCTCCCTCCGTCCCGAGCGCTTCCGCGACGGCGTCGGGGAGGGCCCCGAGCCCATCACCGTACCTCCGCGCGCCCGACAGGCCGGCGGCGAGGAGCGCCACGGCGAGGAGCTGGGCGGTGTAGGTCTTCGTGGCGGCGACGCTCCGCTCGACCCCGGCGTGGAGCGGGATCACCTCGGCCGCGGCCTGCGCCAACGGGCTCTCGGGGTCGTTCACGATGGCGAGGGTCGGCACCCCTTCGCGCCGCGCCGAGGCGATCGTCTCGACGACGTCGGGCGAGCGCCCCGACTGCGAGATGCCGACGACGAGCGCCCCCTTCAGGCGAGGCGGACGGTCGTAGAGCGTGACGAGCGAAGGCCCCGCGAGCGCGACGGGGAGCCGGCACGTCAGCCCGAGCGCGTACTGGGCGTAGCGGGCGGCGTTGTCGGACGTGCCGCGCGCGGCGACGAGGACGAACCGGAGGTCGCGGCGGGCGAGGTCGCGCGCGATCCGCCGGATCGCGGGCCCCTCGCGGACGAGGAGCCGGGCCAGGACGTCGGGCTGCTCGCCGATCTCGGCGCGCAGTACGGAGCGGCTCATCTTCGCGTCACTGCTCGTCGGTGTCGTCGATCTGTCCGGTGACGCGCCGCCTCACGAGGGAGAAGGAGAGCCCGACGGCGAGAGTCGCGGCGAGGCAGGCGAGGACGATCCAGGCGAGCGTCGAGCCCGCGACGTCGGTCCCCCGGAGGTCGACGAAGAGCCAGATGAGGACGCCGAAGAACGCCGCCGCGAGCGCCGTCCCGACGTG
>CAYVPO010000238.1:3401-4651 GCA_964453825.1 uncultured Holophagales bacterium
AGCGCGGCGATCAGGTTCTCGGCCTCGAGGACGTTCACGTCGCGGTCGTTCGTCGTGGCGTGGACGAGGAGCGGCGTCTTCAGCTTCGACGCCCAGAAGACGGGGCTCCGGCGCCGGTACTCGTCGACGTCCTCGACGACCGTCTTCCCGACGTGGTGCTTCGCGGCGAAGAGGTCCTCGTAGCTCTGCTCGTGGTAGCCGAGGCGCGCGACGAGGTCGGTCACCGGGACGCCCGCGTAGGCCGCGCGGAACTTCTCCGGGTGGCGGGTCACGGCGAGGAGGGCGATGAGGCCGCCGTGGCTCCAGCCGGCGATCGCGGCGCGGGAGCCGTCGACGTACGGCAGCTCGGAGACGGCCCAGTCCAGGCCGGCGACGACGTCGTCCACCTCGAGGCCGCCGTAGTCGATCGCCTCGTAGAAGCCCTTCCCGTAGCCGGTCGAGCCGCGGTACTCGGGGGCGAGGACGACCCACCCCTGCTCGAGCATCTCCTTCACGATGTGGACGTGGTACGTCCCGAAGTCGCCGTGGACGCCGCCGTGCGGGAGGACGACGACCGGGTACTTCCGCCCCGCCTCGCGGACCTTCGGCGCGAAGACGTACTGCGCGAAGCGGATCGGGTGGCGCTCGTTCGAGATGCCGTACCGCTCCTTCGCGCGCGGGTTCGGGGGGCCGGCGACGTTCACCTTGTCGATCTCGGCGACCTCCCCGAGGCGGAGCCAGAAGAGCGCGTCGTCGCTCGACTTCCTCACCTGGTCGAGGTCGAACTCGAGGCTCTCGATCCGCTCCTCGAGCGCCTTCAGCCGCGCCGCGGCGTCGGGGGCGTCGTCGGCGAGCGATCCGGCGGGGACGAGGAGGAGGGCGAGGGACAGCGGGAGAAGAAGGAGCCCGGACCGTGCGCGCATGGGAACCTCCCGGGGGGACCGCGGCTCTCTGGCCGGTGCGGTCCGGCCCGTCAGGTTAGCAGCCGTTGCGCCTCTGGGCGTCCGCTCCCGGCCGTCCTCCGGTATCGTGCGCCTCACGGGAACGACGATGACGGGGCGGACGATCGCGATCGGAGACGTGCACGGAGACCTCGAAGGGCTGGAACGGCTCCTCTCGCGGCTGCCCGTTCTCCTCCCGGAGGACACGCTCCTCTTCGTCGGCGACTACGTCGACCGGGGGCCGCACCCGGCGGACGTCGTCCGGCGCGTGAGAGCGCTGCCGTCCGAGACGGCGGCCCGCGTCGTCTTCCTCCGCGGGAACCACGAGGA
>CAYVPO010000239.1:0-4647 GCA_964453825.1 uncultured Holophagales bacterium
GCCTTCGCGAGCGGGGAGTTGTAGAGGAACTTCGGCTCGAGGTAGAGGGTGATGCCGCGGGAGCGGACCGCCGTGCGGAGGAGGCCGGCGGCGTCGTCGGCGAACGCCGGGACGACGATCCGGATTCCGGGAAGGGTGGTGAGCCACCCCTCGACGTTCTGGGAGTGGTAGAGGCCGCCGCCGATGTAGCCGCCGGAGGCGAGGCGGACGGTGACGTTCGGGACGAACTGGCCGTTCGTCCTCCAGTATTCGTGGGACATCTCGACCATCTGCTCGGCGGCCGGCCAGAAGTAGTCGGCGAACTCCGCTCCCTCGACGATGACCCGGACCCCGTCGCAGATGCGCGAGAAGCCGTCCGCCATGCCGAGGATGTAGTCCTCGGCGATCGGGGCGTTGAAGACCCGGTGGCTCCCGAACTCCTTCTCCATCCCCTTCGTGACGTTGAAGATGCCGCCCTTCTCCTTGGAGGCGACGTCCTGCCCCCAGATGAAGGTGTCGGAGTTCTCCCGGAAGAGGTCCTTCATCGTCTCGTTGATCGCGTGGATCAGGGTCGACTCGCGGCTGGGCCGGCCGTCGGGCGTCGCCGCCGGCGTGCGCGGGACGTCGGCGAGGCCGTCCCCGTCCGGCACCCACGGCTCCGGCAGGACGAAGTCGTGGATCGACCGCGGGTCGGGGTCGGGCGCGAGCCGGGCTCGGTCCGCCGCAGCCTCGTAGGCTCGTCCGTTCTCGTCCTCGATCCCGAGGAGCTCCTCCTCGGAGAAGCCGGCGGACTCGAGCAGGAACCGGCGGAAGCGGGGAAGCGGGTCGCGCTCGCGCGCTGCGGCGAGCTCCTCGTCGTCGCGGTAGAGCTCGTGACGGTCGGAGTTCGAGTGGGAGCCGATCCGGACGCAGTCGGCGTGCACCAGGACGCAGCCGGCGCCGCTCTGCGCGAAGGCCGCGGCCTCCCGGAGGGCGCGGACGGAGTCGAGGACGTCGGTGCCGTCGCAGTGAACGACCTTCAGGTTCGGGAAGGAGGCGAAGTTGTCCGAGGCGTAGTGGTTCGCCGTCTGCTGCCGTTTCGGGACCGAGATCCCGTAGCCGTTGTCCTGGATGACGAAGATCACGGGGAGCTTCCCGAGCGAGGAGCCGTTGACCGCCTCGTAGAAATACCCCTCGGAGGTCGAGGACTCGCCCATCGAGCAGTAGACGAGGCTCGAGAGGCCGTACGAGCGGATAGCGCGGCCGAGGCCGGCGGCGTGCTGCGCGTGGTTCGAGACGCAGGAGGAGACGTTCCACACGTACAGGTCGTGCCGGGCGAAGTGGTTCGACATGTGACGGCCGCCCGAAGAGACGTCGGAGGCCTTCGACATGCCGTTCAGGAGGATCTGCTCCGGCGTGACGCCGGCCGCGAGGCAGGTCGTGAGGTCTCGGTAGTACGGGAAGAGGTAATCGAACGTGGGGCGGAAGATCGTCCCAAGGGCCACCTGAATGCCGTCGTGCCCCGCGCAGGGGGCGTGATACGACCAGCCGAGGCCCTGCTTGAGATAGTTCGGCGCCTTGTCGTCGAGGACCCGCCCAAGGTGCATGAGGGAGTACCACCGGCGCAGCTCCTCCCGCGTCGGGGCGACGGCGGAGGGGGCGGCGGCGGTCTCCGGGGCGGCGAGGAGCGATTCGGTCAAGGGTGTCCTCCATGATGGCCGGGCATCCGCGACCGGCCGGGCTCTTCACGAGCCACGAAACTATCGATAATACGAGAAAGAGGACGCGTGGGGTTCTCTATCGGCGGGCGAGCCGGGAGGGGCGCTTGCCGCCGGCCCCACCCGCTGGCCGATGGGAGTACAATCCACGTCCCGCGCCTCGCCGGGCCGCCCGGCGACTCCAGTCCCGCGGGCCAGGAGTTCCGTCCGTGACCACAGACGCCGTCGCCGTTCCCGCCGTCGACTCCACCGAGTCGGCGGATCGTCACGCGTTCGAAGCCGCCCTCGAGGCGTCTTTTCCCGCCAGCAAGCGGCCCCAGGAAGGGGAGGCCGTCAGCGGGGTGATCGCCGGCATCACGCCGGACGTGGTCCTCGTCTCGATCGGGGCCAAGTCCGAGGCGCTGATGGACCTCCACGAGCTGGAGGGCGAGAAGGTCGGCGACCGGATCGACGCCGTGGTCATCAAGGCCGGGCCCGACATCCGGCTTTCGAGGAAGCTGGCCGTCGCGCGCCGCGCGAAAGCGGAGCTGCGTGCCGCATGGGAGACCGGGATCCCGGTCATCGGCAAGGTCCTCTCCCGCAACAAGGGCGGGTTCGAGGTGGCCATCGGCGGGGCCGGCGGGCCGAGGGCGTTCTGCCCCGTCTCCCAGATCGACGTCGGCCGTCACGACGAGGCCGGGCTCCTCCAGTTCGTCGGACAGACGTTCGACTTCCGCGTCATCGAGTACGCCGAGGAAGGCCGCCGCGTCGTCGTCAGCCGCGCCGCGATCCTGCGCGAGGTGCTCGAGAAGAGCCTCGGCGAGATCCGCGAGAGGATCGTCCCCGGCGCCGTCCTGACGGGCCAGGTCCGCTCGATCACCGACTTCGGCGCCTTCGTCGACCTCGGCGGGGTCGACGGCCTCGTCCACGTCACCGAGATCTCCCGCCGCCGCGTGGCCCACGCGAAGGACGTCCTGACGATCGGCCAGGAGGTCCAGGTCAAGGTCACGAAGGTGGAGAACGAAGGGAAGCGGATCTCCCTCTCCATGAAGGAGCTCGAGAAGGACCCGTGGGACGGCCTCGCCCAGAGGATCCCGCCGGGAACCGCCTTCACGAAGCCCGTCGCGCGCCACGCGGACTTCGGCCTCTTCATCGAGATCGAGCCCGGGATCGACGGCCTCGTCCACGTCTCCCAGCTTCCCCCCGGCATCGACCTGAAGGACCCGTCCGTCGCGGTTGGCCAGGAAGTCTCCGGCTGGGTCCGCGAGATCGACGAGGAGCACCGCCGGCTCTCCCTCTCCCTCCGGGAGGCCTCCGCGACCGACCCGTGGGACGGACTCGCGGAGAAGATGCCCGAGGGCTCGGTCGTCGCCGGCCAGGTCGAGAACGTCGCTCCGTTCGGCGTCTTCGTCCGGCTCGAGATCGGCCTCACCGGCCTCATCCCGAACTCGGAGACGGGGCTCCCTCACGGGACGCCCGCCACGAAGACCTTCTCGCCCGGCCAGAAGGTCGAGGTGAAGGTGATCGGCCTCGACGCCCAGCGTCGCCGCATCTCCCTCTCGGCCACCGGCGCCCTCGCCGAGGCCGAGCGAGGCGAGATCCGCAAGTACCGCGAGGACTCCGCGAAGCGCGAGAGGAGCGAGCCGGGGCGCCCGACGAACTTCGGCGCCTCCCTGATGGCGGCGCTCAGCGCTCCGAACAAGCCGGCCAAGTCGGCGCGGTGAGGGGGGCGGCCCCACCGGGGCCGCGGCAGCCCGTAACATCCGTCCCCCCGGCCCCACGGGCCGGGGGGATTCTCTTTTGAGGCACGCATGACGCGGAAACGCTCCGAGGACGCCGGCCAGCCGGCGTTCGCCTTCGACGCCGAGATCGCCCTCCCCGAGGAGGCGCGGCGGCGCTACCTGAACTACGCCCTGTCGGTCATCACGGCGCGGGCCCTCCCCGACGTGAGGGACGGCCTGAAGCCGGTCCAGCGGCGAATCCTCTTCGCGATGTACCAGAACCTCCACCTGACGCCCGACGCGAAGTTCAAGAAGTCGGCGTCGGTCGTGGGCGACGTCATCGGCAAGTACCACCCGCACGGCGACGTGGCGATCTACGACGCGATGGTGAGGATGGCGCAGCCGTTCTCCCTCCGCGCGCCGCTCGTGGAAGGGCACGGGAACTTCGGCTCCCTCGACGGCGACTCCGCCGCGGCCTACCGGTACACCGAGGCGCGCCTTCGCCCCCTCGCGGTCGAGCTCCTCGCCGAGATCCGGAAGCGGACCGTCGACTGGAAGCCGAACTTCGACGGGGTCCACTTCGAGCCGATCGTCCTCCCGGCCCGGTTCCCGAACCTCCTCGTGAACGGCGCGACCGGCATCGCGGTCGGCATGGCGACCTCGATCCCGCCGCACAACCCGTGCGAGGTCCTCGACGCGGCGATCGCCGCCATCGACGAGCCGGAGTCCGACCCGCTGCGGTTCATCAAGGGTCCCGATTTCCCGACCGGCGGACAGCTCCTCTCGACGAAGAAGGAGCTGCGCGAGGTCTACGAGTCGGGGCAGGGGACGCTCAAGCTCCGGGCCGAGTACGAGGTCGAGGAGCGGGGCCGTGGCACGCAGGCGATCGTCGTCACGTCGGTCCCGTACGGCGTCGCCAAGGCCTCGCTCGTCGAGAAGATCGCCGAGGTCATCATCGCGCGGAAGCTCCCCGCGCTCGTCGACGTGAGGGACGAGTCGACGGACGACGTGCGGATCGTCCTCGAGCTCAAGCGCGACGCCGACCCCGGGCTCGTCATGAGCTACCTCTACAGGCACACGCCGCTTCAGACGACGGTCCCGGTGAACCTGACCGCGCTCGTCCCGACGGAGAACCCGGAGCTCTGCGAGCCGGCCCGGCTCCCGCTCGCGGCGATCCTCCGGCACTTCCTCGACTTCCGCTTCGCGACCGTGAAGAGGCGCTTCGAGCACGAGCTGGAGGAGCTGCGGAACCGGATCCACCTCCTCGAGGG
>CAYVPO010000240.1:0-4592 GCA_964453825.1 uncultured Holophagales bacterium
CCGGACCGGTCGAAGAGAGGGATCTCGAAGACGCCAGGCCGGGTGAAGGCGAGCTCGACCTCGCAACGGGTCTCGGTCCCGCCCGGAAGGACGCGGGCGCCGGCGTAAGCGTGGTGCGCCAGGACCGCGGCGTCGCCGATCTCCGTTCCCGAGAAGGTCAGCACGACCTTCTTCCCCGTCTCGACGCGTCGTGGCTCGACCGAGGTGACCCGCCCGTTCCGGAGGACGACGACGGGGAAGATCTCGGGACCGGCGGGCTCGTTCGGGAAACGAAGACGCAGGTCCGAGGGTCCGAGAGGGGCGCCCGGATCGACGCGGAGGGTCATCCGGACCGAACCGGCGGCGCGCCGGACGCCTCCGGGCGGCACGTCGAGGCCGCGCCCGGCCTCGACCCTCGAGGCGGCTTCGACCCCGGTCCCTGCGATCTCGACCTCGTGGACGAGGCCCCGATAGACCGGGATCGCCCGGAAGACCTCGACGCGCCGGCTTCCTTCGACCTGGACGGCGAGCCGGCGGTCACCGGCGGCCGGCCCGGTCTGGGGGACCACCCCGAGGAGGAGCGCCAGTGTCGCGGAGGCCAGTCGGCTCATGCCGGCGGAAGATCGGGCCGAGAGCCCCCGGGAATCCCGTAAGCGCCCGGAAGCGGTTCCGAAGAAACGCCGAAAGCGCCTCCCCGGGGCCGATTCCGTGACGGCGCGCACGGTTCCCCTCCTCGCCGGGCCGCTGGAAGCCGTGGCTATACTCCGCGCCCAAGAAGAACGATGGGCGATCGAGTGGACGACTCCGGAGCTGTCGGGGGCGGACGGGCGGGTGACGGCCGGGTTCCCGTGGGAGGTGTCGTCTACGAGTTCGGGCCTTTCCGGCTCCGCTTGTCCGACAGGACCCTCTTCCGCGGCGGGGAGAGGGTCCGCATCACCCCCCGCGTCCTCGACCTCCTCGTCTGCCTCGTCGAGGATCCGGGTCGGGTCGTCACGAAGGAGAGGCTTCTCGAGCGCGTCTGGGAGGGGACCTTCGTCGAGGAGGGGAACGTCAACCGGACGGTCTCGACCCTCCGGCGCCTCCTCGACGAGACGGACGAGACGCCCTACATCGAGACGATTCCAAGGCAGGGCTACCGCTTCGTAGCGCCGGTGAAGCGCGGGGAAGAGCACGAGCCGGCCCGGGCGCCCGTCGAGGCCGCCTCCTCTCCGACCCTTCCCTCCGCCGTCCGTCCCGTGCCGGAGACGGCGCAGGCCGAGCCGGTCCCGGCCGGTCCGGCGGCGCGGCCGTCCTTCGTCCGCTCGGCCTTTCCGAGTCGGCGCCGCCTGCTGCTCGCCGCGGCTGCGGTCGTCCTCGTCGCGGCCGGAGCGTTCGCGTGGTTCGACGCCCGCGCCCGGGAGACGCCCAGGAGCCTGGCCGTCCTTCCGTTCCGGTTCGCGGCGGGCGCCGCGAACGGCGAGACGCTCGGCGTCGCCCTCGCCGACGCCGTCATCTCCCGCCTCTCCCGCGCCGGAGCGCTCGTCGTGCGTCCCACCACGGCCGTCCTCCCCTTCCGCGCCGGCAGGACCGACCCGCTCGCCGCGGCCGAGCGGCTCGACGTGGAGGCGGTCCTCGACGCGGAGGTTTCGCAGCAGGACGGCCGGACGCGCATCTCCCTCCGGCTCCTCCGGCGCCGCGGCGGCAAGCCGCTCCACACGGAGAGCTTCGAGACCGGGCCCGCCACGCTCTTCGAGCTCCAGGACCTCGTGGCCGAACGGGTCGCGGCGGCGCTCGCCGTCCCGCTCGCGCCTCCCTCCGGCCGAAGGGACGCGGCGCGCCTCGCCGCCAGCGACCTCCACGTCCGCGCCCGGAGGCTCGCCGCCGAGGCGCACGCCGGGGACGCCAGGCTGGACGAGGCGATCGGCCTCTTCCGCCGGGCCATCGAAGCCGACCCCGACTTCGCCCACGCCTACGTCGGCCTCGCCGACGCCCTCCTGGACCGCACCCCGAAGGAGACCCGGGAAGCCGAGGAGGCGGCGCGAAGGGCGCTCGCGATCGACGACCGGTTCGGGCCCGCCCACGCCACCCTCGGGCGGATCCGCCTGCTCGGCGACGCGCGGTGGGCCGAGGCGGAGGCGGAGCTCGACCGGGCCCTCGCTCTCGAGCCCTCCTACGCCCCCGCCTGGCGCTGGCGAGGCGCCCTCCTCGCCGCGACCGGCCGACCGGCCGAGGCGCGCGCCGCCTTCGCGCGCGCCCTCGAGCTCGACCCGGTGTCCGGTCCGACTCTCGGCGCGGCGGGCCTCGTCGCGCTCCGGCAGGGCGCGGTCGCGGAGGCCCGCGGCCTCCTCGCGCGCGCCCGCGCCGTCGCGCCCGGCTCGCCGTTCACCGCCGCTCTCGAGAGGGCGATCCGGGAGACGACGGGCTGGTAGCCGCGCCCGGCCGGGTCCGGGTCAGCGCGCCCCGGTCGCGACGAACAGCTGGGAAAAGAGCCGGGAGACGTTGAAGGCGACGGCGGTGCCGTCCCGGGTGAAGGCGACCGGCCAGACGGAGCGCAGCCCGTTCCGGTCGGACGGCCCGACCTCGGTGTGCAGGGTCCTCTCCCCGGTCGTCCGGTCGACGCGGTAGACGCGGAGCGGCACCTCGTCGGGCCGTGCGGCGAGGTACGCCGTGTCGCCCGGAAGCCACAGGAGGACGTTCTCCTCCGGCAGGAGCCCCGGGACGTCGCGGGGGGTCCCGCCCGCGAGCGGGAAGAGCCGCGTCCGTCCGTCGAGGTCCTCGCTGGTCACCGCGTCGCCGTCCGCCGAGAGCGGCAGGAGGAAGCCGACCCCTTCGGGCGTCACGGGACGCGAGTCGCCGGTCTCGAGGTCGAGGAGATAGAGCCGGATCTTCCGGCCGGGCTCGTTCGCGCTGACGACGAGCGCCGTGCCGTCGGGCGTGAAGCGGGCCCAGTGGTACCGCTCGACGCGCGGCAGGACGAGAGTCCGCGCCTCGCCCCCGCGGGCCGGGACCAGGGCGAGCGAGTCCGACCCGCCGTGGCGAAGGACCACGGCCCATCGGCCGTCCGGCGAGAGGTCGGCGGCTTCGCCCGGACCGAGCGCCTCGGGCGCGGAGCCGTCCGTCCCGCGCAGCCAGCTCGTTCCGGTCCCCGAGCCGCGATCGTCGTACACCGTCACGAGGGCGCTCCCGCCGTCGGACGAGAGCGCGGCCACCTGCGCGTGGCTCGTCCAGCAGAGGTCCTTCTCCGGCTCTCCCCGTCGCCGGAAGCCGATCGTCCTCTGCTCCTCCTCGCGCGAGAGGAGGAGCCGTCCGTCGGGCGCGACGTCGTGGATGCGGAGCGCGCCGGGGGCCGCGAGGACGGAGCGCGGGCGGCCGCCCCGGAGGCCGACGGCGAAGATTTCCGTCTGGCCGCCGGCCCGCGCCGCGGAAAAGAGGACCTCGCGCCCGCCGGGCGCGAAGGCGAGCCCGTTCAGCGTCTCGAACTCGCCCTCGACCAGCGGCCGGACGACGTCCCCTTCGACGAGCGCGAGCCGGCCCCGCCGGTCTCCCCAGACCGGGTGGTCGAGGAAGGCGACCCGCTCCCCGTCGAGGAGCCGCACCTGGCCGATCCAGCCCGAGGTCCGGTAGACCGTCTGCCCGGGCGGCCGCTCGAGGACATGCCCTCTTCGCTCCGTCCTCACCAGCGCGATCTCCTTTCCGTCGCGGCTCCAGTCGGCCGCGCGGACGCTCGGCGCGAGGAGCTCGGGCTTCGCCGAGCCGAAGGAGACCGCGCCGAGGGCGGCGCCCGTCAGCCAGTCGAAGCGGAACGAGCGTCCCATTCCGAGGAGGAGGTCGCCGCGGTCGGAGACGGCGAAGACGTCGCCCGGGGGGAGATCGAGGAGCCGCTCCTCCGGGGCTTCGGCGGGCGAGCCGAAGACCCGCGCCGGGGAGCCCTCCCACGCGGCGCCGTAGACGACCGAGGAGCCGGCGGCGAGGAACCGGGCCGAGAGGACGAAGCCCTGTCGGAACGTGAGCGCGCGGAACTCCGTCCGCGGGCCGTTCGACTCGCGCCGCCCCAACGCGAAGGCGGCGGCGAGGGACGCGAGCCCGGCGAAAAGCAGGAGGAAGCCTCGTGTGGTCCGCAGCACCGGCGGGGAGGATAACCAACACGCCTCCGCGCCGGAGCACGGAGGGCGGCGCCCATCGCAGGGGGATCGGGGGGCGCTTGGGCGGGTCTCCCTACGCGTGAACGCCCGGGGCCTCGTGGCCCGAGCGCGCGACGTACTCCTCGTACGTGCCGCCGTAGGTCACGGGCTTCCCGGTCCCGTCCTCACCGCCGATCTCGAGGACCCGGTTGGCCAGGCCGCGGAGGAACGTCCGGTCGTGCGAGACGAAAAGCATCGTCCCCTCGAACGCGTGGAGCGCTTCCACGAGCATCTCCTTCGTCGCGAGGTCGAGGTGGTTCGTCGGCTCGTCCAGGACGAGGAAGTTCGGCGGGTCGAAGAGCATCCGCGCGAGGACGAGCCGCGATTTCTCGCCCCCTGAAAGAACGCGCACCGGCTTGTCGATGTCGTCTCCGGAGAACTGGAAGGCCCCGGCGAGCGTCCGGAGGACGCCGAGCCCTTCGAGAGCGAAGTCCTTCTGGAGCTGCTCGATCA
>CAYVPO010000241.1:0-4571 GCA_964453825.1 uncultured Holophagales bacterium
TCGTTCCCGCCTCCTGCCGGTCGAGAACCGTCAGCAGGCCATTCAGCAGGCCTGTCGTCAGGTTGTTCGCGCGGGTCTTTCCCGCCGGGAATGCGATGGTGCTCGAGTCCGGCGCCATCCCCGTCCCGGGATAGACCGTGAGGCTCCCGGGCGCAGTCGGGTTCGTGACGGTGACGTTCAGCGCCACGGCCGCCGCGTCGGCGGGAACGCCGCACCGCCCGCCGATCGCGAAGGCGCGCGCCGCGCCGGCTTCGAGCGCCGGGCCGCCGTACGGACCCTCCGAGCCCCGCGTATCGACGACGCGGCAGGGCGCGAGCGTGTGGAATCCCACGCCGCTGGCCGGAAGGAACGTCGCGGAGACGGAAGTGGCGCCGCTCACCGTCACGGAGCAGGGCTCGGTCCCGGCGCAGCCCGCGCCCGACCAGCCGGCGAAGCGCGAGCCCGTCTCCGCCGTCGCGGTGAGCGTCACGGGCGATTCGCTCGGGAACCAGGAGGCGCAGTCGTTCCCGCAGTCGATTCCGGACGGAACGGACGAGACGAGGCCGGCGCCGGCGCCGGCCTGCGACCCGGTGAGCGGCTGCCCGGGCACGACGACGACGGTCGTGTCGCTCGGCGCCGCAGCGCAGCCGCCGACGATCATCACGACGCTGTAGGTCCCTTCCATCGCCGGCGCCGCGTTCGGGATCGTGGGATTCTGGGCCGTGGACGCGAACCCGTTCGGGCCCGTCCAGAGGTAGGTGGCGCCCGCCACCGACGAGGCAGTGAGCCGGATCGTCGCGCCCGTGCCGTAGGGACCGCCGTTTCCGGCCGTCGGCGGCGCCACTAACCCGCAGGTCGTCCCGAAGACCCACAGGTCGTTCAGCCTCCCGCCCAGCAGTCCGTCGATGGGTGACTGGCCGAAACCGAACCCGCCGAAGAGCCACAGGTTCCCGCTCTCGTCCGCCCAGGAGACGGAACGCTTTCTCGACCCTGGGACGTTCCCCGCCGCCGGGACGCCCATGGATCCGTACTCGCCCACCTGTTCCGGCGTTCGCGATCCGCTGACCCAGGTCCAGTTCGTCCCGTCCCATCTCCAGAGGTCGTTGCGGAGTCCGCCGGAGAGATGGTTCCCGAAATCGCCTCCAAGAAGCCAGAAGTACCCGCTCGCGTCCTTCCACGACTGAGACTGCCACCTTGCGCCGGGGACGTTCCCCGGGGCGGCCACTCCCTTCGTCCCGTAGACACCGTCTTGGTTCGATCGATCGGAGCCGCTGACCCAGGTCCAGTTCGTGCCATCCCACTTCCAGAGGTCGTTGAGGTCACCCGTCTCGGCCGCGGCGAATCCATTCCCGCCGAAGAGCCAGAGGTTCCCGCCCCCGTCCGTCCACGAGGCGGCGCCAGACCGTGTCCCCGGCACGTTGCCGGGCGCCGCGACGCCCTTCGTTCCATAGACACCGTACTGGTACGGTTGGTCCGAGCCGCTCACCCAGGTCCAGTTCGTCCCGTCCCATTTCCAGAGGTCGTTGCCGCCGAAGAGCCAGAGGTTTCCCGCCGCGTCGGTCCACGAGACGGAGTTCTCCCGCGGCGGGGGGACGTTCTCTGCCGCGGGAACGCCCTTCGTCCCGTAGACGCCGGCGGGGTTCGGTGCGTCCGAGCCGCTCATCCACGCCCAGTTCGTACCGTCCCACCTCCATAGGTCGTTGAGGGTTCCGATCCCGGCCGCGGCGGCGCCATACCCGCCGAAAACCCAGAGGTTTCCGCTCAGGTCCGTCCAGGAGACCGAGCCCCTCCGAGCCCCCGGCGCGTTCTCGGGCGCCGCGACGCCCTTCGTTCCATACAGCCCGGGCTGGTACGGAATGCCCGTGCCGCTCATCCAGGTCCAGTACGTCCCGTCCCACCTCCAGAGGTCGTTGAAGAAGGCGTCCCCATACCCGCTGAATCCAAAGGCCGACCCCCCGAATAGCCAGAAGTTGCCGTTCGAATCCGTTCCCGACACGGACGAGTACCGTGGCCTCGGGAGGTTCTCCGGCGCGGGAACACCCTTCGTCCCGAACACGCCCACCTTGCTCTCTCCGCTTGGCCCGCCGACCCAGGTCCAGGCCGTCCCGTCCCACTTCCAAAGGTCGTTGAGGTTCCGGGCCTCGACGGCCGTGAGGCCCACCCCTCCGAAAAGCCAGAGGTTCCCGGTCGCGTCGCTCCAGGCGACGGACTCGCGCCTCGCACCCGGGACGTTCGCCGGCGCGGGAACACCTTTCGTCCCGTGCGTTCCCTTCTGCCCGGGATAGTCGGAGCCGCTCAACCAGGTCCAGGCCGCCCCGTCCCACTTCCAGAGGTCGTTGAGGCTCCCGGCGTCGACATAGTCGTCCGCCGCGAAACCCACGCCGCCGAAGAGGCACAGGTTCCCTGCCGGGTCGTTCCAGGCGATGGACCCGCTCCTCGCTCCCGGACCGTTGCCCGGCGCGCCGGTGCCCTTAGTGCCATACGAGCCGTACTGGTCGGTCGTGCTCGACCCGCTCACCCAGGTCCAGGCCGTTCCGTCCCACTTCCAAAGGTCGTTGAGGTAGCCCGCCCCGGTCGCCGAGTGGCCCCAACCGCTGAACAGCCAGAAGCTCCCTGACGCATCGATCCAGGAGACGGAGGACTGCCTCGCCCCGGGGACGTTGTCCGGGTCCGCGACGCCCTTCGTCCCATAGGTGCCCGGCTGATCCTGCCCGTCCGATCCGCTCATCCAGGTCCAGCTCGCGCCGTCCCACCTCCAGAGGTCATTCAGAGTGAAAGCGGATCCCGCGGGGTTGTAGGCGCGGCCGCCGAAGAGCCAGAGATTCCCGCTCGCGTCCGTCCAGGGAACCGAGCTCATACGTGCCCCCGGGACGTTCCCCGGCGAGGCCAGCCCCTTCGTCCCGTAGATTCCGAGCTGGTCCGGCGCGCTCGAGCCGCTCACCCAGGTCCAGCTCGTTCCGTCCCACTTCCACAGGTCGTTGAGCGGTCCGTGCTCGTTCGTCGCGTTGCCGAGTCCCCCGAGGAGCCACAGGTTACCGCTCGCGTCCGTCCAGGAGACGGACCCGCTCCGCGCTCCGGGGACGTTCCCGGGCGCCGCGATGCCCCTGGTCCCGTAGACCCCGTAGCCGTTCGGCTCGTCGGAGCCGGATATCCAGGTCCAGGTCGCGCCGTCCCACTTCCACAGGTCGTTGAGCCGTCCGTCCCCCGAGGCGCCGTGGCCCTCGCCACCGAAGAGCCAGAAGTTCCCGCTCGCGTCTCTCCAGGAAACGAAGGAGTGCCGCGCTCCCGGAGCGTTTTCCGGCGCCGGGACGCCCTTCGTTCCGTAGTTGCCGTAGGGCTCCGACTGCGGGGAATGGTCCAGGCCGCCGACCCAGGTCCACTGGCCCCCGACGATCGTCGGAGGCGCGGAACGGGAAGGGGCCGTCCCGCTGGTTGCCGTCGTCGGCGTGGTCGAAAGGAGGGCCAAAAGGCAGGGACCGAGCCAGAGCATCTTCCGATTCATCCGACCTCCGGGTGGCTTTCGCGCCAGAAAAGGCAGTATCGGTCGAGCGGCCCGCCCGAGTCCACCGTCGAACGGCAGCATCCGCTGGCGGACACCCATAGTGGGAAGTCGCCCCCGGGCGGCAACGACTGGAGCGCGTTCGCCGCCGCGGAGGCCGTCGCGAACGGCGGCGGGGCGGCAGCTGGCATTCGCGCCGTGGAAGGCACGGAGCCGGCGGGCCGGCAGACCGGCCTTCGCTCGTGACCGACGCCCCACGGGACCCCGTGACACTGCCGATCGCCCGCCCGAGCCTGCCCCCGCTCGAGGAGTGTCCACCTTTCAAGGCGCCGAGCGCCGCCTACGGCCGGTCCACGGTCTTCTTCGGTAACGTGGGCCGGGGTTCGCGATCGGGCCTGCCGATCGCGTCGGCGGGCGCCGTCGCGAGCCGATAGCGGATCCGGTAGATGTCGAGACGTCCGGCGCTGTCGTCGGGCCTCTGCGAGGAGAAGTAGAGGACGCCGGGCTCCGCCGTGGTGGTCGAGGGGCCAAGGTTCCATCCCTTCTCGGCGTTGATCTCGGGGCCGAGTCGTCGTGGCGGGGCGTATCGCCCGTCGTGCCACGCCGCGAGCCAGAGGTCGGCGCCCTCCTGGTCCTTCGTGCGCCGCGTGAAGACGAGGCTGCGGCCGTCGTCGAGGTAGGCGGCGTCGAAGTCCTCGTCGGGGCCGTTCACGACGGGCAGCGGGAGCGGCTCGCCCCACTCCCCGTCGACGAGCCGCGAGACGAAGAGGTCGTGAAGGCCCGCCCCGGGCCGACCGTCCGTCGCGAAGAGGAGCGTCGAACCGTCGGGGCTGACGACGGGCGCCCACTCGTCGCCGGGCGAGTTCACTCGTGGTCCGAGGTTGCGCGCGGAGCCGTACCGGCCGGAAGAGGAGTCGAGCGGCGCGAACCAGAGGTCGTCCCCGCCGGAGCCCCCCGGGCGGTTGCTGAAGAAGTAGACGCCGCTTCCGTCGGGCGCGAACGAGGGGTCGAAGTCGTTTTGCTGCGAGCAGAAGGGGGCGGCCGAGGGAGCGCTCCAGGCGGCGCCCTCCTTGCGGCTCTCCCAGAGGTCCCA
>CAYVPO010000242.1:0-2774 GCA_964453825.1 uncultured Holophagales bacterium
AGAGTGTGCCGAGGCCGGCCGTCGTCGTTTCGCTCATCGGGGCGCCTCCCGGGGGCGAGTGTCGCCCGGCCGGCGGGCCGCGTCGAGGGGTGCGCCACAAACGACAGGGGCGGGCCGAAGCCCGCCCCTGCGTAAGCCCGTGGATCTGTCTATCGCCCGGCGATCAGCGACCCATGCCGGTGCGGCGATCGCGGTAGCAATCGCGGCAGTAGACCGGCTTGCCGTTCGTCGGGTTGAACGGAACCTGGGTCGGCTTGCCGCACGCGTCGCAGGTGACGCTGTACAGCTGGCGGGAGCCGCCGTCGCCCATGCCGGAGTTCTTCCGCTTGTCGCGGCAGATCTTGCAGCGCTTGGGCTCGTTCGAGAAGCCCTTCTGCGCGTAGAACTCCTGCTCGTTGGCCGTGAAGGTGAAGGGGGCGCCGCAATCGATGCAGGCGATGGACTTGTCGGTGTACATACCTTTTCTAACTCCGTGGTCTCCTGGTCTCAGGAGATCGAGCGAACGTGGGACGAGACTCCGTGGCGTACACCAACAGAGCCCGTACTCGAGGAACGAGGGGAACTGTTTACCGGCTCCGGGACTTCGGGAGGCTTCGGCGGGGTCGTGTCCCCTGCGGGACCCCTGTGGCTCGGAATGGACTGAATCCTCCTCAAACGCGATAAGTCCTGGAGCCGATCGAGGATTCCTGGGGTGGGACCAAGGAAGACCACGGGCTTTCGCGGACTTTAGACGTGTGCCGCAAGGGATTTCAAGCGGAAAGTGACATCACGCCTCACCGGAGAGCGGCCGGAAGGGTGTGCGGGGTCTCGGCGGACCTCGTTTCTGAGATCCTGTTTCGTTCGTCGACGAAGACGAGCCTCGGCCGGTGGTGGGGGGCCTCCTCGGGGGTCATCTCACAGTAGGCGGCGAGGATGACGAGGTCTCCCGGGCCGGCGAGGTGGGCCGCCGCCCCGTTGATCTCGATCGCGCCGGAGCCGGCCTCCCCCTCGATGGCGTAGGTGGCGAGGCGGGAGCCGCGGGTGACGTTGTAGATCTCGACCCGTTCGTACGGGAGGATCCCGGCCGCCTCGAGGAGGGTGCGGTCGATCGTGACGGAGCCCTCGTAGTCGAGGTGGGCCCGGGTGACGGTGGCCCGGTGGATCTTGGCCTTGAGCATCGTGAGCTTCATCGCCCGCCTCCGAAGACGACGTTGTCGATGAGGCGGGTGCGGCCGACGCGGACGGCCGCGGCGAGGAGGACGGGACGGTCGACCGTCTCGACGGGGCGCATCGTCGCCGCGTCGACGAGGTCGACGGAGTCGAGGACGAAGCGCGGCTCGGTGCCGATCGCCAGGCGGAAGGCGGCGAGGAGCTTCTCCGCCTTCCGCTCGCCGAGCTCGTGGACGAGCTGCGTGGCGAGGAGGGCGCGGAAGAGAGCGGGCGCGGCCTTCCGCTCCTCGGGGGAGAGGTAGGCGTTGCGGGAGGACATCGCGAGGCCGTCGCTCTCGCGCACGGTGGGGGCGACGAGGACCTCCACCGGGAGGCCGAGATCGGCGACGAGGCGCATCACGACGGCGCACTGCTGCGCGTCCTTCTGGCCGAAGACCGCGACGTCGGGGAGGACGAGGCCGAGGAGGCGCGCGACGACGGTGGCGACTCCGTCGAAGTGCCCGGGGCGGCGGGCGCCTTCCATCCCTTCGGAGACGCCGGCGACATGGACGGTCGTGGAGAAGCCGGGCGGGTAGACGACGTCGACGGTCGGCGCGAAGAGGAGGTCGGCCCCCGCCTCGTGAAGCTTCCCGGCATCGGCTTCGAGGTCGCGCGGGTAGCTGTCGAAATCCTCCCCCGGCCCGAACTGCTTCGGGTTGACGAAGATCGAGACGACGACCTTTCCGGCGGTGCGGCGCGCCTGCTCGACGAGGGCGAGGTGCCCCGCGTGGAGGGCGCCCATCGTCGGGACGAACGCGACGCGCTGCCCCTTCTCGCGGTACGAGGCGATCGCGGAGCGGAGGTCGGGAACGGTCGAGACCTTCTTCATCGCCGTCCCTCCCCCGCGGCATAGAGCGCGACGGGCGGAGCCTCGCCCGGCTCGGCCGCGAACGACTCGGCCTCGGAGGGGAAGGCTCCGCTCCTCACGTCGGCGACGTACGCGGCGGCGGCTTCGCGGATGACGGCGCCGACGTCGGCGTAGCGGCGGACGAAGCGGGGAACCCGCGCGCCCGGCGCCGCGAGGCCGACGAGATCGTGCAGGACGAGGACCTGGCCGTCGCAGCCGGACCCCGCGCCGATGCCGATCGTCGGGACCGCAATCGCCTCGGTGATCCGCGCGGCGAGCTCGGCGGGGACGCACTCGAGGACGAGGGCGAAGACTCCCGCGTCGGCGAGCTTCTTCGCCTCGTCGAGGAGGCGGCGGGCCTCCGTTGCGCGGCGCCCCTGGACCTTGAATCCGCCGAGGGCGTTCACCGACTGAGGCGTCAGGCCGAGGTGGCCCATGACGGGAATCTCGGCCGCGAGGATCGCCCGGATCATCGGGAGGCGCTGCGAGCCCCCTTCCAGCTTCACGGCGCGGCAGCCCCCCTCGACGACGAAGCGGGCCGCGTTGCGGACGGCCTCCTCCGGCGTCGTGTGGTAGGTGAGGTACGGCAGGTCGCCGACGACGAGCGCCCGCTTCGCCGATCCGGAGACGGCCTTCGCGTGGGCGACCATCCGGTCGAGCGAGGCGCCGAGCGTGTCGGCCGCGCCGTAGACGACCATCTCGATCGAGTCGCCGACGAGGAGGAGGTCGACGCCGGCGG
>CAYVPO010000242.1:2874-4570 GCA_964453825.1 uncultured Holophagales bacterium
GCCGGGTCCGGCCCTTCTCGCGCCTTCCGTGTCCGCCGTCGCGGTCCCTACCGGGATCCGCGCGGCACGTAGAACTGGGTCCCGCGGAACGGACGGGTGATCTGGCGGATCAGGTCCTCCAGGTCGTCCTTCCGCTTCACGAAGTCTATCTGGTTCGTGTCGACCACGAGAAGCGGCGTCTCGCGGTAGTGGTGGAAGAAGTAGTTGTAGGCCTCGGTGAGCTGCTTCAGGTAGTCGGCCGTGATCGACTTCTCGAACGAGCGGCCCCGGAGCTTGATGCGCGAGAGGCAGGTCTCCACCGTCGCGGTCAGGTGGATGACGAGGTCGGGCTTCGGGAGGGACTCGGAGAGCGGCTGCCAGACCTTCTCGTAGAGGCGCATCTCCTCGTCGGAGAGCGTCAGGTTCGCGAAGATCTTGTCCTTCGCGAACGTGTAGTCCGCGATGACGAGCTCCTTGAAGAGGTCCATCTGCGCGATCTCCTGCTGCTGGCCGTAGCGGGAGAGCAGGAAGTAGATCTGCGCCTGGAACGCGGCCCCCTTCTTCCCTTCGTAGAAATCGGGGAGGAAGGGGTTCTTGACGTCCTCCAGGAACTGCGTCCCGGAGAAGCGCTTCGCGAGGAGCCCGGCGAGCGAGGTCTTCCCGACGCCGATCGGCCCTTCGATCGCGATGTGCCTCAGCGGGAACTTTTCGGCGTTCGGGGCGCCCACGGAGCCGAGAGGTTACCGCAGGAGGACGTCGGCCGCGCCCAGAAGAAGGAACGCGACGGAGAGCCAGCCGTTCGCGGTGAAGAAGGCGGCGTCGACACGTGTCAGGTCGGTCGGCGAGACGAGCCGGTGCTGCCTCACGAGGAAGGCGCCCGCCACGACGACCGCCGCGCCGAAGAGCCAACCGCCGTCGACGGCGAGGAAGACGGCGTAGAAGAGGACGAGCGTCGCCCCGTGGAAGAGGCGCGCGATCTGGAGCGCGCGCGGCGCGCCGAAGCGGGCCGGGATGGAGCGGAGCCCCTCCCTCCGGTCGAACTCCTCGTCCTGCAGGCTGTAGATGACGTCGAAGCCCGCCACCCAGAAGACGACCGCGAGGCCGAGGAGGACCGGCGGCAGCGCGAAGGCCCCCGTCACCGCGACCCACGCCCCCACCGGGGCGATCGCGAGCGAGAGGCCGAGGACGAGGTGGGCTGCGGCGGTGAAGCGCTTCGCGTACGAATAGCCGAGGACGACCGCGAGGGCGATGGGCGACAGGTAGAGGCAGAGGCGATTGAGCTGCGCGGCGGCGACGACGAAGAGGGCGGCCGAGACGGCGCAGAAGAGCGCGGCGGCCACGGGCGAGACGACGCCCGCCGGGATCTCGCGGCGCGCCGTGCGGGGGTTCTTCGCGTCGACGTGCCGGTCGACGATCCGGTTGAACGACATCGCCGCCGAGCGGGCCCCGACCATCGCGACGAGGATCCAGAGGAGAGTCCGCCCGTCGGGGACGCCCCGTGCCGCGAGGATCGCCGAGAGGAGCGCGAACGGGAGGGCGAAGACCGTGTGGGCGAAGACGACGAGGGAGAGGAAATCCCGCGGGGTCGGCATCGGCGGGCGAGTCTAAACCCCGGACGGCGTCGCCCGATGGTGCCAGGCGTGAAGTCGCGCCCCGCCCGATGGTGCCAGGCGTGAAATCGTGTATTGTTTTCAACAATACACGATTTCACGCCTGG
>CAYVPO010000243.1:0-4532 GCA_964453825.1 uncultured Holophagales bacterium
TCGCCCGCGGGTGGGCGGCGAGCGAGGCGACCTGCGATCCCGGGGCGTTCACGTCGCCGAACGTGATCGCGCCGGTCGGGCAGGCCTCCATGCAGGCCGGCACGACGGCGCCGTCGGGGAAGTGCGTCTTGTCCTTCCCGTCGCGCGTCGCCGCGGCGCGCGCCTCGCGGATCCGCTGGACGCAGAAGGAGCACTTCTCCATCACGCCGCGGCTCCTCACGGTCACCTCGGGGTTGTTCTTCATCTGCATCGGGGCGCGGGTGTTCATCTCCGCGTTCCGCTTGATGCGGGGCTCCAGGGCGCGGAAGAGCGCGCTCTCCTGCGCCTTGCCGTACTCGAAGAAGTTGAAGCGCCTCACCTTGAACGGGCAGTTGTTCGCGCAGTAGCGGGTGCCGACGCAGCGGTTGTAGATCTGCTGGTTCAGGCCGTCCTCGCTGTGCATCGTGGCGACGAACGGGCAGACGGTCTCGCACGGCGCGTTCTCGCAGTGCTGGCAGAGCATCGGCTCGAAGAGCGTCTTCGGCTCCTCGACGACCGGCAGCGGCCCGTCCCAGACGTCCGCGTCCCACCGGCCTTCCTTCTTCGGGGCGTCGTAGTACCGGTCGATCCGCATCCAGGACATCTCGCGCCCGTCGACGATCCCGCGGCGGCCGACGACCGGGATGTTGTTCTCGGCCTGGCAGCCGAGGACGCACTTGCCGCAGCCGTTGCACTTCGCGAGGTCGATCGCCATGGCCCAGCGGGCGTTCGGATACGGGTGCTCGGGCCAGGCCGACGGGCCGCCGTGCTGCTGCTCGGTTCCCGACTTCGGGTCCTTCTCGTACGCGGTGAGCGTCGTGACCGGGACGAGCGGCCGGCGGTCGCGGTCGATGACGTCGGAGCCCTGCGCGAACGCGAGCTCCTCGCGCCCCTTCACCTTCCGGAGCGTGACGGGCAAACCAGCGGAGAGGAGGCGGCCACCCGAGAGGAGGCCGAGCGCGAAGGCGTTCGGCCCGACGCCGGCGCCGATCGGTCCGCAGGAGGCGCGGCCGAGGCCGAGCGGGAGGGCCACCTCGTCGTAGTGCATCCCGGCGTGGCGATAGGCCGGCGCGACGAGCTTGCCGTGCCCCGCGTCGACCTCGACGAGGTCGCCGTTCGCGAGGCCCATCTCGTCGAAGCGGCGGGGGGCGATGGAGAGCGCCCCGCCCCACGAGATGCGCGTAATCGGGTCGGGGAACTCCTGGAGCCAGGCGTTGTTCCCGGCGCGTCCGTCGTGGAGCGCGAGGTGGGGGTAGAGCTGGAGCTCGAGGCCGGCGGGGGCCTCGGGGAGCGCGGAGAGGAGCGCGAGCGCGGCGGGGGCGAGCGTCCGTGCGGGAGCCGCCGCGGGGGCGGGACCCTGGAACGCTCCGGAGCGGAGGAGGCCGTTCCAGGCCTTCTCGAGCTCGGGCGAGCCGGGGGCCGCGCCGAGGCGGGGCGCCCACTCGCCCCTGAGGAAGTGCCACGCGAAGCTGGGGCTCGGCGCGGGGGCCGCGGAGGCGGGGAGCGGGGCCTTCGCGAGCGCGGCCGTGGCGGCGGCGACGGCGGCCGCGAGGGGGCCTCCCGTACCGGCCGCGGCGCCCCACTCGACGAGGAGGTCGAGGAGGCCGCGCGTGTCGTGGAGCGGCTGGATCACCGGCTGCTGGATCGCGAGGAGCCCCTTCGGAAGCGCCGCGTCGCTCCAGCACTCGAACGGGTGGCTCGCCGGGGCGAAGAGGTCGGCGAGGAGGCTCGTCTCGTCGAGCCGGTCGTTCAGCGAGACGACGAAGGGGACCTTCGCGAGCGCCTCGGCGAACCGGACCGCGGGGGGCGCGTCGTAGACCGGGTTCGCGCCGGCGACGAGGAGGAGCGAGACCTTGCCGGCGCGCATCTCGTCGGCGAGGGCCGCGACGGCGGCGGCGCCGCCCTCGGCGGGAAGCTCGGCGGCCGCCTCGTCGAAGAGGCCGGCGGAGTAGGCGTCGAGCGTCACGTTCAGGAGGAGGGCGGCGATCTCGAGCGCCTCGCCCGAGGCCGACCCGCTCGCCGCGCCGCCCGCGAGGACGATCGCCTTCCCGCGCGCGGCGAGGAGCTCGCCGGCGAGGCGGGGGAGGAGCGCCGGGTCGAGGCCCGCCTTCTTCGCGACGGCGTCCGGCGCGAACGGGGCGAGGGCGGCGGCCACAGCGGCGTTGCCGGCGAGGGGCCCCGCGCTGCGCGTGACGACGAGCTCGTGCGCGAGGGCTGCGGCGACGGAGGCGAGCTGCGTGTCGCGGACGCGGACCCGCTCGTCGGCGTTCGCGCCGGTGAGCGAGAGGCGCCCCTCGAGCTGGACGAAGCGGCTCATCTTCGCGTCGGACGCGTCGGGAGAGCGGCGCATCGCGAAGTCGCGCTCGAGGCCGTCGGCCGGACGGTCGAGGAACTCGGCGCCGAGGCCGAGGATCAGGTCGGCCTTCCCGAGGAGCGGCCGCGGGAGGCGCGCGTCGCCGAACGCGGCCCGGTGCGCCGCCGCGGCGGCGTCGGAGGAGAGCGACGTCCAGGCGACGTGGCGAAGGCCCTTGGCGGCGGAGATCGCGGCGATCGCCGCGGCGAGGGCGGGGCTCGCGACGGGCCCCGTCAGGAGGACGGCGCCGCTCCCGGCCTTCGGCAGGCGCGCGGCGATCTCGGCGCCGACCGTCTTCCAGCTCGAGGCGACGGTCGGCCCCTGGCTCCTTCGGACCGAGAGCGGGCCGCGGGCCCGGTCGGGGTCGTAGAGGTCCATGAGCGCCGCCTGCTGGCGGAGCGTGAGGCCACGACCGCTCGCGTCGGTCGGGCTCGGGGCGACGAGAATCGGGCGCCCCTCGCGCGTCCTCACGAGGACGGGCGTGCCGTCGACGACGGTGTGGAAGAAGCGGGCTCGCCCGATCCCCTCTGCGAGGCTTTCGGGCATGTCGTGGAACGGGATCGTCGCCTCCTGCGGCGGCTGGCAGCCCGCGCTCGCGAGGGCCCCGGCCGCCGCGAGCGCGCTCCCGAGGCGGAGGAACTCGCGCCGGTCGACGCCTGCCTCGGGCCGGGAGGAGGTCTCTTTCGGTCTCATCGTCATCTCCCTCTAGCGGTGGCAGGCGACGCAGTCGGTCGAGGCCTTCATCTCGGGCTTGCGGTGGCAGTCGAGGCACCACTGCATGTTGAAGGCGTTCGTGACGGAGACGAGGTCGGTCTCCTCGACGCGGCCGTGGCAGTTCGCGCAGATCTGCCAGGGGCGCCCGTCCGCGTCTTGCAGCGGCAGCTTGAGGTCGCCCTTCTCGCCCTTCGCGTTCAGGTGGGCCGAGTGGTCGAAGTAGACGAAGTCGGGGAGGTCGTGGACCTTCACCCAGGGGATCGGCTCTCCCCGGTCCCAGTAGTCCTTCATCTTCAGGACCCACTCGCGGTTCAGGCCGACCGCCGTGTGGCAGTTCATGCAGACGGCGGTGGACGGGACGGTCGAGTGGCGTCCCTTGTAGGGCATCGTGTGGCAGGTGAGGCAGGGGATGTCGTAGCCCCCCACGTTCACCGCCTCGCCCTTCTCGTTCGCCTGCATCACGGCCGGTCCCGCCATCCGCGAGTGGCGGAAGAGGATCGGCTGTCGCGGCTCGTAGCCCTTGCGCACGTTGCTCAGCGCGTACGCCAGGGAGCCCGCCGCGACCATCCCGAGGAGGAGGATCAGGATGCGGACGGGCGTTCTCGGTAGGCTCATTCGGTCCTCCTTGTCGGCGCGTCGGAGGTGGTCTCCGGAGGATTCGGGGTGGGGGAAGCGGCCGGCCCGCCGGGCGCGGAGCGCGGGGCGGCGGAAGCCGGCTCGTCGTCGAAGAGGATGCGGACGGCGGGCGTCTCGAGGTCGTCGAACTGCCCCGAGCGCGCCGCCCAGACGAAGAGCGCGAGGGCGATCCCCGCGATGAGGAGAGCGAGCGGGAGGAGGACGAAGATCGTCTCCACCTACGCCTCCTTCCGAACGACGGGCGCGGCCGGGCGTGCCGGCGCGGGGAAGGGGCGCGAGAGCGCGGACGAGAGGACGACGGTCAACGACGAGACGGGCATCAGGACGGCCGCCAGGAGCGGGCCGACGAGGCCGAGGAGCGCGAGCGAGGCGCCCGCCACGTTGTAGACGAGGGAGAACGCGAGGTTCCGGCGGATGACGCCGAAGACGCGCCGCGAACCGCGGAGGAGGTCGAGGAGAGGGGCGACCCCCTCGCGCGTCAGGACGACGTCCGCGGCGGCGAGGGAAGCCCCCCGGCCGCCGAGGACGGCGACGCCGACGTCGGCGAGGGCGAGCGCTGCGGCGTCGTTGACGCCGTCGCCGACCATGACGACGGCGGGCGCGCCGGGCCCGTCGGCCCCGCGCGCGGCGACGAGCGAGGCGACGAGGTCGCGCTTCTCCTCGGGCGTCCGGCCGCCGAGGGCGTCCTCGGGAGCGATGCCGAGCCGGGCGGCCACGGACGCGACGACGCGCGGGTCGTCTCCGGAGAGGATCCGGACCCGGACGCCGCGGGCGCGCAGCGCGTCGACGGTGGCGCGGGCGTCGGCGCGGA
>CAYVPO010000244.1:0-4521 GCA_964453825.1 uncultured Holophagales bacterium
GACGAGCCTCGACGCCTTCGCCTCCGGGCGGCTCACGCCGCGCCTCGGCCGCGCGGTCCTGGGCGGGCTCGGGCTCGGCGCCGCCGTCGCCGGCCTGCGCCTCCTCTTCGCCGCCGGCGTCGCCGCCGCCGGCGTCCCCGGCGTCGTGCCGCAGTCCCCGTCCTACGCGCTTCCGCTCTTCGGCGGCCTCGCGAACGCGTTCCTCGAGGGACCCTACGCCGCGGCGTCCTTCGTCCTCGCCGCGGCGCTCCTCCGGAACCTCCTCCGCCCCGAGAGGGCCGACGTCCTCGGCGCCATCGCGTTCGCGCTCCTCTCCTCCCTCTCGTTCTCCTACGAGCCGTGGGGCGCCCTCCTCGTCCTCACGCTCGCGGAGTCGGCGGTCCTCCTCCTCGCGTTCCGCTCCCACGGCCTCACCGGCCTCCTCGTCGCCGCCACGGCGCCCGGCCTCTTCCGCGACCTCCTCGCCGCGCTCCGCTTCCCGGGGGAGCTCGCCCTCCCGCTCCTCCTCGCGGTGGCCTCGCTCGCGGCGCTCGCCTGGGTCGGCGTCGCGGCGACCCGCCGCCCGGAGCGCGAGGACGAGGCGAAGACCGACGCGCCGGACTTCGTGAAGCGGCTCGAGGCCGAGCGGCGCGTGAAGTACGAGATGGACCTCCTCTCGCGGATGCAGCTCGCGCTCCTCCCCGACGCGCCGCCCGACGTGCCCGGCCTCCAGATCGCGGCCAGGACGATCGTGGCGACCGAGGCGGGAGGCGACCTCTACGAGTTCCTCGTCGACGAGGAGGGGGCGCTCTGGATCGCGGCCGGCGACGTCGCCGGGCACGGCTTTTCCTGCGGCATCCAGGGGGCCATGGTGAAGGCGTGTCTCCTCTCGCTCGTCAAGGCGGGGCGCCGCCCGGGCGAGGTCCTCGCCGAGATCGACCGCGTGCTCCGTGCGGGGCGCGCCGCGCGCCTCTTCACGACGCTCGTCCTCGTGAGGATCGAGCCGGCCACCGGTCACGTCGTCCTCGCGAACGCCGGGCACCCCTGGCCGCTCCTCCTCGTCGAGGGGCGCGTCCGCGAGCTGGCCCTCTCCGGCCTCCCCCTCGGGAAGGGGCCGGCGCGCACCTACTCCGAGCTCGAGCTCGAGCTGCCGGGCGCGGCGAGCCTCGTCTTCGCCTCCGACGGCCTCTTCGAGGGCCCCGATCGCTTCGACGCCCCGTACGGCTACGAGCGCCCGCAGGGCGTCCTCGAGCGCGTCGGCCTCTGGAGACGTCCCGCCGAGTCGATCCTCGAGGCGCTCCTCGCCGACTGGCGGGCGCACATCGGCGAAGGGGAGCCCGCCGACGACACGACCCTCGTCGTCGTCCGCAGGACCATCTGGTCCTGAACGGCGCCTCTCGCGACCCCCCGGACCCCCCAGGTCACCTCCGTAGCTTCTCCTGATGCCTGCTCATGAACTGAGTCTCGTCGCGACGGGCATCTCCCGCGCGTTCGTGCGAGGATCGGGCCGGATGAAGATCGCGTTCATCGGGACTCACGGAGTCGGCAAGACGACCCTCTGCTACGACCTCGCCGCCGCGCTGAAGCGGCGCGACCTGACCGTCGAGCTCGTGCGCGAGGTCGCGCGCGAGTGCCCCCTTCCCATCAACCGCGACACGACGATCAAGGCGCAGGCCTGGATCCTCCACACGCAGATCGCCTGGGAGCTCCAGGCCGGGGCCAAGGCCGAGGTCGTCGTCTGCGACCGGGCCGTCCTCGACAACTACTGCTACCTGAAGCGCGCCGCCCCCGGCGACCCGCACGTGAAGGTGCTCGAGGAGCTCGTGAGGGCCTGGCTCCCGACCTACGACGCCCTCTTCCGCGTGCCGATCGTCGGCGACCCGAGCTTCGACGGCGTGCGCGACACCGACCTCGCGTTCCAGCACGACATCGACGCGCTCCTCCTCGCCACGCTCGAGGAATGGCGCGTGCCGTTCGTCGCGCTCGACGCCGTCTGCCGCGAGGGCTGGGCGAAGTGCGCGATCGAGAACCTCCTCCCGGCGCTCCGGCCCCAGGAGCTCCTCTTCCCGGAGACGGGCGGGCGCTGACGGAGGACCCGGCGGTCCGGGTCCTCCCCATTCAGGTCAGTCCTTCCAGATCTCGAACGTCACCCGGTACGACGTCGCCCGCTTGAAGTTGCGAGTCTTCATCCTCACGAAGACCTTGTTCGTGTCGTGCACCTTGCCGGCGTCGAGCGTCGCGGTCCGGTCGTTCTCGGCCCAGGGGCCGCCGTCCTTCCCCGGCACCGTGATGGTGTAGCGGCACTTCCAGTCGCGCGCCTCGTCGCGGTTCGAGTACTCGAACTCCACGACCATCGTGTGCGTCTCGCCCGCGTCGTTCTCGGCATCGGCGAAGTCGTCGGCGTCGGGCCAGTTGCGGATCCTCACCGACTCGATCGTCACCGGCCCCTGCCGGATCCCGACCTTCGACTCCTTGCCGCGGCCGAACGGGAACGTCTTCGTGTAGCTCTTCCGCTCGCCCGGGTCGGCCGCGGCGGCCGGCGAGAGAACGACGAGGACGACGAGGACGAAGAGCGTTGCGAGAGCGAGGGCGGCGCGCTTCATGGGACCTCCGGACGTCGTGATGGAGTTGCCTCCGATTCTACGGTCGGGCCGCGGCGTGTCGAGGGACGCGCGCCGAACGCCTCGTTGACAGCGGCGCCCGGCTGCGCTCTTCTCCCTCCGATGTGCGGAGCTCTCCGCCGCCACGGCCGGCCCGCCGTGGCCGGCCTCCTCGTTTTCGTCGTCCTCCTCGCCGCGGCGTTCCCCGGCCCTCTCTCCGCCGCGGACGCGCCGGACGAGGCCGAGCGGGCCCGCGTCCTCCTCGACTCGATCCGGCCGCGCGCCGTCGTCTCCTCGCCGCTCGGCATGGTCGTCACCTCGGCTCCGGAAGCGTCGTGGGCCGGCGTGCGGATGCTGGAAGCGGGCGGAAACGCCGTCGACGCGGCCGTCGCCGCTGCGTTCGCGCTCACCGCGGCCGACCCCGGCGGCTCGGGCCTCGGCGGGCAGACGTGGCTCGTCCTCCGCCTCGCCTCCGGGGAGGAAAGGGCGATCCTCTGCCCGGCTCCCGTGCCGATCCGGATCGACCGCCGCCGGCTCCGCGCCGCGCGAGACGGAGCCGACCTCTGGGGGCCGATGACGGCCGCGGTCCCGACCACCGTCGCCACGCTCGCGCACGCCCTGCGTGCCTACGGCACGAAGCCGTTCGCGGAGGTCCTTGCGCCGGCGATCGAGGCGGCCGAGGGGGGCTACAGGACGCAGACCTTCGAGCATCCCTATCTCGGCGACTATCGCCGGCGCCTCTTCGACTCCGACGTCCTCTACCCCGTCTACCTGACCGGTCCCGTCGACGGATCGGGCATTCCCGGTCCCGCCCCGCTCGGCACCTGCGTCCGCCTCCCGAACCTCGCCCGCACGCTCGCCCGGCTCGCCGAGCGCGGCCCGGAGGACTTCTACACGGGCGAGATCGCCGCGACGCTCGAGCGGGAGGTCCTCGCCGCCGGCGGCTTCCTCACGCGGATCGACCTCGCCCGCGTCCCGGGCCGCGTCCTCGACCTCGCGCCGGTTCGCGGTTCCTACCGCGGCCTCACCGCGCTCTCCGTCCCGGCGCCGGGCGGGGGAGGCGTCCTCGTCATGGCGCTCCAGGTCCTCGACGCCCTGGGAGCGGAGCGCCTCGCCGAGGCCGGCCTCTCGCGCGGACAGGCGATCGTCGAGGCCGTCCGCCTCGCGCGGGCGGAGGCGGCCGCGCACCGCGGGCAGCCGGAGGTCCCCGACGGGCCGCTCCGCTCCGAGTGGCTCTCGCCGGCCTGGGCCGAGCGGCAGGCCCGGCGCATCCGAGCCGACAGGGCGCTGCCGCCATCCGAGCTCGGCGACGAGCGGCCCTTCGCGGCGGGGATCCGGGGGACGACGCACGTCTCCGTCGCCGACGCGCACGGGAACGTCGTCTCGCTTACGCAGACGCTCGGCCGCTACTACGGTGCCGCCTGGGCGGCCCCGAGCCTCGGCTTTCTCCTGAACGCCTTCCTCGAGCCGCTCGTCTCCGACGATCCCGCCTCTGCCGAGTACCTGAAGGCCGGCGGCGCCGCCCAGATGCCCGTTTCGCCCCTCCTCCTCCTGCGCGACGGTCGCCCCGTTCTCCTCGCCGGCGCGCCCGGGAGCAGCCGCATCCCCTCCATCCTCCTGAGCCTCGTCGCCGCGTTCGCCGACGGCGGCGACGCGCTCGCCGCCGCCTACGCCCGACCGCGGATGATCTGGGAGGACGACCTCGCCGGCCCGCGCGTCATGCTCGAGCTCGCCCCGCCCTTCACAGAGCACGACGTCGCGGCGCTCGAGGCGATGGGCTACCCGAACGTCTGGGTGCTCCGCGCCCCGAGCCGCGACAGCGGCGTCTTCGGAGGCATCTACAGCGTCACGCGCGACGAGGCACGCGGGGTTTGGACGGGAATCGTCGACGGCCGGCGGGCCGGCGGCGCCGCCGCCCCGGCCCGCGTCCCGCCGCCCGCCC
>CAYVPO010000245.1:0-4510 GCA_964453825.1 uncultured Holophagales bacterium
TCGTGTATTGTTTTCAACAATACACGATTTCACGCCTGGCACCGAGCCCGGGCGGCGCGGGCGAACGGGTCGTCGAAGCGGCGGGGGTAGGGGACGAGGAAACGCTTCGCGCGGAAGGGCTCCGTCTGCCTCGCGGCGTTGAAGCCGGCGGCGACCACGATCCGATCGGCGGCGGGGAAGAGGCCGGTTGCGGGAAAGACGTCGCGCCACTCGACGTCGACGGGGAGGGAGCCGGGCCGGGCGGGCGAGGCGAGGACGACGCGAGCCCCGTGGCCGTCCGCAGTGGCGAGCTCGCGGGCGCAGGCGACGAGGTCGAGCGTCTCCTCGTCGGGCCCCGAGTGGACGACGAGGACGTGCCGGCCCCCGATCGGCACGGGCGGGGGAGCCGGCGGGTCGACGAGGTCGAGCGGGCGGAGCTCGCGGGAGGCCGCTTCGAGCGCCCGGCGGTGCTCGGCGTGGAGCTCCTCGACGATGAACGTCACGTCGAAGCGCGGGAGGCGGGGCGAGGCGTCGGAGGTGTAGCGCTCCCAGCGAAGGAGGCGCGCGACGTGCCAGAGGACGAGGCCGGGCGGCGGAGCCCACTCCGCGAGCTCGCCCAGGAGGCCGGCGGGGAAGGCGTCGACGACGAGGCGCGTCGCGAAAGTCTCCGCGAGCGTCTCCTCGAGGAACGCACGCAGGCCGACTCGATCGCCGTCGAGCGAATCGGGGACGCGGACGACGGGGAGGCCGCCGGTGACACGGTGGTCGTCGGCGAAGCGCGAGGAGGTGAAGAGCGTCGCCTCCCCCTCGAGCCCGAGCGTGTGGAGGAAGGCGCGGGCCCTCACGAGGTGCCCGAGCCCGCCTCCGAGCGCGTCGTAGAGGAGCACACGGGCCTCAGCGGCGGCGCGCGAGGATTTCCGCCATCAGGATCGCCCGGTGCTCCTCGGGGACCTTCTCGAGGACGAGGACCCCGAAGGAGGCGGAGCGGCGCCTCGGAGAATCCGTGACCCAGAGCTCCGAGCCGTCGGCGCCCTTCACCTTCGTCCTGTCGGCGCCGAAGCGGACCTCGGCGAGCTCCTTTTCGGCGGCGTCGACGACCTTCGCCTTGTCGGGGTACTTCGTCTTGATCGAGTACGGGTTCGCGTTCTCCTCGTTGTCGCTCACCTTGATCTTGTCGTCGGCGAGCTTCACCTTCCAGAGGAGCTTCCCGTCGGTCGTCCGGAGCTTGAAGCCGGCGTCGCTCGGCTTCACCTCGCAGACCGGCGGCCCGCCGGGCCCGCGCCGGTACTTCCGCTTCTCCCCGGCCGGCTCGCCGAGGAGCCGGACGCCGCCGGGGAGGACGATCTCGATCGCGTTCCCCTTCTCGACGATCGTGAAGCTTCTCGAGCCTCCGGCCGAGCGGACGACGACGCTGTTCACGCCCTCGGTCGCGGGCGTCACCGCCCCGGCCACGAGCGGAACGGCGAGAAGGACGAGGGGGAGGAGGCGGGCGAGAGGACTCTTCATGGCTCAGCTCTCCGTGAGGACGTCGGCGGGAGCCGGGCGCGGGACGCGGCCGGCTGTATCGGCGAGGAGCGCGCGGTAGCGCGCCGCCTCCTGGTCGTGTCGGAAATCTCGGACGATCCGTGCGCGGAGCCGCTCGCCCAGGAGGCGCAGCTCCCCGGCCGGGAGCCCGGCGAACGCCGCGAGCGCGCGGCGGCACTCGTGGAGGTCGCCCGGGGGAAACGTGAGCCCGGTCTCGACGCTCTCGAGGACGTCGGCCATCCCGCCCGCCGTCGAGGCGACGGCGGGGACGCCGAGCGCCCCGGCCTCGAGGAGGACGTTCGGGAGGCCGTCGTAGAGCGACGGGACGACGACGCCGTCGCAGGCGGCGTACCAGGGGAGGAGCTCGAAGCGGTCGACGAACGGGACGTGTGTGAACGGGACCGAAGACTCGACCGAAGCGAGGTGGGCGAGCATCTCCGGCTCCGCCTCGCCGACGACGAGGAGGTGGAGCCTTCCTTCGACTCCTGCGCGCCGGAGGGCGTCGAGGAGGAAGGCGCCCCCCTTCTTCCGTTTCAGGTGTCCGAACATCCCGAGGATCCGCCGTCCCTCTCCGACGTGCTCCGCCCTCCAGCGCACCGCGCGGTCGAGGTCGTGCGGTGCGAGCGACCACTCCGCCGGGTCGATGCCGTTCGGGACGTACCGGACGTCCGCGCCCGGGAAGAGCGCGGAGACTTTCCGCAGGTGGTCGCGCGAGAGAGTGGCAACGGCCGCCGAGCGCTCGAGCGCGTCGCGGAGCGCCCAGCCGCGGCGGAGCGAGAAGAGGCCCGTGTCGAAGTCGTTCCCGCGCAGGAGCGTCACGAGCGGGGCACCCAGCCAGGCCGCGAAGGCGGGCGCGGCGAGGACGGGAGCGGCGCCGCCGAACGCGACGACGTGACTCGGGCGATGCGGCAGGCGGGCGGCCTCGTTCCAGAGGAGCTGAATCGCGTGGGCCGGGTCCTCGTCCGCCGGGGCGGAGAGGAGGAGGCCCCGCTCCTGTTGCTCCACGCGGGGCCGGTGGTCGCGCCGCCCGAGGTGCGCGACGTCGACGTCGAGGCCCGAGGCCCGGAGCGACCGGACGATCCGGTCGCACGACTGCGCCATCCCGCCGCGGTCGGGAGGGAAATTCTCCGTGACGACGAGCGGCCTCACGTTCAGCTGTCCCCGAACCCGGCGCCGCCGTCGTCGTCATCGAACTCCGCACCGTCTGTCTCCTCGAAGGAGCGGGTGTCGTAGCCGTCGTAGTAGCGGCTGTGATGGGAGCCCGTGTAGAGAGGGGCGTAGCCGGCCGTGTAGAAGCGGTGCCGCGCGCCGTACGTCCACTCGTCGTCGAGCGCGGGCTCGCCTGCCGCCGGCTTCGCGCCGGCGGCCTGGCCGGCGCGGGCGTGACAGTCGAGGCACTGCGTGAACCCGCTTGCGGGCGAGAGATGCCGGGTGCAGGCGGTGCGCCCGCACTCCGAGCAGGAGCCGGCCGGCGCCCCATCGCAGTCGCGGAGGGTGAAGAAACCGCTCTTGCACTCGCAACCCGTCATGACGCGCTCCCCGTCGCGGCGGCCGGCCGGACTCTCTTGTAGGCCTCGGAAATGATGTCGAACAGCGCCGCGGGGTCGATCGGATCGATCGACTTCGTCTTGACCTTCTTCACGAGCCGGAACGTCGTCCTCTTCTCCCTCTCGCGGACCTTCACCTTCTCGCCCTCGTCGGCGGGGAGGCTCGCGACCGCATACTCCTTGTGGGGCAGCGCGACGTCGACCGCGATCGTCGTCCGCTTGACGTATTTCGTCTTCGTTTTCACCTTGCCACGGCTCGTCTTCTTCGTCCGTTTGCTCTCGACGACGTCGTCGGTGACCGTCCACTGCAGAATGCTGCCGTCCACGAGGCGGACGCCGCCCCCGAACCAGGGGTCCGAGAAGCTGGTGTCGATGACCTTGAAGTAGGCCCCGCGGTCGTAGGGGGGCGCCGTCCCCGTCTTCTTCCCTTTTTCCGTCGGCGGCGAGAGGTCGAGGCGGACGTTCATCGTCGCTCCCGGCTCCATGTCCTCGCGGAGGACGGCGACGAGCGGCATCGCGACCTGCCGGAAGTTGTTCGAGAGGTCGAGCTTCCGGAGTTTCAGGAGGGTGACGAGGAGCCAGCCCCCGGCGCCGAGCGCCACGAGCGGGAGCGGCAGGAGGTATGGGGCGCCGTTTGCCGACGCGACGAGGAAGACGAGAGCGAGGACGAAGAGCACGGCCGTCGTGCATCCCATCGGCGTCCGGGCCTTGTCGCTCAGCCGGTCGTACTCCGCGATCGGCTTCAGCATCGCGACGAGCGCGCTCGGTTCGTATTCGCCCGAGACCTGCTTCGTCTCGAGGAGGGCCTTCTGCTCAGGCGTGAGCGAACGGAGCGCCCCGAGGGCTTTCAGCATGCGCTTCCTCCGGGATCGGAAGTGGGTGAGCGGGAGTCGCCGCGTGGGGGCGCAGCGAACGGTAGACGCCTTTCAGGAGCGCAACGGAGCGATCCCAGCCGAAGTCGCGTTCCGCCCGGGCGCGAGCGGCCTGCGCCATCCGCTCCCTCTCTTCGGGGAGGTGGAGGAGAAGGCGGATCGCGCGGGCGAGGTCGGCGGGGCGGTCGGGGGCGACGAGACGCCCCTCGACGCCGCCCGTCACGATCTCGCGGACCGGCGGGAGGTCCGACGCGACGACGGGGACGCCCGCGGCGAGCGACTCGAGGACCTTCAGCGGCGCGCACCCCTGGACGACGTTCCGCTCCGTGGCGCGAAGCGGCGCGACGGAAAGGACGGCGTTCGCGAGCCACGGCTCGAGCTCGGACGCGGGGAGCTCCCAGCGCCAGAGGACCCGTTCCGAGAGTCCGAGCTTCTCCGCGAGCTTCTCGGCGGCCCGGGCCGGCCGCGAGCGCGCCGAGCCACAGACGACGAGCCGCAGATCGGTCAGGTCGGCGAGGCGCGCGAAGGCGCGGAGGAGCGTGTCGACTCCCTGCCACGGCTGGAGCGCGCCGAAGTAGATCAGGTACT
>CAYVPO010000246.1:0-2758 GCA_964453825.1 uncultured Holophagales bacterium
CGGCGGGAGCGCGCCATCCGCTGCTCCCGCCGGCCCGGCTCGATCAGGATCGGTCGAGAATCAGGCCTGCGTCGGCGCGGTGTCCTTCGAGGCGATCGCCTCGACGGCGGCCGCGCCCTCCGTCACGACGAAGTTCGCGGGCATCGGCTCGTCGTCGCCCTCCGCGGCCTTCCCGACGAACCGCTCCTCCTGGGCGTGCAGGCCCTCGAGGACGGCGTCGGCGATCTTGCCGGTGAAGAGCTTGATCGCGCGGATCGCGTCGTCGTTGCCGGGGATGACGTGCGTGATCGGGTCGGGGTCGCAGTTCGTGTCGACGATGCCGACGATCGGGATGCCGAGCTTGTTCGCCTCCTGCACCGCGATCGCCTCCTTCTTCGGGTCGATCACGAACAGGAGGTCCGGGAGCTCCTCCATCTCGGTGATGCCGGAGAGGTTCTTGGCGAGCTTCGCCCGCTCGCGCTCGAGGCGGATGCGCTCCTTCTTCGTGAGGATCGCCTCCGAGTTCTCGGCGAGCATCCCCTCGATTTCCTTGAGGCGCATGATCGACTTGCGGATCGTCACGAAGTTCGTGAGCGTGCCACCCAGCCAGCGGTTGTTCACGAAGAACATCCCGCACCGGTTCGCCTCCTCGTAAATCGCGTCCTGGGCCTGGCGCTTCGTCCCGACGAAGAGGATGTTCTTCCCCTGGGAGGCCGCCTCGGTGACGAAGGCCGCCGCCTCGCGGAAGCACTTCAGCGTCTTCTGCAGGTCGATGATGTAGATGCCGTTGCGCTTCCCGAAGATGTACTTCTTCATCTTCGGGTTCCAGCGCTTGGTCTGGTGCCCGAAGTGGACGCCCGCCTCGAGGAGCTCCTTCATCGTGATCTGGCTCATGGCTACCTCTTCGAGAACTGGAACCGGGCGCGGGCGCCGCGCTGGCCGTACTTCTTCCGCTCCTTCATCCGCGAGTCGCGCACGAGGAGGCCCGCCTTCTTCAGGCTCGGCCGGAGCTCGAGGTTGAAGAGGCAGAGGGCGCGCGCGAGGCCGTGGCGGATCGCGCCCGCCTGGCCCGCGCTCCCGCCGCCCGCGACGCGGGCGACGATGTCGAACTTCTCGGTCGACTCCGTCAGCTGGAGGGGCTGGCGGATGACCATCTTGAGGACGTCGTTCGGGAAGTACTTCTCGAACGGGCGGTCGTTGACGACGAACGCGCCGCTCCCGGGGCGAAGGTAGACGCGGGCGACCGCTTCCTTCCGCCGGCCGATCGCGTGGTACTGCAGATTGCTCACGATCTCTCCTCGCGACTCACGCCGAAGCCGGCTTCGGGACCTGGGCCACGTGCGGGTGGCTCGGGCCGGCGTAGACCTTCAGCTTCTTGAACATCTTCTTCCCGAGCTTCGTCTTCGGAAGCATCCCCCGGACGGCCTCCTCGACGATCTTCTCGGGGCGCGTCGCGCGGAGCTTGTCGGCGCTCGTCGTCTTCAGGCCGCCCGGGTACCCGGTGTGATGCCGGTACAGCTTGGCGGTCTCCTTGACCCCGGTCAGCGCGACCTTCTCGGCGTTCACCACGACGACGAAGTCGCCGGTGTCCAGGAACGGCGTGTAGGTCGGCTTCGACTTGCCCGTCAGGTGCATCGCGACGACCGTTGCGAGGCGGCCCAGGACCTTGCCGTCGGCATCGACGACGATCCAGCGCCGCGGGAGCTCGTTCATCTTGGGGAGAGGCGTTCGGGAACTCACGGAAGCTCAGCTCTCCGGTCGGGGTTCGGCGAAGCGCGCATCGAGCCACGCTTCTCGTCTCGGTATTCAGGACCCGGCCGGGGCACTGAGAAAGACCGGTTCCCGGGGGAGGACGCACCTTGCGCGCGGTCGCCCTCGCGCAGGGCCGGGAAACATACGACGCGACCTCCGGCCTGTCAAGCGAGACCCGGAGAAAAGCGACTCGAAACCGCCGGACGACGGGAACAGCCGCTTTACGGACCCGCCTCCGGAGGCTACCGTGCCGCCCCGTGAGCGCGGCCCAGCCCCCCGGACTCGACAAGGCCTCCGGGACGATCCAGGCGATGTTCTCGCGGATCGCCCCCCGCTACGACCTCCTGAACCGGCTCCTCTCGGGCGGCACCGACGTCGTCTGGCGGAACGAAGCCGCCCGCCTCCTGGCGCCCCGGCCCGGGGAGAAGGTCCTCGACCTCTGCTCCGGTACGGGCGACCTCGCCCTCACCGTCGCCCGCCGGAGCCCCGGCACCCGCGTCGTGGCGGCCGACTTCACGTTCGAGATGCTCGTCCTCGGGAGGGCGAAGTTCCTTCGGCGCGGCGCTCGGATCCCCGAGGCCGGAGCCGACGGCCTCCGCCTCCCCTTCCCCGACGGGACGTTCGACGGCGCGACGGCGGCCTTCGGCGTCCGGAACTTCGAGGACCTGGACCGCGGCCTCCGCGAGCTCCACCGGGTCCTCGTGCCCGGGGGCCGTCTCGTCGTCCTCGAGTTCGTCCCAGAGCCGACGGGCCCCCTCGCCCCCCTCGTGAAGTTCCACGTCCGCCGGTTCGTACCGTTCCTCGGCCGCCTCGTCTCGAAGGACAGCTCGGCCTACCAGTACCTCCCCGACTCCGTCGGGAAGTGGCCCGCCCCCGAAGCCCTCTCCGTCCGGATGCGCGAGGCCGGCTTCTCCTCCGTCGACATCTCTCTCCTCTCCTTCGGCATCGCCGCCGCGCACGTCGCGCGGAAAGGAGCGTCATGACCGCCACGATCCTGGACGGCGCCCGCGTCGCCGCCGACATCCGC
>CAYVPO010000246.1:2858-4501 GCA_964453825.1 uncultured Holophagales bacterium
ATCCTCGAGGCGGTCGACCCGGCGAAGGACGTCGACGGCTTCCACCCGTTCAACGTCGGCCGCCTCGTCCAGGGCAAGCCCGCCCCCGTCCCCTGCACCCCCGCCGGCGTCATGGAGCTCCTCCGCCGCGAGAACGTCCCGCTCCGCGGGACCCGAGCCGTCGTCCTCGGCCGGAGCGACATCGTCGGCAAGCCGATGGCGACGCTCCTGACGAAGGCCGACGCGACCGTCACGGTCGCCCACTCGAAAACGCGCGACCTCCCGGCCCTCTGCCGCGAGGCCGACCTCCTCGTCGCCGCGATCGGCCGGCCCGCCTTCGTCACCGCGGACTTCATCCGGGAAGGCGCCGTCGTCGTCGACGTCGGGATCAACCGGATCGACACCGCCGAGGAGGTCGCCCGCTGCTTCCCGGGGAACGAGGCGAAGGCGGCCGCGTTCGCGGCGAAGGGCTCGCTCCTCGTCGGCGACGTCCACCCGGTCGACGTGGTCGAGCGCGCCTCGCGCTACACGCCCGTCCCCGGCGGCGTCGGGCCGCTCACGATCGCCCGCCTCCTCGCGAACACCCTCGATCTCTGCCGCGCCCGGCGCCGGCTCTGAGCATGCTCCGCGTCGGCCTCACGGGCGGCATCGCCTCCGGCAAGAGCGCCGTCGGGTCGCGCTGGCGCGCCCTCGGCATTCCCGTCCTCGACGCCGACCGGCTCGTCCACGCCCTCTACGAGCCGGGCGCGCCGGGCTCGGCCGCGGTCGCGGAGGAGTTCGGGCCGGAGCTCCTCGACGAACGGGGCGCCGTCGATCGTCCTCGCCTCGCCCGCCTCGCGTTCGCCGAGCCGGCCACGGTCGCGCGGCTGAACGCCCGCATCCACCCGATCGTCCGCGTCGAGACCGAACGCTGGCTCGCCGAGCGAGAGGCCGAGGGCCACGCGGTCGCCGTCGTCGAGGCAACCCTCCTCGTCGAGAACAACGGCCGCGACCGGTACGACGCCCTCGTCGCCGTCTCGGCCCCCGAGGAGCTCCGCCTCGCGCGCGCCCTCGCGCGGGACCCGGGCGCCACCCGCGACGCCGTCCTCGCCCGGATGCGCGCCCAGCTCCCCGACGCCGAGCGGAACGCCGCCTGCGACGAGGTGATCGTCACCGACGGGACGCTGGAGGAGCTGAGGACGAAGGCCGAGGCGGTCGCGACGCGCCTCCGCTCCCGCGCGTCCGGCCACCGGGCCTGACGCGGGGAGCGGAACGGCCTACGGCCCGGAGCAAAAGTCGGGGCTCCTCTCCACGCGCCGGAGCTTCCGGCCCTCCGCGTAGTCCTTCAGCTCGGCCTTCGGGAGGAGCTGGAAGAACGACTTCATCGTCCGGCCCTCGTCCTTCCCGGACGCCTCGGGTTTCGGGCGCGCGAGGACGTCGATCAGCGCCTGGCTCAGCTCGGCGGTGGGGGCGACTCCGAGGAGCGAGGTCAGCTCCTCGCCCATCCCGAACGGCACGAGCCTCGAGGCCACGAGGACGTCGTTCAGCGCCTGAGGCAGGTCCCGCGACGTGCCCTTCCACGTCTCACCGAGCCATCGCTGGACCGTCGGGACGAAGAAGTCCATCGGGACGAATCGGGATAGGGGGCAGAGGTAAAGGTACCGCCGCTCCCCTCCCACACCACC
>CAYVPO010000247.1:0-4408 GCA_964453825.1 uncultured Holophagales bacterium
GCGCTGTTTTTGGTTTTATTGGGTGGCACGTTCCCGGCGGGCGGGGCGGCCTTCGACTATATCACGGCCGCGATTGGGGTGGGGGGCGGTGGGCGGCGCCCCGGCGCCGCCCGACGCGTCTCAGCCCTTCCCCTCCGGCCGCTCCGGAGCGAGGAGCCACGCGGCGCCCGCGAGGCCCGCGACGCCGAGCAGGTACCAGAGTGAGCCGCTCCCGTCCCGCGTCTCGGCGTAGCCGGCCGCCGAAAGGAGGAGCCCGATCGCCGCGGCCACGGCGAGGAGGAGGAGCGCCCCGCCAGCGACCTCGAGGAGGCCGGGGAGCGCGCCCGTCCGCGACCCGAGAGCCGCCAGGACGAGCCCCCCGAACGCGCAGGCCGGGAAGAGGATCCAGGCGGAGAGGCCTGGTGCGTTCGGCGTCAGCCCGAACGACCCCGCGAGGAGAAAGGCGCCGGCCCCGAGGCCGACGAGGGCAAAGACGACTCCCGCGATTCTCAGCACGCTCTGAAGCCTCCTGCTCCGGGGATTATCTTCCGAGCTCCGCTCCCGGGGGACCGGTCGCCGCGCCTGCGAAGTTCAGCGTCCGGCTTTCCAGGCGTAGACGAGGTCCGAGGCCCGGTCAAACGCGACGAACGTCCCCTGCGGAATCGCCTCTCCCTTTCCGGAGTGGACGTCCGCGGCGATCACGGTCGTCTCCCTCGCCGGGACGACCTGCACCAGGCCGCGGAACCACCAGTCGATTCCCTTCGGCGCCCGGAACGTGAGAGTCGCCACCTGGGAGTCGGGAATCCGGACGAGGCCCGGCTCGAGAGCCTGCCGATCGGTCTTCGGAAGGCGGAACCGGAGCCACCAGGCGCCGCTCCCCTCCTCCGTCGCCAGCCGCAGGTCGGTCGCTCCGGCCGGGACCCACGGCGCGACGGCCGATCCTGCCTCGGCCCTCCTGGCGAACTCGCGGGTCGCCGGCGCGCCGCCGCAGCCCGCCGCCGTGAAGAGGACGAGGACGAGCGGGAGGCGGAAGAGGCGGCTCACGTCGCCCCGTTCGCTACTGGCAGGAGCCGATGTTCTCGCGGACGTACTCGATCATCGTGCCGTCCTTGGCACGGGACCGGAGCTTGTCGAGGATCGGCCAGCGCCAGCGCGGCTTCGCCTTCAGGAGGCTCGCGTAGAGCCGCAGCGTGCTCTCCAGCCCTCCCGCGTACATCGCCTCGCGGTCCGACGCCTTGTCGGGGTTCTGGATCGCCCAGGCCGCGTTGCCGAAGTAGAGCTGCCCGATGAGCTCGGGGGCGCCGTTCTTGCCCTGGCCGTTCAGCGCTCCGAGGAGCTCGGGACAGGTGGAGATGAAGAGGTCCGGCGCGTTGACGATGAAGTTCGTCAGCCACTGGCGGCTGTTGTCCGCGCCCGAGGCGAGGGGATCCTCCTCGAGCTGCTGGACGAGCGCGAGGGCCTGCGCTTTGTCTTCCGCAGAGGAGGCCGTTGCATCCTGCGCGTACGACGGCGTGGCGACGACGAATGCGGTCAGGAGGGCCGGCAGCGCGAGCGGCGAAAGGAAAGACCTCTTCATGGGCTCGTTACTATGCCCTAAAAACGTCTTCAGATCATCCCCGGTCCTGAATCCCCCCGGCCGGGCATCCCGGCCCCGTCACGCGCCGAGGCGGAACAGCAGGGCGAGGAGAAGCCCGGCGAGCAGGACGGACCCGGACAGGCACGTCCCGAAGAGCCAGAAGTCGATCCGTCCGTAGCCCGCGAGCGGCGGCGCACCGCGCGCGATCGACAGGCCGCGGGCCGACAGGCCGAGCGAGAGGGCCGCCGGCAGGACGGCGCTGCCCCAGGGCACCCCCCCGGACGAGGCGACGATCACGAGGAAACCGGCCAGGAGCCCCGACGCCACGACCCCGGCCGCCGGCAGGAAGAGCCGGCTCGATTCGAAGCGCCCCTGGACGAAGACGGCGGCGAGGGCGACCGACGCGACGCCGAATGCGACGACACCGGTCGAGAACGCCAGGACGAACGAGGCGAATGACGGATCCACGGGCCCTCCGAGCGCCATCGTAGCCGCCCCGGCCGCGGCACGCTCCGGTAAGCGCGGAGCCGCGGGGACGCTACTCCACGAGGAGGAGCTGCGCCGCTTCGGCGAGGGTGGAGAGACGGCCCTCTCCGGGCTTCCCTTCGCTCTTCCGCTCGACGTAGAGGAGGACTCCGAAGTCGGGGAAGTCGGGTTCCGCGAAAGCGTCGTCCGGGTCGCCGGAATCCTCGTCGAAGTCCGGGTCGAGGTTCGGGCGGAGGATCAGCTCCGACTCCGGCTCGTCCAGCTCGGCGAAGTAGTACGGCCCGATCGACTCGCTCTCGAGCAGGCGGAAGGTCACCCCGAGGAGCCGTTCGGCCTCCTCGCGGGCCGTCTCGACGTCGTCGGAGAGGAACCCCCAGAGCTCGACGGTTTCGCTCACGTCCGATCCCTCGCGCCCCTTCAGCCGCGCCGCGCGGCCGCCCGATGCTCCCAGAAGGAGATGTCGGGCGCCTCCGCGAACGAGGTCTGGGCCGCCTCGATGAACGCCCGCAGGTGCGGGGTCTGGAAGTGCGGGCCGAGGTACGCCTCGCGGGAGATCCAGGTCTCGTACAGGAGGATCCGCCCGGGGTCGGACTCGTACGTGAGGAGCTCGATCCCGAGGCAGTCCGCCTCCTCCCGCACGACGGTCGCGATCAGCTCCGAGAGGAGCGCGAGGGCGTCGTCCTCCTTGCCGGGACGAGCCTGGTAACGGATCAGGACGGTGATCGGCTCTGCGGCCATCGGCTCTTCTCCTATCCCTTTCGTCCCGCTACGAGGAGGAGGGCGCCCGCGACGACCGCGCCCGCGCCCGCCCAGACGGGGACTTCGAAGGTCCCCTTTTCCTTGACGGCCAGCTCGAGGCCGAGGATCTTCGCCTCGTGCGTCTTCTTCGTGTAGGTGAACGTCCGGTAGGCGAGGGCCACCACGCCGAGCGCGACGAGGAGAAGCCCCACGGTCATTTTCGCCTTCATCCCGATCTCCTTCTTCGCCGGCGAGCCTCCCGGCCCCCGGGGAGCGGCTCCTACCTTCGTCCGGCGGCCTTCGGTTCGCGCGGAGGATAGACCGGGACGTCGGGGCGCGGCACCCCGCGCGGAACGGAGAGGATCAGAACGCGCCTTCGGCCTTCAGGCGCGCCAGCCCCGACTTCGTGAGCGCGGCGAGCTCGGTGAAGAGCGCCGCCTCCCTCGCGCGGAAGTTGAAGCACGACTTGCCCTGCATCCGGGCCTTCAGCTCCGGAGTCGCCCCTTCCAGGAGGTCCGGATACATGTAGACCGGAAAGAGGTGGAAGGAGACGTAGTTCTTCGTCACCTGGACGGCGCCGAAAAAGAGCTCCTTCTTCCACCGACCGGAGTAGGGGGTGTTCAGCGAGTAGCCCTTCGGAGAGTCCGCGGTCACCTTCAGCTCCTTCGCGTGAGCCGCGAGGATCGCCCGAAGGGCCGTGAAAACCTCGGCGGACTGCTCTGCGGTGGCGCGGACGGGGGGCGTGCCGGGTCTTCTCGCGGACATGACGACCTCCTTCGGCTCTCGATTCGGAGAGAGGCTACCAGTGTCCGGCGAGACGTGGCGGCCCCGCCGAAGGGGTCGGCGCTGGAGGGAGGGACGGCGCCGCGGCGGCGAGCGTCGCGGCGCACGCGAAAGCGGGGCTCAGGCCTGCTTCGCTCTCCCCCGGACGAGGGTGTAGACGACGAGGAGGACGATCGCGCCGACGACGGCCATCAGGAATCCGGCCGCCTCGCCCTCCTTGTAGAAGCCGACGAGCCGTCCGAGGAACGTGGCGACGAGGGAGCCCGCGATACCCAGGGCCGTCGTCAGGATGAGGCCCATGTTCTCCTTGCCGGGGTGGAGGAACTTCGCGATGACGCCGATGACGAAGCCGATGAGGATGGTCCAGAGGATGCTCAGCATGAGGGGATTGTCTTCCCTCGGGCGCCGCCCCGCAATGCGGCGGATTCAGGCCCGGCCGGACCAGCCGACGATCGCGACGAAATGGCACGCGCTCCCCGCGAGGACGAAGAGGTGCCAGATCGTGTGCGCCCAGCGGACCCTCTTCGCGGCGTAGAACGCGATGCCTCCGGTGTAGAGAAGGCCCCCCGCCGCGAGCCACGCGAGCCCCGGCCACGGAACGACCGCGAGGAGCGGCTTCGCGGCGACGACGACGAGCCACCCCATGACGACGTAGAGCGCGACCGCGACCTTGTGGACCTTCTTCCCGAGCGCGAACTCGAGCGCGATCCCGGTCCCGGCGATCGCCCAGACGAGGGAGAGGAGCGTCCATCCCCAAGGCCCCCGCAGGGCCCCGAGCGTGAACGGAGTGTAGGAGCCGGCGATCAGGAGGTAGATCGCCGTGTGGTCGAGCTTCTGGAGCACCTG
>CAYVPO010000248.1:0-4397 GCA_964453825.1 uncultured Holophagales bacterium
TCGCGAGCGACCCGGCGAGGTCGACGATCCCTCCGATCGTCCGCACCCCCTGGACCTCCCGCTCCCAGCCCGAGGAGGGAAAGCCGGTCGCTCCCCCGACGTTCTTCCGGAACTCCAGGCTCCGCACCTCCTCGGCGAGCTTCTCCCGCTCCCGCTGGCGGATCCGTTCCCAGCCCCCCTTCTCGAGGAAGGCGACGATCGCCGAGAGCTCCCCCTTGTCGAACCAGAGGCCGTGGTCGCGGCAGGCGTCGAGGACGACCCCCGAGCCGCCGCCGTAGTTCGTCCGGTTCATCAGCTTCGCGCAGGTCGGACAGGGGCGGTAGCGGACGGCGGGGAGGACGCCGCTCGCGGCCTTTCCGAGCGGGGCCGCGGCAGCCTCCGCGGGAGGCTCGGCGAGACGCACCTTCGCCCGCGTGTCGGCGTCCTTCGTCACCGCCTCGAACGCCTCGCGCTTCAGGAACAGCCCCGAGCAGCGGGGGCACTCGGCGTAACCGACCGCGCCGAAGGCGTGGGCCACGAGATCGAGCTTGCAGTCGGGACAGCGGCCCGAGCCGTCCGCGACGAACGCCGGGGCCGGGAGGAGGGCCCCGCACTTCACGCAGCGGTCGGCCTCGCGCGGCGAGAGGGCGAAGCAGGTGACGCAGCGCTTCGTCGCGAGGAGCGAGCCGCAGTGGACACACGCGCGGGCGTCCTTCGCGGCCGGAGCCCCGCAGGAGGGGCAGCGGAACGTCGGGGCTTCGCGGGCCTGGAAGGCCGCTTTTTCAGGGGGCCGGCTTCCTTCTGCGCTCACGGAAGAACTCCTTCAGGATTGTCCCGCACTCCGCGCCGAGGACGCCCGCCTCGACGTGGACCCGGTGGTTGAGCCGCGCGTCGCGGCAGAGGTCGCCGAGCGACCCGACGAAGCCCGCCTTCGGGTCGGCGGCGCCGTAGACGAGCCGCGGCAGGCGCGAGAGGACGATCGCCCCGGCGCACATCGCGCACGGCTCGAGCGTCACGTAGAGGGTGCAGCCGTCCAGCCGCCACGAGCCGAACCGGCGCGCCGCGCGCCGGAGGACGAGGACCTCGGCGTGCGCCGTCGGGTCGTTGTCGACCTCCCGCCGGTTCCGGGCGCGGGCGACGACGAGGCCGTCCTTCACGACGACGGCCCCGATCGGGACGTCGCGGTGCGCGGGGGCACGGCGCGCGGCGCGGAGCGCCTCGCGCATGAAGCGTTCGTCGTCGGCCCGGGCCGCGCGGATCACGGCGTGCGCCCCGCCGCCTCCGCGAGGAGGGAGGCCAGCGAGGCGTCGTCGGGGGCGTCGAGGAGGCGGCGACGGAACGCGGCGTCCCGCAGGCTCCGCCGGAGCTCCTCGAGAGTCTTCCGATGCTTCGCCTCCCCGGCCCCGGGCCGGAGCGCGAAGAGAACCGCGAGCTCGACCTTATCGCCCCCCTCGCCCCACGGGAGCGCGGAGGGCAGGCGGACGGCGGCGATCGAGTCGGCCCGGACGTGCGGCGAGACGCAGCGCGGCAACGCCACTCCGCGGCCGAGAAGCGATGCGCCCCCCTCCTCGCGCGTCCAGATCGCGTCCTCCACGCGGTCGGCGACGTCCGCGCGTCCCGTGAGCTGGAGGAGGTCCGCGAGCTCGCGGATCGCCTCGTCGCGGCTTCCGCTCTTCGAGGCGGCGCGCACCGAGCCGGCGTCGACGAGCGTCCGCGCCGCCGGCGCGCGGTCGACGAGGAGCGCTTCCACCTCGCCCGCCGTCGAGAGCGCGAGCGCCTCGGCGACGAGGTTGCGCGCCCCGGCGGAGCGCACCCTCCGGAAGGCCGCCTTCGCCCGGAGGACGCGCGGCGGTGAGACGCTCACCTCGTCGAACCCGAGGCCCAGGAGGAGCGGCGCCGCGAGCGGCCGGCCTCCGAGCTCGCCGCAGAGGCCGATCCACTTCCCGGCGGCGTGCGCTCCTTCCACCGCCTCGGAGAGGAGCCGGAGGAAGGCCGGGTGGTAGGGGCTCCCGAGGTGGGCGAGGCGCGTGTCCTCGCGGTCGACGGCGAAGAGGTACTGCGCGAGGTCGTTCGAGCCGACGCTGAAGAAGTCGACCTCCCGCGCGATCGACCCGAGGGAGAGGATCGCCGACGGCACCTCGAGCATCACGCCGACCGGGACGTTCGGGTCGTGGGCGACCCCCTCGGCCGCGAGGCGGTCCTTCACCTTCTCGACGAGCGCGCGGAGCTCCCGCGCCTCCTCCGGCGTCCCGACCATCGGGAACATCACCTTCAGCGGCCCGACGGCCCCCGCGCGGAGGATCGCCCGGATCTGACGCTCCGCCAGCTCCGCGTGCTCGCCGTACATCCGGATCGCCCGGTAGCCGAGAGCGGGGTTCCGCTCGGAGGGGAGGCGGAGCCAGGCGAGCGGCTTGTCGGCGCCGACGTCGAGCGTCCTCACGATGACGGGACGGCCCGCGGCGAGGCGCGCCGTCTCCGCGAAGATCGCGAGCTGCTCCTCCTCGCTCGGCGGCTCGTCCCGATCGAGGAACATCAGCTCCGTCCGGAAGAGGCCGATCCCCTCGGCCCCGTTCTCGAACGCGGAGGCGGCCTCCTCCACGGTCCCGACGTTCGCCCCGACCTCGATCCTGCGCCCGTCCGCCGTGACGCCCCGGGCCGTCCGGAACCGCTCGAGGCGCCGGGCAGCCGTCGCGAGGAGCTCGCGTTGCGCCTCGTAGAAGCGGAGCACGGGCCCCTTCGGCGCGACGACGACGAGCCCCCGCTCCCCGTCGACGACGACCTCGTCGCCCGTCGCGAGGGCCCGCTCGATCCCGTCCACCCCCGTCACGCACGGGACGCCGAAGGCGCGGGCCAGGACGACGGTGTGAGAGAGGGTCCCCCCTTCCGCGAGGACGAGCCCGCGGACGCGCGCCCGCGGCAGCGCCAGGAGCTGCCCCGGACCGAGGCGGGTCGCGACGACGACGGAGCCCTCCCCCAGCTCCACGGCCGGCGGCGGGGCGGCGTTCCCGGCGAGGAGGTGGACGACGGCCTCGGCGACGTCGTTCAGGTCGAGCGCCCGCTCGGCGAGGAGAGCGCTCCCGCTCCGCCGGAAGATGTCGGCGAAGTGGCTCGCGGCGGAGAAGACCGCGGAGGGTGCGGAGGCCCCGCCGGCGACGGCGGCCGCGGCGCGCGCGCGCAGGCCCGGGTCCTCGGCGATCGAAAGGTGGGCCGCGAGGACGCCCTTCTCCGTCTCGTACTCCGCCGCCGCGCGCCGCGCCCGGATCGCCTCCGCCGCCCTCTCGAACGCGGCCTCGAGGCGAGCGAGCTCCTCCTCTTCCGTCCCGTTCCGATCTTCGTCGACCGCGACGCGGCGCGAGCCGACGACGACGGCGCGCCCGCGGAAGATCCCGCCGCTCGCCGGCGCCCCGCGGTGGATGCGCGCCTCGGCCCGCGCGAGGGCGCGCGGGAGCGGGGCGCCCGTCCCGGCCCGAGCCGCAGGCCCGTCGTCGAGAGCCGGAAGCTCCCGCTTCACGAACTTCCGGAGCGCGGTCCCGGCCGCCGCCTCGTCCTCCCCCTGCACGTGGAGGACGCACGGCTCGCCGAGCGCCGTCCGCGTCGCCACGAGGGCGAGGACGCTCCGCGCGCTCGCGGAGGTGCCGTTCGCGCGGTTCAGGAAGGTGACGACGGAGCGAAAACGGGCGACCTCATCCTGGAGGCGCGCGGCCGGACGGGCGTGCAGGCCGCCCGGGAGCGGGAACGCGAAGGCGATCTCGACCGTCATCTCGACGCCCGCCGTCCGTCAGGCCGGCGCGACCTCGATTCCGCGACGCCCCGCGAGGTCCACCAGGCGGGCCACGTGCAGCTTGTCCTCGCCGCCGAGAGCGTCGAGAAGGCGGGCGACGCCGGGGCTGGCCAGCTTCAGGGCGTTCCGGCAATGGCTCTCGGCCGCCGACCGCTCAATCCGCAGTGCCTCGGAGAGAGCCGCGTCCACCGTCGGAGGCACCGTCGCGGCCCGGAGGACCTTCACCCGCCCGATCGCCGCCTCGACCTCCGTCAGGTCGAACGGGACGTCGACGGAGAGCGCCGGGCTGTTCTGGACGAGCTTGCGCTGGTAGTCGACGAGGCCCGCGTGCGCCTTCTCCTCGCCCTTCATCTTGAAGAAGACGAAAGCGGCCTCCTCGTCGTCGGCGAAGGCGTCCGACCAGGAGCCGTAAAGGTCCGCGAGCGACCGTTCGAGCTCTCCGAGCTTCCGAAGGACCGCGTCGATGTGCATTCGAGCCTCCTCGCCAACGGGGACGACGGGAGTCTAAGGCGCCGGAGAGGGGCAGGAAACCGAAGACCCCGGGGAGCTCCCGGGGTCCGATCGGCGGAGGGCTTTCTTCTTCAGGGAGAGGGGGTGGTGCGCCCAGGAGGACTCGAACCCCCAACCTTTTGATCCG
>CAYVPO010000249.1:0-1007 GCA_964453825.1 uncultured Holophagales bacterium
CGGCGACGCGCCGGGAGCCCTCGCCCTGAACGGCCTGCCGGCCTACGCGCGTGTGGCGAGGCTCCTCTCCCTCGCGGCCCGGCTCGGCCGCAGCGCTCTCCCGCGGCGCCCGCCCCAGGTCGTCAGCCCGTGCACGGCCTGCTTTCGGAACCTTTCCCGTGGCCGGCAGGCCCTCGAGACGCATCCCGAGCTCCGCCAGCAGGTCGACGCCTGCCTCGCCGCCGACGGGTTCCGATACGAGCCCGGCGCCGTCCGCGTCCGCCACCTCCTCGACGTCCTCTGGGAAGACGTCGGGCCCGACGGGGTCCGCGCCCGCGTCTCGCGCCCGCTCACGGGGCTGCGCGTCGCGGCCTACTACGGGTGTCTCGACGTCCGGGACGGCGACGCGCGGGCCGCCCGGACGGCCGGGTTCGAGACCCGCTTCGAGCAGCTCCTCGAGGCGCTCGGGGCCGACGTCGTCGACCTCCCTCTGCGGTCGCACTGCTGCGGGGGCCGCGCCTCCGAGGCGAGCGCGGAGGTCGCCGCCTCGCTCGTCGGCCGGGTCCTGCGTTCCGCCGCCGAGCGGGGTGTCGACGTGATCGCCGTCGCCTGCCCGCGCTGCCGCCACAACCTCCGGAGCCACCTCGGGCCTCTCCGTGAGGCCGTCCCCGAACCGCCCGAGATCCCGGTCCGCTACTTCACCGAGCTGATGGCCGAGGCGTTCGAGCCGGCGCCCTGAGTCGCCACGAGGCGCCGCACCTCCTGCTCCAGGACGGCGAGCGGCGCCGGCTTGGCCAGGTAGGCGTCGGCTCCCGCCTCGAGAAGCCGCTCGCGATCGCCGGCCATGGCGAGCGCCGTCAGCGCGAGGACGGGAGGCGGCGCCGCAGCGCCCGCCCGGAGACGCGCGAGGACCTCGAGCCCGTCCATCCCCGGGAGCTGGACGTCGAGGACGACGAGGTCGGGCCGCGACGCCGCCACGCGCTCCAGCGCCTCCGTCCCCGAGGCCGCCTCCTCGACGACGAAGCCGC
>CAYVPO010000249.1:1017-4395 GCA_964453825.1 uncultured Holophagales bacterium
GGAGGAACTCGCCGAGGATCGTCCGGTTCGCGTCGTCGTCCTCGACGAGGAGCACCCGGGCCGTGGCCCCGCCGTCCGGCGCGGGGGATGGCTCCACGAAGAGGACGCGGTGCGCCCCCGATCCGCGGGCGCTCGGCGGGCGCCACGGGAGCGTCACGCGGAAGAGGCTTCCCTTGCCGGGCGCCGACTCGACCTCTACGCGACCGCCGTGCAGCTCCGTGAGGCTGCGGACGAGGGCGAGGCCGAGGCCCGTGCCGGCGTGCTCGCGCGAGAGGCGCGTGTCGAGCTGGGTGAAGGGCTGGAAGAGCTTCGGAAGGTCCTCCTCCGCGATCCCCGGGCCGGAATCCTTCACCTCGAGCCGGACGAGGCCGGCGTCGGCGTCGCCGTTCGCGGTGAGCTCCACCGTCCCGCCGCCCGGCGTGAACTTCACCGCGTTCGACAGGAGGTTCACGAGGACCTGGCGGAGCCGCCGGGCGTCGGCCCCGAACCGGACCGACGCGTCGGGGGCGCGGAGGACGAGCGCGATCCCCTTGCGATTCGCCTCGTTCCTCACCATCGAGAGCGCCGACTCGCAGACGTCGGCCAGGACGCAGGCGTCCGCGTGGAGCGACAGCCGCTCCGCGCCGATCTTCGCGAGGTCGAGGAGGTCGGCGAGGATCGAAAGGAGGTGCCGCCCCGCCCCTTCGAGCGTCCGGAGCGTCCGCAGCTGCGCCTCGTTCAGCGGTCCGTGCGCGCCCGCGCGCAGGAGCTCGGCGGCGCCGAGGATCCCCGTCAGCGGCGTCCGGAGCTCGTGGCTCATGCTCGCGAGGAACGCGTCCTTGGCGCGAGCCGCCTTCTCGAGCTCCGCGTTCACGCTTTCGAGCTCCTCGGAACGGCGGGCGACGCGCTCCTCGAGCGTCGCGTTGAGGGCGGCGATCTCGGCCAGCGCCTTCTCCCGCTCCGTGACGTCCTTCACGCGGATCGAGACCGCCGCCACCTCGCCGCACGGCCCGCGGACCGGAGAGTAGACCGTCTCGAAGTGGTGCCCGGCCGCCATCGTCCGGTGTGTGTGCACCTCTCCCGAGAACGCCCGCTCGAGGCTGTCCCGAACGCCCGGCGCGTTGCGGGGCGAGATGTACGAGAAGAGGTCGTCTCCGAGGGCGACGGCCTGGGTCCGCGCCTCGAAGACGACCCTCCGGGCCGGCCCGTTGAACGCGAGGACCCGTCCGGCGCGGTCGACGAGGCCGACCGGCTCCGGGATCGACTCGAGGATCGCGTGGAGGTCGAGGAACGCCGCCGCGGGAGACGTCTCCCCTTCCCGCCTCCGGTCGCGATCCAGCTCCACGGGCCCGTCCACCTGGAGCGCAGTCTAGCGCTCGCGGGCCCGGCGTAAACTCGCCTCACCATGCTGACCGTCTACCTCGCCGCGCTGGCCTTCGGCCTCGTCCTGATCGGGGCCTCCGTCTTCCACGGAGACGGCGACAGCCACGACACCGGGGACGGACACGGCGACGGCGACGCCGACCACGGCGCCTTCCTCTCGAACCTCTTCTCCCTGCGCTTCTGGACCTACGCCCTCGGGGCGTTCGGCATGTCGGGGACGGCGCTCTCCCTCCTCGGCGTCGGCGCTCCCGTCCACGTCCCCGTCTCCGTCGTCCTCGGCGTCGTCGTCGGCACGGGGGTCGCCACTCTCTTCCGGTCGCTCGGCCGCGGCGCCGCGACGAGCCCCGCCTCCACGGAAGCCTTCCTCGGCGCGGAGGCGGAGGTCGTCCTCCCGCTCCTCCCCGACGGCCTCGGGAAGATCCGTCTCCACGTCGCCGACCAGGACGTCGAGGTCCCGGCCCGGACGGGGGGCGAGCCGATCCAGATCCGCGAACGTGTCGTCGTCGTCCGCTTCCGGGACGGGATCGCCGAGGTCGAGCCCGCTCCCTGGAAGGAATAGCCGCAGCTCTCGATCAGGAGGTCGTCGTGCTGGACTCTCTCGCCGGAATCGGAGCAGGTGTCGTCGCGGGTGCCGTTTCCCTCGGCATCCTCTCGCTCCTCGCGAAGTCGATCCTCGTCATCTGCCCGCCGAACCAGGTCGTCATCTTCTCGGGGCGCAAGCGCAGGCTCGCCGACGGGAGCCAGGTCGGCTACCGCGTCGTCCTCGGCGGACGCTCCGTGAGGATCCCGATCCTCGAGCGGGTCGACCGGATGAGCCTCCTCTCGATCCCGATCGACCTGAAGGTCGCGAACGCCTACTCGAAGGGGGGCATCCCCCTCCGCGTCCACGCGATCGCGAACGTCAAGGTCTCCTCCGACCCGCGCGTCGTCGGGAACGCCATCGAGCGCTTCCTCGGACGCGACCCGGCCGAGATCGCCCGCGTCGCCAAGGAGAGCCTCGAGGGGCACCTCCGCGGCGTCCTCGCGAACATGACGCCCGAGGAGGTCAACGAGGACCGCCTCAAGTTCGCGACCGGGCTCGTCGACGAGGCCGAGGCCGACTTCCGCAAGCTCGGCCTGACGCTCGACACGCTGAAGATCCAGAACATCTCCGACGAGGCGAACTACCTCGCGAACATCGGCCGCGCCCGGATCGCGATGGTCCTGCGCGACGCCGAGATGGCGGAGTCGCTCGCCCGCTCCGAGGCCTCCCAGGGTGAGGCCGTCTCCCGCCGGACGGGCGAGGTCGCGAACCAGCAGGCCGCGACCCAGATCGCCAAGAAGGAGAACGAGCTGAAGACGCTCAAGGCGCAGCTCGAGGCGAAGGCGAAGGCCGCCGAGGAGACGGCCGTCCAGGCCGCGCTCCAGGCCCGGGCGGAGGCCGAGCAGAAGCTCCAGGCGATCCGCAGGGAGCTCGAGGAGACGCGCCTGACCGCCGAGGAGGTCCTCCCGGCGCAGGCGGCCCAGCAGGCCGCGGCCCTCGCGGCGCGCGGCGCCGCGGCGACGATCGAGGAGAACGGCTGGGCGCTCGCCGAGGTGCTCAAGCTGATGACGACCGCGTGGGCGAGCGCCGGCCCCGACGCGAAGGACATCTTCCTCATCCACAACCTCGAGCAGATCCTCCGGACCGTCGTCGAGCGCGTGAAGGAGATGGAGGTCGGCGAGGCCCATCTCCTCGACAGCGGCGACGGTTCCGCCCTCGCGACGTACGTCGCGTCGTACCCGGCGGCGGTGAGGAGCGTCCTCGCCGAGGTGAGCCGGACGACGGGGGTGGACGTCGTCGCGCTCCTCTCCCCGGCCCGGCCGGAGGTGGCGCGGTGATCGGCGACCTCGGCTCCGTCGTCGGCGTCGCGATCGGCGTCGTCCTTTTCTTCGGCGCGGCGGCGCTCGTCGTCGTCAAGCGCCTCTTCCACATCTGCTCGCCGAACGAGGTCCTCGTCTTCTCCGGCGGCAAGTCGACCGTCGAGGGGCGCCCCG
>CAYVPO010000250.1:0-4376 GCA_964453825.1 uncultured Holophagales bacterium
CCGAGACGCCCGCCGCGCTCCGCCTCCTCGCCCTCCACGCGTTCCCCCTCGACGGCCGACTCTGGAGCCTCGTTTCGGCCGCGGCTGCGACCGGCCAGCTCGGCGAGGGTGTCGCCGTCACGGCGCCCGACTTCCGCGGGCGCGGGAAGTCCGGACTCCCGGGGGAGAAGGTCCACGGGATGCCGCTCCTCGCGAAGGACGTCGCGGGCCTCCTTTCGGGCGACGAGCCATTCGTCGTGATGGGGATGTCGATGGGCGGGTACGTCGCGCTCGAGCTGATCGCGCGGCTGGGGCCGGAGCTTCGCCCGCGCCTGCGCGGCCTCGTCCTCTGCGACTCGAAGGCGAGCGCCGACGACGAGGCGGGGAAGGCGAAGCGGACGGCGACGGCGGAGGCGATCGAGAAGGACGGGATGGAGCCTCTCTTCGCGGCGATGCTCCCGCAGTTCCTCGCCCCGTCCTCTCGCGGCGGCGCGCTCGAGCAGCTGATCCGGACGATGTTCCTCGCGACGCCGCCGGCGGCGGCCGCCGCCGACCAGCGCGGCATGGCCGAGCGCACCGACCGCTTCGACGTCCTCGGGACGCTGGCCGTCCCGTTCCTCGCCGCCGTCGGTGAGGACGACCCGCTCACGCCGCCCTCCGCCTCGGAGGCGATGGTCGAGGCCGCGGGGAACAGCCCCTACGTCGAGCTCCTGACGCTCCCCGGCGCCCACATGGCGCCGCTCGAGCACCCCGAGGAGTTCCTCCCGAAGCTCCGCTCGTTCCTGGATCGTTGTCGGAGATGACGTCCCGCTTCGCGTCCCGCCCCGCACCCGCTTGACGGCAGGCTCCGCGCCGCAGGCGCGGCTCCGAAGGGAGGCGGGCGGGGGGTGCGGGGCGGGAAGGACGCCCGACGAAGACGACGAACTTATCCCTTCACGCACACCACCTGCTTGAGCGTGTGGACGACCTCGACGAGGTCCTTCTGCGCGGCCATTACCGCGTCGATCGGCTTGTAGGCCGTCGGCGTCTCGTCGAGGACGCCTTCGTCCTTCCGGCACTCGACGCCGGCCGTCGCCTCGGCGTGGTCGGCGAGCGTGAAGCGGCGGCGCGCCTCGTTCCGCGAGAAGGCACGCCCCGCGCCGTGGCTGCACGACTCGAAGCTCTCCGGGTTGCCGAGGCCGCGGACGATGAACGAGCGGGCGCCCATGCTGCCGGGGACGATCCCGAGCTCGCCCTTGCCGGCGCGGACGGCCCCTTTTCGCGTGACCCAGACCTCGCGCCCGTAGTGGAGCTCACGCCTGACGTAGTTGTGGTGGCAGGAGACGGCGAGAAGGCGCGAGCGGAACGGCGGGAGCGACGGGGCGGAGGCGAGCGCCTCCTCGATCGCGACGAGCATCAGATCGCGGTTCGTCCGCGCGTACTCCTGGGCCCACGAGACGGCGGCGACGTAGTCGTCGAAGCTCTCCGTCCCCTCCGTGAGCCAGGCGAGGTCGCGGTCGGGGAGGTTCCGCTGGTGGACCCGCATCTCCTCGCGGGCGATCTCGACGTAGTCGGTGCCGATCCGGTTCCCGACGCCGCGCGAACCGCTGTGGAGGAGGAGCCAGACGCGGTCCGCCTCGTCGAGGCAGAGCTCGATGAAGTGGTTCCCGGTGCCGAGCGTCCCGAGGTGGCGCGCGGGGTGGTTCCCCCGGTCGAGCTCGGGGCGCGAGTCGAGAATCGCGCGCCAGCCGGGCTCGAGGAGGCGCCACGCCTCGCCGATTCGCGCGGGCGGGTCGTGCCAGGCGCCGCGGTCGTTCCGGCCGCCGGAGTCGGTCCGCCCGTGCGGGACGGCCTCCTCGATCGCGGCCCGCAGCGGCGCGAGGTTCGTCGGGAGGTCGTTCGCGCCGAGCGACGTGAGGGACGCCGCCATGCCGCAGCCGATGTCGACGCCGACGGCGGCGGGGATGATCGCCTCGACGGTCGGGATGACGGCTCCGACTGTGGCGCCGATCCCGACGTGGACGTCGGGCATCGCGGCGATCCAGCGGAAGACGATCGGGAGCGAGGCGGCGTTCGCGAGCTGCGCCTCGGCGGCGGGGTCGCACGGGACACCGAGCGTCCACGCCTTCACGGGTACGCCGCTCGTCTCGAGGACCCGGTAGCCCTTCTCCTCGCGCATCGCCCCGAACATGCGGACAGGGAGCGGGAAGGTCAAGCACCTCCTGCCGGCGGCGCGGAACGCGCGCCTATGATCCCGGCATGCTGCGGATCGGGACGGTGCTGCTCGCCGTCTGCCTGCTTTCCCCGGAGGCCGCCCGGGCGTTCGAACCGGGCAAGCGCCTGTCGCAGTACGGTCTCGACGTCTGGCAGGAGGGGGACGGCCTGCCGCAGAACACCGTGCAGGCGGTCCTGCGGGGTCGCGACGGCTACCTCTGGCTGGGGACGCAGGAGGGGCTCGTCCGGTTCGACGGAGCCCGCTTCACGACGTTCGACAAGCGGAACACGCCGGAGCTGAAGCACAACTCCGTCATCTCGCTCGCGGAAGGCCCCGACGGCACGATCTGGGCGGGCACGAACGGCGGCGGCATCCTCTGCCGCCGGAGAGACGGGACGTTCTCTTCGATCGGCACGGCCGAGGGGCTCGCGGGAGGGATCGTCTGGTCGATCGCGTTCGACCGGGCGGGAGACGCCTGGGCGGCGGGGGACGGAATCGGCGTCCAGCGGGTCGTCGACGGCCGCGGAGCGGAACGGATCGGTCTGGCGCAGGGCCTTCCGCTCGAGCAGGTCCGGGCGATCGCGTTCGACGCCGGCGGCGCGCTCTGGGTCGGAACGACGGGCGCGGGCGCGGCAGTCGTTCGGGACGGCCGGGTCACGAAGGTCTGGGACGCGGCGACGCTCGGAACGGGGCTCGTCCGCGGGCTCGCGCCCGACGCCGAGGGAGGGGTCTGGGTCGCGGCGTCGGGGGGAGGCCTCACGTACATCAAGGGCGACGCGGTCGTCCCGCATCGCGCGGCCGACGGCTTCCCGTCCGATCAGGTCACCGCGGTCCACGTCGACGCGGGAGGGACGCTCTGGTTCGGCACGTGGGGCGCCGGCGTCGGGCGGCTTCGCGACGGGGCCCCGGAGGCGATCGGGACGCGCGAGGGGCTCTCGAACGACCAGGTCTGGTCCCTCACGAGCGACGAGGAGGGGAGCGTCTGGATCGGGACGTGGGTCGGGGGCCTGAACCGACTGCGCGACGGGCTCTTCCTGACATACACGACGCGCGAGGGGCTGACGAGCGACAACGTCCGCGCGGTCTGCCCGGGGCGCGACGGCTCCGTCTGGATCGCGACCGCCGGCGGCGGGCTGAACCGGCTGAAGGAGGGGCGCGTCACCGCGTACCGCGAGACGGACGGCCTGCCGAGCGATCACGTGTCGGCGCTTCTCGAGGACCGGCGCGGCCGCCTCTGGGTCGGGACGAACCTCGAGGGGGCCGCGGTCTTCGAGGAGGGGCGATTCCGCCCTCTCGGACCGTCGCAGGGGCTCCCGCATCACGACGTGCGGGCGTTCCTCGAGGACCGGGAGGGGAACGTCTGGATCGGGATGATCGGAGGCGGCCTGACCCGCGTCGCGCCGGACGGGTCGCTCCGCGTCTTCACGGTCGAACGGGACGGCCTGCCGACCGACCGCGTCGTGGCGCTCGCCGAGGCCCCCGACGGGGCGATCTGGATCGGCTCGTCGGGCGGCGGGGCCGTCCGGTACGCGGAAGGGCGCTTCCGCGCGTTCACGACGAAGGACGGCCTGTCGAGCAACCGGGTCCTTACGGTCTATCCCGACGCCGGAGGGGCAGTCTGGGTGGGCACGTCGGGAGGTGGCCTGAACCGGATCCGCGGCGAGACGGTCACGCCCGTGACGACTCGCGAGGGGCTCTTCGACGACCTCGTCCAGGTGATCCTGGACGACCGGAAGGGCGCCCTCTGGATGACGTGCAACAAGGGCGTCTTCCGCGTCGACCGCGCGGAGCTCGAGGCCGTCGCCGACGGCCGAAAGGCGATGCTCCGGCCGTTCGCGCTCGGCACGCCGGACGGGATGCGCAGCGCGAGCGCGGCAGGTGGGCAGCAGCCCGCGGGCTTCGTCGCCGCCGACGGGCGCCTCTGGTTCCCGACGTTCCGCGGGGTGGCGGTTCTCGACCCGGCCCGCATCCCGGCCACGGGGCGGACGCCGCCCGTCGCGATCGAGGAGGTGCTGGTCGACGGACGGCCGGTGGACCTCAGCGTGCCGCTCGTTCTCCCTCCGCGGGCCGAGCGGGTCGAGATCCACTACACGGCGCTCACGCTCGTGGCGCCCGACCGGGTCCGCTTCCGGATCCGCCTCGACGGCCTCGACGAGGAGCCGCTGGAGGTTGGGACGCGCCGGGTGGCGTACTACACGAACCT
>CAYVPO010000251.1:0-4327 GCA_964453825.1 uncultured Holophagales bacterium
GGCGTCGCGGTCTCCTCCGGCTCGGCCTGCACGACGGCGAGCGGGGAGCCGAGCCACGTCCTTCGCGCCCTCGGCGTCCCGGAGCCGCTCGCGAAGGCGACCCTTCGCTTCGGCGTGGGCCGCTTCACGACCGAAGCCGAGATCGACGAGGCCGCGGCGGAGATCGTCGCCAGCGTTCGCCGCCACCGTTCCGAGAACGAGTCGCTCCGGGGCTAGAATCCGCCCCGTCCCGAATGTCGAGACTCCTCGTGGCCGCGCTCGCGGCCCTGCTGCTCCTTCAGGCTCCGGCCGCGGGGTGGTGGGGGAGTGACGTCGGACCGACCCCGCTCCCGACCGCAACGCCCCGACCGACGCCGACGCCAGTTCCCAATGGGACGCTGCGCGTGAAGGTCCTCGTAACCGGCGCCGACGGACGGACGCTTCCCGCTCCGGACGCGGTCGTCTGGCTTCCGGGGAGCCGCGGCCGCCGATCGGCGCCGCCGCCGAAGATGGCATCGCGCGACAAGCGGTTCGAGCCGCGCGTTCTCGCCGTGCCGAAGGGGGCGGCGGTCACCTTCCCGAACTTCGACAAGATCTTTCACAACGTCTTCAGCCTGTCGGAGCCGGGGAGCTTCGACCTCGGCCTCTACCGGAACGGCGCGGCACGGACGACCCGCTTCACGGAGCCGGGCGTCGTCCGCGTCTACTGCAACATTCACCCGCAGATGGCGGCCTACGTCGTCGTCCTCGACGGCGAGCTCCACGCGCAGTCCGGCGCGGACGGGGTCGCGGCGATCGCGGCGGTCCCCGCGGGGCGGCACGCGGTGAAGGTCTGGGACGAGAGGGGCGGAGAGTGGAGCGGGACCGCTTCGGTGACGGCGGGAGGGACGACGGACGTCTCCGTGACCCTCGACGCCACGAAGTGGAAGGAGATGCCGCACAAGAACAAGTACGGCAAGGACTACCCGCCCCCGAGCGACGATGAGAACCGCTACTGACGCCCCCCCGCCCGACGACGTCCCGACGGTCGTCGCCCCGCGCGAAGGCTCCACCGGGGCCTCGGGACCGCCCCTGCGCGACGCAGGGGCGTCGAAGCCCGGCGGGTTTCGTCTGCGCACGCAGTTCTTCCTCGCCGCGGCCCTCCTCGTCGTCGTGACGCTCGGCGCCGCGGTGGCGCTCTCGACGTGGCGCGCGAACCGGGTCGCCGAGGAGAGCATCCGCGAGGCGCTCCGGACGATCCCGGGTGACGTCGCCGTCTACAGGGCCGGTCTCGAGTCGCAGCTGAAGGCGACCCTCCGGTCGGTGGCGGAGGAGCCCGGCATCAAGGCGATCTTCGACTCTCCGGCCGCGACCGTCTGGGACACCGCGAAGGACAAGGCCGCGATCCTGAAGGCTCGGACGTTCTTCTTCTTCGACCGCGCCGGCGTCCTCGTCGCCCGGAGCGACCGGCCGCCGAGCGAGGAGGACCGACGTTCGTTCCGCGAGGTCGCCTGGGTCGCCTCGCCGCTCGAGGAGTGGACGGAGTCCTCGGCGACGATTCGCGAAGGGACGTCGCTCGCGATCGTGGCGGCCGCCCCGGTCGTCGCTGGAGACCCGGAGAAGGGAGAGGCGCGCCTCGTCGGCGTCGTCGCCGCGTCGGTCCCTCTCGACGAGGCGCGGGCGCGCGAGCTGCGCGACCTCACCGGGGGGCAGGTCGCCTTCGTCGCCGAAACGGGGAAGAAGGGGGGGCCGACGAATCTCGAGGTCGCGGCCGCGACGGAGGGGTTCGGCGCCGGGACGCTCCTTCCGGCGCTCGCCCGAGACCCGTCGGCGCTCGCCCGCCTGCTGGACGGGAATCCCGACTCCGCGCCGCTCGACCTCCTCGTCGGGGGCGACCGCCGCGTCGTCAAGGCGGTTCCCCTCCGCTCGGCGGGCGGGGAGACGCTCGGCGCCGTCGTCGTCTCGCGTTCGCGCGAAGAGGAGACGGCCGCGTTCCGGAAGATCCGGGAAACGCTCCTCCTCGTCGGCCTCGGCGTCCTCCTCGTCTCCGTCCCGGTCAGCTTCCTCCTCGGCGGCCGGATCGCCCGGCCCCTCCAGCAGCTCGCCTCGGGCGCCATCGCCGTCCGCGACGGGAACCTCGACGTGAGGCTCCCCTCCGGCGGGAGCGGCGAGGTGGGTCTCCTCGCCCGCGCCTTCGAGGCTCTCGTCGGCGAGCTGCGCGAGAAGCGTCAGCTCGAGGAGCTCCTCGCCGAGCTGCGCCGGCGGCCCGCCGACGCGACGCGAGGGCTGGCCCCGACTTCGGCGACCGCGATCGGGACGCCCTCCGCCGACGCCGCCCGCACGGCGGCGCGTGGACCGCGCGTCGGGTCGCTCTTCGCCGGGCGCTACGAGGTCGTTTCGGTCCTGGGCCGCGGCGGCATGGGCTCGGTCTACCAGGTCCTCGACCGCGAGCTGGACGAAGAGGTGGCGCTGAAGGTCCTCACCCCGGAGGCGTTCTCCGAGGGGACGCAGGCCACGCAGACGCTCAAGCAGGAGATCCGGCTCGCGCGGAAGATCACGCACCCGAACGTCGTCCGGACGCACGACCTCGGCGAGGCGGACGGCGTCCGCTTCCTGACGATGGAGTACGTCCCGGGGACGACGCTGCGCGAGGTGCTCGACCGGACGGGCGCCGTCGCGCTCGCCCCGGGGCTCCAGATCGCGAAGCAGCTCTGCCGCGGCCTCACGGCCGTCCACGAGGCGGGGATCATCCACCGCGACATCAAGCCCCAGAACATCATGGTCCTGCCGAACGGCGTCGTGAAGCTGATGGACTTCGGGATCGCCCGGACCGACGAAGGGGGAGACGCCGCGGCCCTCGAGGGTCACACCGTCGGCACGCCGTACTACATGAGCCCCGAGCAGGCGATGGGGCAGCGCATGGACGCGCGCAGCGACCTCTACACCGTCGGCGTCGTCCTCTTCGAGCTCTTCACCGGGCAGCGCCCCTTCCCGGGGAACGACGCGGCGAGCGTGATGCAGCGGCACGTCTCGGCGCCGCCGCCGCGCCTCTCTGCGCTCCGGCCCGACCTCCCGGAATACCTCGACCGGATCGTCCTCGCCTGCCTCGCCAAGAGGCCCGAGAGGCGCCCGGCGAACGCCTCCGACCTCTACGCCGCGCTCACCCGCGTCGCGGCGTAGCGCGCCGCACGCCACGGCGGGCCGCGGGCGCCTTGCGCCGAGGCGGACGCGCCGCCCCGAGCCGCGCCTCGAGGTCGGCGATCCTCTCCTTCAAGGCCGCGACGTCCTCGACCGGCTCCGGCTTGGCCGCCGGCGCCGCCTTCACCTTCAGCCCCTCGAGCGTCCTCTCGAGGAACGGCAGGACGTGCCCGAGCGGCGGGAACGCCTCCTTCGCGCCGCGCTGCGCCGAGAGCGCCGCGTCGGCGTACCAGACGACGAAGTCCCGGAACGCTCTGTCTGAGGCGACGACGAGCTCGCGCAGGAACGGGATCGGGAGGTCGCCCCTCTTCGCCCGCGCGTCCTCGTGGATGATCTGGGTCAGGATCACCGCCGTGATGTCGTCGCCGCTCTTCGCGTCGACGACCTGGACCTCGGTCCCCTCCCGGATCAGCTGCGCGATCTCCGGCAGGTTGACGTAGCGGCTCGACGAGGTGTCGTAGAGACGGCGGTTCTCGTACTTCCGGACCACGACGGGCTGGCTCATGACGCTTCCTCCGGGTTGTGCGGCGATTGTAGGGGAGGAGAGCCGCGGCGCGCCGGGAAGCGACGGGCAGATTCCCGGGCCGCTCGCACCGCGGACGCGAGCCTTGGTAGGATCCGGCCACCGTCGGAAGGAGGCCTCCCATGCGCGCTCGGGCTCGCTTCGCGTCGAAGTGCATCCTCCTCGCATTTCTTGCGACCGCGTCGCCTGCGGCGACCGCCCAGGAGTCGGGCGGCCTTTCGGCCGGCGACGGACGCTTCCGGCTGAAAGGCGAGGTCAAGGTCCACTTCCGCCACTCGAAGGACTACGACGTGACCGTCGGCCGGATCGGAAACGTCGACATCGACCAGAGGACGACCGACCCGGGCGGCTCGTTCGAGGTCTCGACGGTCAACCTGATCGGCGAGGGAGACCTCACCGACGGCCTGAAGGCGAAGGTCGAGATCCACTTCATAGACCTCTACAACCGGAACCCGACGTCGACCGGCGACGAGGTACGCGTGCGCGAAGCCTGGCTCCGTTTCGGGAAAAGGGCGAACGGCCTGAAGGCGTTCGAGGGGACGTCGCTTTACGTCCAGGCAGGAAAGGCTCCCCGCTTCGCGAAGCAGACGACTCGGCGCCTCGAGAGCTACGGCCTCTGGGGCACGGCCGTCAACCGGTTCGAAGAGA
>CAYVPO010000252.1:0-4296 GCA_964453825.1 uncultured Holophagales bacterium
CCCACCGCGTGGAGATCGTCGTCCGCGACACGGGGATCGGGATCCCGAAGGAACGTCTCGACCGGCTCTTCCGGAGCTTCAGCCAGGTCGACCCCTCGACGACGCGCCAGTACGGAGGGACGGGGCTCGGCCTCGCGATCTGCAAGCGGCTCGCCGAGAAGATGGGCGGGGGCATCGAGGCGGAAAGCTCGGGGCGGGGCTCGACGTTCCGCGTCTCGCTCGTCGTCCCGGACGGCCCTCCCCTTCGCGAGGCGGCGGTCCCCGGGCTCGACCGGCTGGCCGGGCAGAAGGTCCTCGTCGTCGACGACGGGCCGGCCTCGCGGGACACGCTTTTCGAGACGCTCGCGGGCTGGGGGATGCACCCGCGGGCCACCTCCTCGCCGCGCGAAGCGCTCGCGTGGGTGGACTCCGGGGAGCCGTTCGACCTCGGCCTCGTCGACGAGGAGATGGGCGAGGTGGACGGCCGGAGATTCGCCGAGTCGCTTCGCCGATTCCGGGACGCCGACGCCCTGCCCCTCGTCCTCGTCACCTCCCGCGGCCGGCGGGGCGGCGGGGCGCGCGCGCCGTTCTCGGCCGTCGTGGCCCGGCCCGTTCGGCCCCGGGCTCTCGCGTCGGTCCTCGCGGGCCTGCGCGACGACAGCGTCTCTCGGCGCCGGAGGCGCTCCTCGCCCGCCCTGCCGAAGGAGCTCGGAACGAGCCACCCGCTCCGCGTCCTCCTCGCCGAGGACAACGCCGTCAACCAGAAGGTGGCGCTCTCCTACCTGGCCCGGATGGGCTATCGCGCCGACGTCGCCCGCACCGGTATCGAGGCGATCGAGGCCGTCCGGAGGAACGTCTACGACGTCGTCCTGATGGACGTCCAGATGCCCGAGATGGACGGCCTCGAGGCCGCGCGCCGCATTCGCGGCTTCGCCCCGACCGAGGACGGCCCCTGGATCATCGCCCTCACGGCGAGCGCGATGACCGGCGACGCCGAGCGCTGCCTGGCGGCCGGAATGAACGACTACCTCGCCAAGCCGGTCCGGGGCGAGGACCTCGCGACGGCCCTTCGCCGCGCCCCTCGCGCCGCCGCGGCGACCGGGCCGGCCTCCGCCCTCACGGCAGGCCGGCCGGTCCTCCAGCCGGGCCCCCTGGCGAAGCTGCGGGAGCTGGAGCGGCCGGGGGAGACGGGCTTCCTCGCCTCCCTCCTCGAGATCTTCCGCCGCGACACCCCGATCCGGCTCGAGGAGATGGAACGGGCCGCCGCCGCGGCCGACGCCGAGGCGCTCCGCAGGGCCGCCCACACGCTCAAGTCGAGCTCCGCGACGCTCGGGGGAGCCCGGGTCGAGGCGCTCGCGGCCCGGACGGAGGTGCTCGCGATGACCCCGGCGACGCTCGCCGAGGCGGCGGCCTTCCTTCCGGCCCTCCGGAGCGAGTCCGCGGCTCTGATGGCCGCGCTCGGACTGGCCGAGGGCGAGGGAAGCGCCCGGCTCTCCCTCGATCCGGGCGACGACGGGCGTTCCTGAGCCCGTCCCGGGAAGCCCGGAAGCGCCTTCCGCGGCGATAGACTCTCCGAGGCGCGAACGCCCCCTGGAGGGCGCCCGCGCGGGAGCGTGATCCGATGAGCGCGTACGAGATCGCATGGCTTCCCGGTGACGGTGTCGGCAACGAGGTCATGGAGGCCGCCCGCATCACCCTCGACGCCCTGAAGCTGGACGCCACCTATACGCACGGGGACATCGGCTGGGAGTTCTGGCGAACGGAGGGCGAGTCGTTCCCGCAGCGGACGATCGACCTCCTCTCCTCCTCCCACGCGGCGATGTTCGGCGCCATCACGAGCAAGCCCGTGAAGGCGGCCGAGCAGGAGCTCGTTCCCGAGCTTCGCGGGAAAGGGCTCACCTACCGCTCCCCGATCGTGAGGATGCGGCAGATGTTCGACCTGTACGTCTGCCTGCGGCCCTGCAGGGCCTACCCGGGGAACCCGCTCAACTTCAAGGACGCGATCGACCTGACGATCTTCCGCGAGAACACCGAGGACCTCTACGCCGGGGTCGAGTTCTCGCCGGTGCCCGACGCCCTCGCGACGACGTTGAAGGCCCTCAGCAAGCCGTTCGGCCACTTCGGCGACCTCGCGGGCGACCAGTACGCCGTCTCCTGCAAGATCAACACGCGGAAGGGCTCCGAGCGGATCGCGCGGGCCGCGTTCGAGTACGCGCGGAAGTTCGGGCGCAAGAAGGTCACGATCGTCCACAAGGCGAACGTCGTCCGCGCCACGGACGGCCTCTTCTTCGAGGAAGCGAAGAAGGTCGCCGCGGAGTTCCCGGAGATCGCCGTCGACGACGCGAACGTCGACGCGATCTGCATGTGGCTCCTGAAGAACCCGATGAGCTACGACGTCCTCGTCGCCCCGAACCTCTACGGCGACATCATCTCGGACCTCGCGGCCCAGATGGTCGGCGGCCTCGGCTTCGGCTGCTCGGGGAACATCGGGAAGAAGCTCGCCGTCTTCGAGCCGAGCCACGGCTCCGCGCCGAAGTACGCGGGGATGAACAAGGTCAACCCGATCGCGACGATCCTCGCGGCGAAGATGATGCTCGACTTCCTCGGCGAGACCGAGAAGGGCGCGCGGCTCGAGGCCGCCGTCGCCAAGGTCATCGCCGAAGGGAAGGTCCGCACGTACGACATGGGCGGCTCGGCGACGACGCTCGAGATGGGCGAGGCGGTCGCCCGGGCTCTCTAGGGTCTCCGGTGTCCGCGCGCGTCTTCCTCCACGAGGTCGGCCCGAGGGACGGCCTCCAGGTCGAGAAGACGGTCGTCCCGACGGAGACGAAGCTCCGCTGGATCGAAGCGCTCTGCGAGGCGGGTCTCGACGTCGTCCAGGTCGGCTCCTTCGTCCACCCGGAGAAGGTGCCACAGATGGCCGACACCGACGCGCTCTTCCGGACGCTGACCGCGCCGGGGGCGGAACGGAAGGGACACGCCGTCTACTCGGGTCTCGTCCTGAACGAGACGGGGCTCGACCGCGCGCTCGCCTGCGGCGTCGAGATGGTTTGCCTCGGCGTCTCGGCCTCCGAGACCCACAGCCGGAAGAACGTGGGGCTGGGGACCGCCGAGGCGACGGAGCGGATCGTCGCGACGGCGAAGCGGGCCGTCGAGGCGGGGCGGAAGGTCCAGGTCTCCGTCCAGTCGGCCTTCGGCTGCGGCTTCGAGGGGCACGTCCCGGAGGAGAGGGTGATCGACATCGCCCGCGCCTACGTCGACGCCGGCCTCCTGACGATCGCCCTCGCCGACACCGCGGGGCACGCCTACCCCGAGCAGGTCGAGCGGCTCTACGGGAAGCTCCTCGGGCTCCACCCCGGGATCGAAGCCGCCTGCCACCTTCACGACACCTACGGCGCCGGTATGGCGAACGTCTACGCGGCCCTGCGCGCAGGGGCGATCTCCCTCGAGTCCTCCTTCGCCGGCCTCGGCGGCTGCCCCTTCACGAAGGTCGCGGCCGGGAACGTCGCGACGGAGGACCTCGTCCACACGCTCCAGCGGAACGGAACGAGGACCGACGTCGACCTCGCGGGTCTCATCGCGGTCGCAAGAGAGGTCGAAGCGTTCTTCGGCCGCGAGATGCCCGGCCGCGTCCACCGGACCGGCCCGGCCCCCCAGCTGAGGAAAGAGGAGTCTCCCGCATGACGAAGAAGGCCCTCGAGGGCGTCGTCGTTCTCGACCTGACGAACGTCCTCTCAGGACCGTTCGCGACGCTCCTCCTCGCCCTCCTCGGCGCCGAGGTAATCAAGGTCGAGAACCCGACGGACGGCGACCTCGCCCGCAAGCTCGGCAACGTCCCGAAGCTCAACAAGGAGCTGATGGGGACGAGCTTCCTCGCGCAGAACGCGAACAAGAGATCGCTCACGCTGAACCTGAAGAAGCCCGAGGCGAAGGAGATCTTCAAGAAGCTCGCGGCGACGGCCGACGTCGTCGTCGAGAACTTCCGCCCCGGCGTCATGACGCGCCTCGGCGTCGGCTGGGAGACGCTGCGCGAGATCAACCCGCGCCTCGTCTACTGCGCGATCTCCGGCTTCGGCCAGGACGGCCCTGACGCCGACAAGCCCGCCTACGACCAGATCATCCAGGGGCTTTCGGGCGAGATGGACGTGAACGGCGACGAGCGGCTCCACCCGCTCCGGGCCGGCTTCCCGGTCTGCGACACCGTCGGAGGGATGAACGCCGCGTTCGCCATCATGGCCGCGCTCTACCACCGCGAGCGGACGGGCGAGGGGCAGGCGATCGACGTCGCCCTCCTCGACTCGATCATGCCGCTCATGG
>CAYVPO010000253.1:0-4259 GCA_964453825.1 uncultured Holophagales bacterium
GAAGGACCGAACGCGAGCGTCCGCGTCTCGTCGCCGAGGATCTGGACCGCCTCGGGCGCGCGCGGCCCCTCGTCGGCGACCCTCCAGACGACGTCGGCGCGCCCCGATGCCGCGACGAAAGGCATGGAGAGCGCGAAGAGCCCGGAGAGCGCGGCGGAGCGGGAACGCATGGGCATCTCTTCCCCCCTTTTCGGTGGTCGTGCGCCTCGGCGAAGTTACCTCACAGTCCCGCGTCCCGGAACAGAGACGCCCCGCGCCAATCGTCTGGACGAAGGCCGCGGGGGACGAGACACTCGCGCCATGTTCGACTCCCTCGAGCGGTTCTTCCAGGAACGTGTCGCCGGCGCACCCGCGGAAGCCGCGGGCGATCCGAGCCAGCGATACCGCCTCACGGCCGCGGTGCTCCTCGTCGAGGTGATGCGCGCCGACCCCGAGGTCCGGGACGAGGAGCGGACGGTCGTCCGCACCGCGCTCCAGGGGACGTTCGGCCTCTCGCTCGCCGACACCGAGGAGCTGGTCCGCCTCGCCGAGGCCGAGGCGGACTCCGCGACCTCGCTCTACGAGTTCACGAGCCTCGTCGACAAGGGGTTCTCTCTCGAGGAGAAGAAGCGGATCGTCGAGCTGATGTGGCTCGTCGCCTTCGCCGACGCGGAGAAGCACCCCCTCGAGGAGCACCTCATCCGCCGCGTCGCCGGCCTCCTCCACGTCCCGCACCCCGACTTCATCGACGCGAAGGCGCGGGCGCGCGGACGGAGCGGGGGGTAGGGCGCCCGCCGGGCGCGACGCGCGGCCCGAAACCTACGCGGACGAGGCCGCCTTCTCCCACTGCTTCAGCCTGGACGCCAGGAGCTCCTGCTCCCGCAGGTTCTTCGTCATCTCGAGGGCGCGCCGGATCTCCTCGCGTGCCTCGGAGAGCCGGCCCAGCTTCATGAGCAGGTCTCCGCGAACGCTGGGGAGGAGGTGGTAGCCGGCGAGGGCGGAGTCGCCGGCGAGGGGGGCGGCCGCGTCGAGCGCGTCGAGTCCTGCGGCCGGGCCCTCGGCCATGCCGACGGCGACGGCGCGATTGAGCGCCGCGATCGGAGACGGGTTGACCCGCAGCAGGGCGTCGTAGAGAAGGACGATGCGCTCCCAGTCGGTCTCCTCGGCGGTGCGGGCGCGCATGTGGCATGCGGCAATGGCGGCCTGCAGCGCGTAGGGCTTCGCGCCGCCGCCGAGCCTCTGCGCTCTTTCGAGCGCGACGAGTCCTCGCTGGACCTGCGCGGCGTCCCACAGGGAGCGGTCCTGATCCGGGAGGAGGACGGCCTCGCCGTTCCGGCCCCGGCGCGCCGCGTCGCGCGAGGCCTGCAGCTCCATCAGGGCCACGAGCGCGTGGACCTCCGATTCGCCGGGGAGAAGCCGCCCCAGCATGCGCCCCAGGCGCAGCGCTTCCTCCGAGAGGGCCGACCGCATCCATTCCCCGCCCGACGTCGCGGTGTAGCCCTCGTTGAAGATCAGGTAGACGACCAGGAGCACGGACTCGACTCTTCGACGCAGCTCGTCCCCGCGCGGCGTCTCGAAAGGGACGCGGGCCTCCGAGAGCGTCCTCCTCGCGCGGAAGATCCGCTGACCCAGCGTCTTCTCCGGGACGAGGAATGCACGCGCGATCTCCGCCGTCGTGAGGCCGCCGATCAGGCGCAGCGTGAGCGCGATGCGTCCTTCCACCGCGAGCACGGGATGGCACGCGGTGAAGACGAGCCGCAGCACGTCGTCGTCGATCACCTGATCCAGCGCGCGCTCCATCGCGTCTCCGAGCCTCTGCTGCTGCCACTCGAGCTCGCGGCTGATCTCTCCGTGCTTCTGCTCGAGCCTGCGGCCGCGCCGCAGCGCGTCGATCGCGCGCCGCTTCGCCGCCGTCATCAGCCAGGCCGCGGGCTTCTCGGGGATGCCGTCCTCGGGCCAGACCTCGAGGGCCGTCACGAGCGCTTCCTGCGCCAGCTCCTCGGCGAGCCCGACGTCGCGGGTGACGCGAGCGATCGCGGCGATGAGGCGTGTGGACTCGATCTTCCACACCGCCTCGATCGCCTGGTGGACGTCGCTCAGAGGACCACCTCGGCCGCTAGTCGGGCGACGGGCTGAAGAAGATCTCACGCACCTCGACCTGCCCCCGGGTGGCGGCGACGCCCTTTCGCGCCCAGGCCACGGCCTCGTCCATGTCGGCGCATTCCAGGATCCAGAAGCCGCCGATGTGCTCCTTCGTCTCGAGGTACGGCCCGTCGGTGACGAGGATTCCGCCGTCGGCCCGGGGGCGCAGCGACTTCGCGGACCCGAGGCCGCAGGCGAACTTCCGGACGCCGGCGGCGATCATCTCCTCGTTGAGCGCGTGGATCTCGCGGCCCGCTGCTTCGTCCATCTGCGACGGGTCGAAGTCGTCGGGGAGGTAGCCGGCAACCAGGAACTGCGGCATGGCGTTCTCCAATCCTTCGGGCGGGGCTGTCTGCCCGGCCTTCCCTGTGACGACGAACGGTGAGGCCGGAATTCTACGAGCCGACGAGGGAAATCCATCTTTGCCAGAGCCGGAGCCGCCCTGTCAGTCTGGAGCCGGGGTCATCGTAAACGCTTGGCTGTCGGTGGCTCCCGAGTGGTTGCGGATGCAAGGCTCGAACCTCGGGTCATGGCGATTCCCGTCAGAATGGGTCCAGGTCGATCGAGACCTTTCGCCAGGTCCGAATCCCCGAAGGTGGATTCGTCTCACCCGGGAAGGTCGTGGTGATTCCGAACGTTCAGCGCCTTCCACGCCAACGCCGGGTGAGCCGCAACGACGGCCCGAAGCCGCTCGCTTCATACGAGAGCCGCCACTTCCCGCCGGCGAAGTCGCTCGGGACGCGGTGGATCGTGAGGTGCGCGCGGGCACACACGTCGCGGAGCGCGCGCTCGACGAGGGGGCGTTCCTCGAGCATCGTCGCGCGGTCGGCTGCGCCGACGTAGTCGAGGTCGATGTCGATCGAGAGGCGAGGGACGTCGAGGGCGAAGAGGTTGAGAGCCGTGTCCCCCTTGAGCGCGACGCGTGACCCCAGGAACGGGTGCTGACGAATCGGCGCGAGGAACGCGAGGAGGTGGAGGACCCTTTCGAGCGCCTCGACGCCGTAGCTGCTCGCCGCGGCGAAGCGTCCCAGGTCCGGTCGGCTCGCGATCACGGGACCTTCGCCCAGGTTCGCCCCTGGACGTCGTGCGGGACGATGAGGTTCCAACCCGGGACGAGCGTCCCGGGCGAGCGCCGGGAGTCGAAGTACCGAACCTGGCGAGGGGCAAGGGCACGAAGGGGTGCGAGGTGCCGCTCCTCGGTCATCAGTGACTCCCGGTGCTGCTCGAGGAAGTACCCGACGCGCCCGACGGTGAGCGCCGAACCGAGAGTGAGGGCGTGGCTGGCGACGGCTTCGAGGTCGAATAACGGGACCATCTCGAGCGATCGCCAGACCTCTTCCCAGCCGCCACCGAGTCGTGGTGAGCCGAGGAGGTCGACGAGCGTCCGCTCGAGGGTGGTGACGCGGACGGTGCCGCCTGCGTGACGCTCCTCGACGACCCCCTCCTCACCCGGGGGTCGGGTCGAGCGCGTTTCCGTGACCGCGACGAACCGCGCGCCCCGGAAGGTGAGCGGGAGACGCCGGAGGCGGCTCGCGTAGTGGTAGCGCGTCCAGACGGAGTAGGAGTAGCCCCGGAGCTGGAGAGCGGCGTGGAGCGCCACGACCGCATCGGGCGCGAGGCGAGACGCGACCAGGTACGGGTCGATCGCGGCTGTGCGGGCTTCGACGCCGCGGGGGACGGTCGCGTAGAGGCCCTTCCGAACCTGGACGATCCGGCCACGAGCCACGTGATGAAGCAGCAGGTTGTCGGCAGTGCTCGTCCCCGCACGTACGCCGCTCCCGGCGAGGAACTCCTTGCGGGTGAATACCGGGTGTTGATCGAAGAAATCGAGCTTGTTCACTTGCGCTCTGGTATAGTAACTCCTAACGGAATTAGGAGTTCCCGTGCATACTAGCAAGTAAACCGGGTCCGACGCTCCGATTTACTCCGCCTTCGTCCAGTTCTCTCGATCAGAGCAGGCCGAGCCTCGCCATGCCTGCCCCAGGCCCTTCAAACCTCGAGATTGCCCCGAATCTGCTGATCCTGAGGGAAAAGAAACACGAAGGGCGCCGGTCGTAACTGACTGGCGCCCTTCGATTTAAGATTGGTTGCGGGGGCAAGATTTGAACTTGCGACCTTTGGGTTATGAGCCCAACGAG
>CAYVPO010000254.1:0-4165 GCA_964453825.1 uncultured Holophagales bacterium
CACCGTCAAGCGCGACGAACCCCTCTTCGAGATCTCGACCGACAAGGTCGACGCCGAGATCCCCGCCCCCGCCGCCGGGGTCCTCCTCGAGATCCTCGTCACGGAGGGGACGACGGTCCCGATCAACACCGTCGTCGCGAAGATCGGCGAGGCCGGCGAGGCGGGAGCCTCGGCCCCGGCCGCCGAAGCTCCCGCGCCGGTCCCGGCCGCGGCGGCGCCTGCACCCGCTCCGGCCTCCGCCCCGGAGCCGGCTCCCGCCGCGGCTCCTGCCGCCGCTCCGGCGCCTCAGGCCGCCGCGCCCTTCACCGTCCCGCCGCAGCCCGGCGAGACGAAGGAAGAGCTCCAGAAGCGGCGCTCCTCGCCGGTCGTCCGGAACATCGCCGCCGACAAGGGCATCGACCTCGCGCAGGTCCCCGGCTCCGGCATCTCGGGCCGCGTGACGAAGGCCGACATCGTCGCGTTCGTGGAGAAGGGCCCCGCCGCCGCGCCGGCCCCCGCGCCGGCCCCCGCGATCGCCCCCGTGCCGGCCGTCGCGCCCGTGGCCGCCCCTTCGGCTCCCGCGGCCCCGGTCCAGGCCGCTCCCGCCCCCCCCGCGACGCCCGTCATCTCCTTCCCCGCCGGTTCAAACGTCACCGTCGAGCCGATGTCGACGATGCGCAAGAAGATCGCGCAGCGGATGGTCGAGTCGAAGCAGACGTCCGCCCACGTCGCGACCGTCTTCGAGGTCGACTACACGAGCATCGCCCGGCTTCGCGACCGCGTGAAGGAGCGTTTCGCCGCCCAGTACGGGACGAAGCTCTCCTACATGCCGTTCATCTTCAAGGCGGTCATCGCCGGCCTCAAGGCCCGGCCCGCCGTGAACGCCTCGATCTCCGGCGACGACGTCGTCTACCACCGCGACATCAACCTCGGCATGGCCGTCGCGCTCGACTGGGGGCTCATCGTCCCGGTCATCAAGAACGCCGACGACCTCTCGATCGTCGGGCTCGCCCGCGCCGCGAACGACCTCGCGAACCGCGCCCGGACGAAGAAGCTCCTCCCCGACGAGGTCCAGGGCGGGACGTTCACGATCACGAACCCGGGCGTCTACGGCTCGCTCTTCGGCACGCCGATCATCAACCAGCCTCAGGTCGCGATTCTGAACGTCGGGACGATCGAGAAGCGGGCGAAGGTGATCGAGCTCCCCGACGGCAGCGACACGATCGCCGTCCGGACGATGGGGTACGTCGCCCTCTCGTTCGACCACCGTCTCGTGGACGGGGCCGAGGCCGACGCCTTCATGGGCATCGTGAAGGCGAGCCTGGAGAGCGGGAGCTTCGGCGACCTGGAGTAGAGGAACGCGACCTCGAGCGGTTCGGTGAACGGGGGGCCTCGGCCCCCCCTTTCGCTCGAAACGGGCCGGTCGAGGCGGAAGGAGCCGGGAAGATGGCCTCTGCCGGATCGGAGTACGACGAGGTCCCGTACCTCGCGCCGTCCTTCGCGAACACGTACCCCGACGCCCTCGCGGTGGCCGCTCTCCTGCGCGGCCTCGACGCGCCCCTCCTCTCGGGAGCGCGCGTCCTCGAGCTCGGCTGCGCGCGCGGCGCGAACCTCGTGCCGATGGCCTGGTCGATGCCGGACGCCGAGTTCGTCGGAATCGACCTCTCCCGCCGGCAGATCGAGGCGGCGCGGGAGCGGGCCGCGGCGGCAGGCACTTCGAACGTCACGTTCCACGCGATGGACCTGCGGGACGTCGACGACTCCTTCGGCGCGTTCGACTACGTCGTCGCGCACGGGCTCTTCTCCTGGGTCCCGCCGGACGTCCAGGAGGCGCTCCTCGAGGCCTGCGCCCGGCGCCTCTCCCCGAACGGGATTGCCTACCTCAGCTACAACACCCTTCCGGGATGGAGCTCGGGCGTGATGTTCCGGGAGATGGTGCTCTACCGCGTCCGGGGTATCGCGAACCCCTCGGAGCGGCTCCGGGAGGCGAGGAGCTTCCTTCGCTACCTCGCCGGCGCGGCGCAGCCGAAGGGGAGCATCTGGGCGGCGATGCTGGACGAGCACGCGTCGTACTTCGAGCAGGAGCACGACTGGTACCTCCTTCACGACGACCTGGAAGCCGAGAACCACCCGGTCTATTTCCACGAGATCGTCGCGCGGGCCGAAGGGCACGGCCTGCTCTACGTCACGGAGGAAAGGTCTCTCTCCTCGGGCGAGGTCCTTCCGCCCGAAGCGCTGCGGGAGCTGGACCGATTTGCGGCGAACCGAATCGAACGCGAGCAGGTCGTCGACTTCGCCTGCAACCGCCGCTTCCGCCGGAGCCTCTTCTGCCGTTCCGGACGCCCCCTTCCGTCCGGCCCGACGCCCGGCCGCCTCACGGCGTGCCGGCTCCGGACGCGCGTGAGGCCCGCCGACCCTTCGGCGGACCCGCTCGCCCCCGGCACGGAGCGATTCGTGGGGCTCGAGGGGCTCTCTCTCGAGTCGTCGGACCCGCGCCTGCGCGCCCTCCTCCACGTCCTCCACGGCGTCTGGCCCGGGACGCTCGACCACGCTGCGGCCACCCACGTCCTCTCGGAGGCGACGCGCCGCACGGGCGGCCCCGCGCCCACGCGCGAGGTCCTGGACGGGATGGTCTTCCAGGCCGTCCTCGGGCAGGTCGTCTCCGCCCACCTCCTCGACCCGCCGGTCGCGACCCGGCTCCCCGGGCGGCCCTCCGTCTCCCCGGTCGCCCGGTACGAGGCGGCGGCCGCTGGTCCGGTGACGCACCTGCTCAACGGATCGAGCGAGCTCGAGCCGCTCGATCGCTTCGTGGTCCGCCTCCTCGACGGGACCCGGACCCGGGACGACGTCGCCGCCGCGCTTCGGGAGGCGCTCGAAGCCCGAAGCCTGGAGCCGACGGCGACCGGCCGCGCGGCGGAGCCGGGCGAGGAGCCGAGGCCCGCCGACGAGCTCGCCGACCTCGCCCTCTCCCGTCTCCTGTCGGGCTGCTACATTCTCCGTTGATGCCGCGCCCTCTCGAGATCGTCTCCCTCCTGTCGCTCGGCCCCCGTCCCTACGGGGACGTCGTGGCTCTCCAGAAGGAGGCCGAGGCGCGGGCAAAGGCGGGCGGACCGGAGACGCTCTTCCTGCTCGAGCACGAGGACGTGATCACCGCCGGGCGAAACGCGGGGACCGACGATCTGCACCTCTCCGCCGAGCAGCTCGCCCGGCTCGGCGTCGCGTTCCACCGTTCCGACCGCGGCGGGAAGCTGACGTTTCACGGACCGGGCCAGCTCGTCGCGTATCCGGTCCTGCGCCTCGAGGGGCACGAGAGGGACGTCCGGCGGTTCGTCCGCAGCCTGGAGGACGTCCTGATCCTCACCGCGGCCGACTTCGGGGTGAGCGCCTCCCGGAGCGACGTGCCCGCCCGCTGGTCGTCGGTCTGGGTCGGGAACGACAAGCTCGCCGCCATCGGCGTCCACCTTTCGGACTGGGTCACGACGCACGGAATCGGCCTCAACGTGACGACCCGCCTCGATCGCTTCGACCTCTTCGTGCCTTGCGGGATCCGCGACGGAGGCGTCACCTCGCTGGAGAAGGCCCGCCCGGGCGTTTCGCCCCCGGCTCTCGGCGAGGTCGCGGCGCGATTCGCGGCGCGACTCGCGGAGGTCTTCGGGCGCGACCCTGTCGAGGCTCGCGTCGCCCCGAGCAACTCCGCGGCGTGAGCCTTTCGACTTCCGGCTGAGATCGGGCGGTCACACCGCGCGTACGGGGAGGAGAGTCCGGAGGCGCTCCTCGCGGCGGCGGCAGAGGCTCTCGACCATCGAGGTCACCTGCGCGCGCGGGAGGGCCTTTGGCCCGCTCCCCCCGGAGCTCGCGAGGACGTGCGCGTCCTCGAGACACTCGTGCACGGAGCACCCTTCGCAGAGGTAGTACTCCGTCCCCTCGGGCAGCTCGGGCTCGGGAGCGGCCGAGAGAAGTACCACGCCGCTCCCCGCCGGTGTCGACCGGGTCACGAGACGGGCGCCGACGAGGTCGTTCACGGCACGGGAGACGGCGCTCCTCGCCCAGCCCTTCGAGCCGAGGCCGTCGGCCAGCTCGGCGAGCGTCGCGGGCGTGGCCGAGCGTTGAAGCCCCCAGAGGACGGCGGCACGGGTCGGGGTGAGGGTGAGCCCCGCGAGGCGGAGCACCTCGCGCAGCCGGAGCA
>CAYVPO010000255.1:0-4158 GCA_964453825.1 uncultured Holophagales bacterium
GGTGCTCCACACCGCGCGCGAGGCGCTGAGAGACGCCGGAGACGGTCGGTCCGGCGCCGTCACCCGCCCTCGGACCGGCGCCGTCTTCGGCAACCTCGGCTTCCCCTCGGAAGGGATGGCCGCCTTCGCGCGGAGCGTCTGGACGGGGAACGGACGTGCCGGCGAGGGCGCGGACGTTGATCCGCGCAACCGGTTCATGAGCGGCGGGACCGCGACGCTTCTGCGGCGCGCGCTCGGTCTCGGGGCGGGCGCCTTCTGTCTCGACGCCGCCTGCGCGAGCTCGCTCTACGCGATCAAGCTCGCCTGCGACCGCCTCCACGACGGCGAGGCCGACGTGATGCTCGCGGGAGCCGTCCAGCGCGCCGACGACCTCTTCCTGCACGTCGGCTTCACCGCTCTCGGCGCGCTCAGCCGGAGCGGCCGGTCGCGCCCTTTTCACCGGGACGCCGACGGCCTCGTCCCGGCCGAAGGCGCCGCCTTCGTCGTCCTGAAACGACTCGAGGACGCCCGGCGGGACGGCGACACGATCCACGGGGTCATCAGGGGCGTGGGTCTGTCGAACGACGGACGCGGCAAGGGCCTCCTCGCGCCGTCGGAGGAAGGACAGGAGAGGGCCATTCGGGCCGCCTACGAAGAGGCGGCGTTCGGCCCCGAACGCGTCTCCCTCCTCGAGGCTCACGCGACGGGGACGCCGATCGGGGACGCGGCAGAGATCCGGAGCACTGGCGCCGTCTTCGCGGGGCTCGGCGGCGTGGCGCTCGGCTCGCTCAAGTCGAACCTCGGGCACCTCATCACGGTCGCCGGCGTCGCGGGGCTCCTGAAGGTGCTCGGGGCGATGAAGGCCGGACAGCGGCCTCCCACGCTCCACGCCGACGAACCGACCCGCGCGCTCGAGGGCTCGCCGTTCCGGCTCGTCGAGAAGCTCGAGCCCTGGCCGTCCGACGGGCCGCGCATCGCCGCGGTCTCGGCGTTCGGCTTCGGCGGGAACGACGCGCACCTCGTCGTCTCGGAAGATTCGGCCGAGCTGGACGCACGGGTCGGCGCGCGCACGGCCGCATCGGTTCCTGCCCTCGCCGTCGTCGGCCTCGGCTGCGCCGTGGCGAGCGCCCCGGACCGGCCGCGGTTCGCCGAGGCGCTCTTCTCGGACGAGAGCCTCCTCGACGCGAGCGGTGAAGGCCGCCTCGGCCCCGTCGAGCTGGACCTCGACGGGCTGCGCTTCCCGCCGAAGGACCTCGGCCAGACGCTACCGCAGCAGCTCGCGACGCTGCGCGCCGCGACGGAGGCGCTCGCCGGGAGCGGCCCGCTCCCGCGCGAGAGGACCGGCGTCTTCGTCGGGATGGAGCCCGATCCCGAGGTGGCCCGGTGGGGGACGCGCTGGCGCCTCGCCCGGACGGCCCGCGAGACGGGCGCGTCCGAGGAGTGGCTGAAGAGCGCGCGCGACGCGGTCGTCCCCGTCCTCGAGTCGGCGGCGGTCGTCGGGACGATGCCGAACATCCCGGCGAACCGGCTCAGCTCGCAGCTCGACCTGGGCGGGCGCGCGTTCAGCGTGCAGGCGGGCGAGGCCTCGGGAACGACGGCCCTCTCCCTCGCGATGCGGGCCCTCCGCGCCCGGGAGCTCGACGCGGCGCTCGTCGGCGCCGTCGATCTCTCCTGCGAGAGCGTCCACTCGAGCGCGGCCGAGGCGCTTGCCGACGGAACGGCGAACCCGCCCGGGGACGCCGCGGTCGTCCTCGTCGTGAAGAGGCTCGAGGACGCCGAGCGGGACGGCGACAGGGTCTGGGCGCTCATCGAGGAACAGGGAGGAGCGGACGGGGAAGGACGCGAGGAGGGCGGAGCGCCGCTCCTCCTCTCAGGCGAAGGCTCGACGAGCCTCGTGGCGCAGTTCGGGCACGCCCACGCCGCGTCGGACCTCGTCCACGTCGCCGCCGCGGCGCTGAGCCTCCATCACCGCAGGCTCCCGGGCGGGAGGCCGTGGCTCCCGTCCGGCGACGCCGCCCGCGCGGCGCGTGTCGCGGTTCCGGGCGGCCCGTCGATCCGTCTCACCGAGGCCGAGGCGCACCCGCGCCGCGGCGAGGACGACGCCCCGCGCCTGCGCGGATTCGCGGGGCCCGATCGGGCTGCGGTGATCGACGCGCTGAGGGCCGGCCGCGAAGGCCTCGGCGAGCAGGCGGTCGCCCGCCTCGTCCTCGTGGCTCGCGACGGAAACTTCGAGGAGGTGCGGGCGCGTGCCCTGGCTCATCTCGAGAAGGGAACCCCCGCAGGCCCGGGAATCCACTTCCGCGAGCGCCCGGTCGATGGCGAGGTCGCCTTCGTCTTCGCTGGCGCGGGTGCGGCCTACCGCGGCATGGGGCGGGACCTCCTCGAGAGGCTGCCGGGACTCGCCTCCGCGCTCGCGCGGCGGAGCGCCCGGCTCCCTCGCGCGCTCGCCTGGTCGTTCGAGGACGGCGATCGCGAGCCGACGGTCCTCGAACAGCTCTGGGGCGCCTCCGCGCTCTGCCAGCTTCACGCGGAGCTGACCCGCGGCCTGCTCGGGATCGAGCCCCACGCGTGGCTCGGGTACTCCTCCGGCGAGACGAACGCCCTCCTCGCCTCCGGGACGTGGACCGACGCCGACGCGTTGATCGAGGAGAGCGAGAGCTCGGGGCTCTTCAAGCGCGACCTCGGCGGGACGTTCGCCGCGATCGAGAAGGCCTGGGGCGGCCCGGTCCGCTGGGCGTCCTTCACCGTCCTCGCTCCCGTCGACGACGTGACGGCGGCGGTGGCCCGCGAGGAGAAGGTGCACCTCGCGACCGTTCACGGCGACGAGGAGTGCGTCATCGCAGGCGACGAGGAGGGCTGCTCCCGCGTCGTCGCGGCGCTGGGAGAGGGCCGCTGCCTGCGCCTCGGCTACCCGCTCGCAGTCCACGTCCCTGAGCTCGACACGGTGCGCGAGGCGTGGCTCTCGCTGCACCGTCGGTCGACGACCCCGCCGCTTCCGGCCGCGTCGCGGCCTGCCGCGCGCTTCTACACGAACGCCACGGGGCGCTCCTACACGCCGACGTCCGAGAGCTGCGCGCAGGCGATCCTCGGCCAGGCGAACCGGACCCTCGACCTGCGCCCGACCGTCCTTCAGGCCTTCGAGGACGGCGTCCGCGTCTTCGTCGAGCACGGGCCGCAGGCCGCGTGCGGCCGCTGGATCCGCGCCATCCTCGGCGAGCGCGAGGCTCTCGTCGTCAGCCTCGACCGGAAGGGACAGGGGCTCGAGGCGACGCTCGATGCGCTCGCGGCGCTCGTCGCCGCGGGCGTGCCGATGCGCGCCGGGGCCCTCGACGAGCTCGACACGCTGCTGCGAGGAGAGCGCCTCTCGCCCGGCAGCGGCCGCAGCCTCTCCTTCCCGGCGCACCCTCCCGCGATCGCGATTCCACCCGTGCCCGCGACGGGCGCCGGAATCGGAGCGGAGGGCGCGCGGGTGATGGCCCCGGCCCCGGTCCTTCCGCCGGTGATCGACGAGGAGTGGGGCGTCCGTCCGGCCGAGCCCGCTGGCCTCGCGGTCCCGCGTGAACGGAACGATGAGGCCGCCGCTCCGGTCGCGCCCGTTGCGCCTGTCGCGCCTGCCTCGCCCGTCTCCTCCGCGCCTCCCGCCCTCGTTCCTTCCGCCGTCCTCGACGGCTTCCGCGACCACGTCGCGCAGCTTTCGCGGATCCAGCAGGACCACGTCCTCGTCCAGCAGGCGCTGCACGAGCGCTTCCTCTCGCTGCGCGGGTCTGCGATGGAGACGTTCCTCCACGCGGCGAGCCGCGGGGGGACGGCGCAGGCCGCACCCGCCCCGGAGGCGCGGCCGACTCCGGCGGCTCCGGCGACTCTCTCCGCCGCGCCGGCTCCGCCCGTGCCGCCCGTCGCGGCGCTTCCGTCGCCGGTCGCGGTGGTCCCCGCTCCGGTCGCGACGCCCCGCCGCGACGACGAGCCCGTCGGTCCCCACTTCGACCGCCGCGAGCTCGAGGTCCACGCCGGCGGCCGGATCTCCGAGATCTTCGGCCCCGCGTTCGCCGCGCAGGACGCGTACGAGAGGCAGGTGAGGATGCCGCTCCCGCCGCTCCTCCTCGCCGACCGCGTCGTCGGCCTTGCGGCCGAGGCCGCGAGCATGGGGAAGGGGACGATCTGGACCGAGACCGACGTGAC
>CAYVPO010000256.1:0-574 GCA_964453825.1 uncultured Holophagales bacterium
ACTTCTCGATCGGCGTCGCCGCCCTCCGCCGGGCGGCGATGGTCCTCGGCGGGGCGCTCGCGCGCTTCCCGGAGTTCGAGCCGGCGATCGTGGAGCGGCACCATTCCGCCAAGAGGGACGCCCCCTCGGGGACGGCGAGGGCGATCGCGGACGCCGTCGGCGTCGGTCGGCCCGCCGGCGAGGAGATCCCGATCGTCTCCCTGCGCCACGGCGGGCAGCCGGGCGAGCACGTCCTCGTCTTCGAGGGGCCCGACGAGTCTACCGAGCTGGTCCACCGCGTCCGGTCCCGATCGGTGTTCGCCCTCGGCGCCGTCCGGGCCGCGGAGTGGCTCGTCGCCTCGGGCCTCACGGGGCCCGTCACGTTCGACGACTTTCTCGACAGGAGGACCCGATGAAGACGCAGGAGGTACCCCGCATCCACCTCACGGGAGCCTTCACGGCGCTCGTGACGCCGTTCACGGAAAGGGGCGAGGTCGACGAACCGGCCCTTCGGCGGCTCGTCCGGCGCCAGGTCGCCGGGGGCGTGGCGGGCGTCGTCCCGTGCGGGACGACGGGGGAGGCGGTCACGCTCGAC
>CAYVPO010000256.1:584-4143 GCA_964453825.1 uncultured Holophagales bacterium
ACCCCGACGAGCACGAGCGCGTCGTGACGGTGACCGTCGAGGAGGCGCGGACGGCCCGCCGCCCGATCCGGGTGATCGCCGGCTGCGGCTCGAACGACACGCGCCGGTCGCAGATGCTGGCCGAGCGCTGCCGCAGGGCGGGGGCCGACGCTCTCCTCGTCGTCACGCCCTACTACAACAAGCCGACGCCGCGCGGCCTCGTCGAGCACTTCCGCGCCGTCGCCGACGCCGGCCACCTGCCCGTCGTCGCGTACAACGTCCCCGCGCGCACCGGCGTGAACATGCTGCCGGAGACCGTCCTGCAGCTCGCGGAAGACCCGCGAATGTGCGCGGTGAAGGAAGCCTCCGGGAGCCTCGATCAGGCGTGCGAGATCCTGCGCCACCGCCCGGCGGGCTTTTCGGTCCTTTCCGGGGAGGACTCGCTCGCGTTGCCGATGATCGCGTGCGGCGCCGACGGCGTGATCGCCGTCGTCTCGAACGAGGCGCCGGCGCTCCTCGTCGCGCTCGTCGAGGCGGCCCTCACCGGCGAGCGGGACGCGGCGGCGCGCCTGCAGGCGAAGCTCCTGCCTCTCATGCGGGCGAACTTCCGCGAGTCGAACCCGATCCCGGTGAAGTGGGCGCTCCACCGCCTCGGGCTGATCGAGGACGTCCTGCGGCTGCCGCTCGTCCCGCTCTCGAAGGGACAGCACAAGCCGATGGAGGAGGCGCTGAAGGAGGCGGGCCTCCTCGACGACGCCGGGAACCCGGTGGGGGAGGAGCCGTGAGCGGCGGCCTCTCGCGCGGGCAGGTCCTTGCCCTCCTCGACCGCCTGGAGCGCGGCGAGGTGCGGGCGGCCGAGCCGGACGGCGACGGCTGGCGCGTGAACCCCGAGGTGAAGGAGTCGATCCTCGCGGCGTTCCGTCTCGGCGTGGACGTCGACGTCCCCGCGACGCCGTTCGCGTTCCGCGACCGCGACACGCTCCCGCCGCGCGGCGAGCTTCCGGCCGGCGTCCGCGTCGTCCCCGGCGGAACGGCGATTCGGAGGGGCGCTTTCGTCGCGAAGGGCGTCGTCGTCATGCCGCCGGCCTACGTGAACGTCGGGGCGTACGTCGGCGAGGGTTCGATGATCGACAGCCACGCCCTCGTCGGCTCCTGCGCGCAGGTGGGAAAGCGCGTCCACCTCTCCGCCGCGGCCCAGCTCGGAGGCGTCCTCGAGCCGGTGGGCGCCCTTCCGGTCGTCGTCGAGGACGAGGTCTTCGTCGGTGGTGGTGTCGGCCTGTACGAAGGGGTGCGCGTGAGGGCCCGGGCGGTCCTCGCGGCCGGGGTGATCCTGACGGCCTCGAGCGTTCTCTACGACCTCGTGAACGAGCGGGAAGTCCGGGCGATCGACGGCCAGCCGCTGACCGTGCCCGAGGGCGCCGTCGTCGTCCCCGGCGCGCGGCCCGCGCCCGGGTCGTGGGCCCACGTGAGGGGGCTCTCGGTCTCGGCGGCGATCATCGTGAAGTATCGCGACGGGAGAACCGACGCCCGGACCGCCCTCGAGGGCGCGCTCCGATGACGCGGCGAGACGGGGATCAGGCCTTTCCGCCGGGCCCGTCCCCGACGCGCTCGTGTCCGGCGGCCGTGAGCGCCTCGACGGCCACGTCGAGGTTCTCCCGCTTCACGAGGACGTAGTCCGTGTCGAACGTGCTCATCGCGAAGATGCCGACGCCGGCTGCGGCGAGCGGGACGAGGAACGCGGCGAGAACGCCGACGAGGTCGAACGGGAACGGGCCTTCCAGCGCGAGGACAGCCCAGCCCGTCTCCGCGCGCGCCCCGTCGGGCACGGAGTTGTCCGGGCAGACGAGCGAGAGCTCCGCAGCCGTCCGCGTCACGGAGCGGAAGGGAGGGGAGAGCGCGCCGTCCGGAACCTCGGCGTCCGGCGGGAGGCGGGCGACGGCGAAGCTTCCGGGAAGGATGGAGAAGCGGAGCGGACGCATGGGCGCGAGTCTCGCAGAGGATTGGCTTGGCCGGTCCCGGGCCTTCCTCGTCTCTCGCCCGGTTGCCCTAGAATCGGGCCTGTCGAAGTGGGGGGGGCCGGATGGGTGGCACCGGCGGCCGTATCCGGTTCCGGCTCGAAGGGAGGAACCCATGCGGAGAGCGGTGATCGGACTCCTGGCGGCACTGGCCGTCGGCGCGTGCGGCGGCGGAGCCACTCCCGAGCAGCTCGCGACCCGGGCGGCGCTCGTCGACGCGCACGTCGCTCGCGCCGCGGTCAGCCACCTCGCCTCGCGTTACGACGAGGTTCTCACCGCCCAGCCTCCGGCCGAGGACGGAACGCAGCCGTCCTGGGAAGCGGCGGCCGCCTACCGCGGGTCGGCGGAAGGGCTCGCCGCGGTCACCTACCTCGCCGAGCTCGGGAAGCCCGTTCCTGTCGACGCGTCCTTCCCGCGGGCGGCCGACATCGACGCCGTCCGAAAAGCCACGACCGAGCTCGTGACCTTCGTCCTGGAGCCGGCCGGCACGCGGGAAGAGTTTGCCCGGCAGATCTCCGACGCCCAGGCCCGTCTCTTCAGCGCCGTCTCGGCGCTCGAGAAGGGGACCAAGAACCACATCCTCATTCAGACCCGCTCCGAGTCGAACATCCGGATGGCCGAGTACACCGAGATCCTCGCGAGCTCGAAGGCGGCGGGAGGCGGATCGCCGTCCGGGGCCCCCACCGCCCCTTAGCGATCCTGCGACCGTCCGCCCCGGGCGTCCCCGAGAGCCCCGGGCCGGCGGGGACGGGACCCCCGTCGCGGGGCGGGCCGCGAGGCTACCGGATGCGGTACGTCGTGGTCACGGTGAGGAGGAGCCGGACGGGCGAGCCGTCGATGGTCGCGGGCGAGTAGCGCCCCTCGCGGACGGCCCCGACGGAAGCGGCCGTGAAGTCCCGGTGGCCGGAGGCGGACAGCACTCGGACGTTCGAAACCGAGCCGTCGCGCTCGATGACGCACGCGAGGACGACCTTCCCGTCGCAGGACTGCAGACGTGCCTCGCGGCTCAGCGCGGGCTGCACGCGGCGAAGCTCGACCGGGGGAGCGAGGCGGGCCTTCACGGAAGGGTCCCGGTCGTCGACGACGGGGTCGGACGGCGTGGCTTCGTTCAGGACGCGCAGGTAGTCGTCCAGGGAGACGGCAGCCTCCGGGGAGAGCGCCAGGACGTCCGATCGGGATGCGCATCCCGTCAAGCCGAGTGAGCAGAGAACGAGAGCGGCGAGAAACGAACTCATCAGGGCTCCATCGGGATTCCGACCGTGGGCGTCGTTCCGAGGTACCGGAGACCGCCTCGAATCCGGACTCCCGGCGTTCGCGGCCACGCGCGAGCCTCCACGCGTCGTGTCCGCGTCTCCCGGGCCCGGGGGGGCATCGCTTCCGGGGAAGCTCGATCCCGTAGGCACGTTCGCCTCCCTCCGCTACGACCAGGTCGGTCACGAGTGAACCGCCCCGGGAATCCCGGAGACCGGTTTAGTTGAGTCCAGCCGGTTGGGCTGGGGTTTCCTGACCTCGATAGTAAGCCGCCTCGAATTCGGCCGGGGGGACCCAACCGATCGGCTCAAGAA
>CAYVPO010000257.1:0-4135 GCA_964453825.1 uncultured Holophagales bacterium
GGGGCCTTGACGGCGCAGACCTGGAGCGTGCCGCGGAGCTTGTTCACGACGAGCGTCGCGAGCGCCTCGCCCTCGATGTCCTCGGCGATGATGAGGAGCTGCTTGCCCTGCTTGGCGGTCTGCTCGAGCACGGGGAGGAGGTCCTTCATCGAGGAGATCTTCTTCTCGAAGATGAGGATCCGGGCGTTCTCGAGGACGGCCTCCATCCTCTCGGCGTCCGTGACGAAGTACGGGGAGAGGTAGCCGCGGTCGAACTGCATCCCCTCGACGACCTCGAGGGTCGTCTCGAGGCCCTTGGCCTCCTCGACCGTGATGACGCCGTCCTTGCCGACCTTGTCCATCGACTCGGCGATGATCTTGCCGATCTCCTCGTCGCCGTTGGCGGAGATGGTGCCGACGAAGGCGATCTCCTTGGCGTCGACGCTCTTCTTGAGCTTGTCGATCGACTCGACGGCCTTCTTCACGGCGATCTCGATGCCGCGCTTGAGCTCCATCGGGTTGTGGCCGGAGGTGACCATCTTGATCCCCTCGCGGTAGATCGCCTGCGCGAGGACCGTGGCGGTCGTCGTGCCGTCGCCGGCGACGTCGGAGGTCTTGGAGGCGACCTCGCGGACCATCTGGGCGCCCATGTTCTCGAGCGGGTCGGCGAGCTCGATCTCCTTGGCGACGGTGACGCCGTCCTTGGTGATCAGGGGCGAGCCGAACTTCTTCTCGATGACGACGTTGCGGCCCTTGGGGCCGAGCGTGACCTTGACCGCGTCGGCGAGCTTGTTGACGCCGCGGAGGATGCTCTGGCGAGCGTCCTCGCCGTAGGTGATGTTCTTGGCAGCCATTTCTCTTACCTCGCCTTACTTCGCGTCGACGATCGCGAGGACTTCGTCCTCGCGGAGGATCAGGTACTCGTTCTCGTCGATCTTGATCTCGGTGCCGGCGTACTTGCCGATGAGGATCCGGTCGCCGGCCTTGACGGTCAGGGCCACGCGCTTGCCGTTGTCGTCGAACTTGCCCTCGCCGACGGCCTCGACCGTGGCCTCCATCGGCTTCTCCTTGGCGGTGTCGGGGATGATGATCCCGCCGCGGACCTGCTCCTTGGGCTCGATCCTCTTGACGAGGATGCGGTCATAGAGGGGACGGATCTTCATTGGTTCTCCTTCTCGGGTTCCGGTTTGTCGGGGCAGTTCACCCCGTTTGGAAGCTGCGGTAGCTGTCGTTAGCACTCGCCAACGGCGAGTGCTAAGAACCTATAACCTGCGCGCCGCCTTGTCAAGTGAGGCAGAAGGGCTTGGCTCGCCTCCCCTCCGGGAAACGTCCTCCTACTCCCTCGAGAACTGGGCCAGATGATAGGCGAGGAAGGCTTTCTGGGAGGGCGCAAGTTCCGGAAATACAGGCAAGGCAAGAGTTTCCAGCGCCGCCCGCTCCGCGACCGGGAAGTCCCCGGCCTTGCCGCCGAGGTTCGCGAAGCACTCCTGGAGATGGAGCGGCACCGGGTAGTAGATCGCGCATCCGACCTTCAGCTGGGTGAGACGGTCTTTCAGCTCGTCCCGCCGCCCGCGGGCGACCCTCACGACGAACTGGTTGTAGACGTGGTGCCGGCCGGGCGCCTCGCGCGGGAATCCGATCCCCCCCTGCTCGAACGTCTTCCCGCCGTGCTCCAGGAAGCGCCGTTCGATGTCGGCCGCGTTCTGCCGGCGGCCCTCGGCCCACGCGTCGAGGTGCGGGAGCTTGACGTGGAGGACGACCGCCTGAAGCGCGTCGAGCCGGAAGTTCCCGCCGACGAGCTTGTGGTGGTAGGTGCTCGTCTGCCCGTGCATCCGGAGAGCGCGGAGCGTCGCCGCCATCGCGTCGTCGTTCGTCGTCACCATGCCGCCGTCGCCGAACCCGCCGAGGTTCTTCGACGGGAAGAACGAGAACGCGCCGAAGTCGCCGAGGGCGCCAGCCTTCTTCCCCTTGTAGCCCGCCCCGAGCGACTGGCAGGCGTCCTCGATCACCGGGATCCCCTTCGACTTCGCGACGTCGAGGATCGGGTCCATGTCGGCGCACTGTCCGTAGAGGTGGACCGGCTGGATCGCCTTCGTCCTCGGCGTGATCGCCGCGGCCAGCTTCTGCGGGTCGACGTTGTACGTCGCCGGGTCGATGTCGCAGAAGACGGGACGCGCCCCGAGGCGGACGACGGCTCCGGCCGAAGCGAAGAACGTGTAAGGCGAGGTGACGACGTCGTCGCCCGGCCCGATGCCGAGCGCCATCATCGCGGCGAGCTGGGCGTCGGTGCCCGACGACATCCCGATCGCGTGCTTCACCCCGACGTACTCCGCGATCGCCTTCTCGAACGCCTCGACCTTCGGGCCGAGGATGAATCCCTGGCTCTCGAAGAGCTCGTCCGTCGCGGCGCGGATCTCGTCGCGGACCGTGGCGTACTGCTTCTTCAGGTCGAGGAGGGGGACGGGGACGGCGAGCGGCATCGTCGGTTCCATAGCGGGAAGGGAGCATAATCCAGCGACTCGAGGCGCGGAGGATCCTTGTGAGTGCCATTCTGGAGGGCGGAGGCTCTCGACTCCCGTCCCCCCCCCCTTTGCGCCCGGCAGACGAAGGCGTGCCGACCCGGCTCCTCTCCCTTTCCATCCTCGTTTCCGTACTGCTCGTCCTACCGTCATTCCGGCTCTGGTTCCAGAGTCCAATGGACCTGATCCGGCACGAGTTCGACTTCTTCCTCGGGTACTTCGCCGAGTCGAGCCAGGGCGCAGGACCTCTGGCCGTACTCTCAGGACGAATCCTCCAGGCGGCGCTCCTCGTCGCCGCCGGTGCGCTCTACGCGACGATCGCCGCCCGGCTCCGACTCGTACAGGCATCGGTGCCGAGCTCTCCTCTCGTCCTCCGCGCCAGTCTCGTCGCGTTCGTCTTTTCCGTGGGGCTCCCCTGGTTGAGTCCCGACGTCTTCTATTACATTGGCCTCGGCTGGCTCGAGGCCCGGTACGACCTCGATCCGTTCCGGCACGCGATCGCACAGACGGGTGCAGCGGCGTTCGATCCCATGTTCACGAATGTCCTGCCAGACTTCCTGACCCTGCCCGGCACCTACGGCCCCCTCTTTCAATCGCTCGCCACGGGGCTCGCCGCCCTCTCCTTCGGGAAAATCAAGGTCGCCCTCGCCCTCTTCAAGCTCGTCACTCTGGCCTGTCACGTGGCCGCGTCGGCTCTGGTCGTCCGGCTGGCCGGGCCTCGGGGCGCCCCGTTCGCCTTCTACGCCTTCGCCTGCAGCCCGATCGTCCTCCTCAGCGCGATGACCGGCATGCACAACGACCACCTCATGGTGGTGTTCGTGCTCGCGGCCCTCGATCTCCGGCGTGGCGACCGCCCGTTCTCCTGCGGATTCGCGCTCGCCTGCGCGGTCGGCGTGAAGTACGCGCCGCTCATCGCCCTCCCCCTCTTCGTCGCAGACTGGACTCTCCGGGGGCGGTCGGGAAGGGCCCTCTCCTTCCGCGCCCCCCTCCGCTTCCTCGCGGGTTTCGCGCTCCCGGTCGCTCTTCTCGCCCTTCGCTATCCGGGCTTCCCGTCGAGTCTTCTATCGGCGATCCGACACGGGAGCGGGACTTTCCGGAGCAGCGTGCACTTCTTGCTCGGCGCCGTCGACCGGTTCCTGTTCCAGGTCCCGGCTCCCGCGATGAGCCGGATCCTGCTCGCGGCGTTCTTCCTCCTTGCCGCAGCCAGCCTCGTTCTCCTCGTCAGGGACCGGTTCAGGGGCCGGCCGGGCGCACTGGAGAGGGCCTGGGTCTTCCTGTTTCTCTCGCACTTCCTCACCTTGAACACCAGCAATCACGAGTGGTATCTGACCTGGCTCCTCGGTCCCGCCCTCGTCGGGGCCGGCGCGGCCGCCGAGAGGCTTTCCATCCGGCTGTCAGCCTGGTTCATGCCCCTGGTCATCTTCACGGCGAGGAGCCCAGCGGACGTCCTCTGGCCCGCGAACATCGCGCTCTATCTGCTGCTCGCCGCCTTCGGAGCTCCGTTTCTCGTCTCGTGTTTCCGGCGGGAGTCCGGGAGGAACGTCATCGCTGCCGTCCCGGACGATCGTCGCCCGTAACCGCGCACGCCGCCGATCGCGGATGCGCCCGCGTTCACGACGCCAGAGGGGAGGCCTGAG
>CAYVPO010000258.1:0-4049 GCA_964453825.1 uncultured Holophagales bacterium
GCGCGGGCGGCGCGCCTGGCCCGGGCCGACCTCGTCACCGACATGGTGCGCGAGGTCCCGGACCTTCAGGGGATCGTCGGAGGGCTCTACGCCCGCCGGGACGGCGAGACCGAGACGGTCTGCCGCGCCGTCTACGACCACTACCGCCCGGCCGGCGTCGACGACGCCCTTCCGGCGGAGCCCGTCGGCCGCGTCGTCGCGCTCGCCGACCGGCTCGACACGCTCGCCGGGTTCTTCGCGCTCGGCCTCGTCCCGACCGGCTCGCGCGACCCGTACGCCCTGCGGCGGGCCGCGCTCGCCGTCGTCCGGATCCTCCTCGAGGGAGGGCACCGGCTGGAGCTCCCGGTCGCGATCGCCGCCGCCCGCCGGCTCCACGAGGTGTCGGGCGCCTCGGAAGTGGAGGTCGTCTCGACTCTCCACCCCTTCCTCCTCGAGCGCCTCCGCTTCCTGCTCGAGCGCCGCGGGCACCGGCACGACGAGATCGAGGCGGTCCTCACGACGCCCTGTCCCGACGTGACCGACGCCGCGGAACGCGTCGCGGCCGTCTCCCGGGTGAGGCGCCAGCCCGATTTCGGCGCCCTCGCCGCCTCCTTCAAGCGCGTGCAGAACATCCTCGTCCAGGCGGGTGCGACGGCGGCCGGAGAGATCGACCCGACGCTGGTGACCGAGGATGCGGAGAGGCAGCTCGCGGGTGACTTCTTCCAGGCCCGCGGGATCCTCGACGAGCTGATCGGCGCGCGACGGTACGACGAGGCGCTCTCGGTCATGGCCTCCCTCGGGCCGGTGCTCGACCGCTTCTTCGTCGACGTCATGGTCCTGGTGGAGGACGAAGCCGTGCGGCGCAACCGCCTCTCGCTCCTCGCCGCGATGCGCGACCAGTTCTTCCGCGTCGCGCGGCTGAGCGAGATCCAGGAGTAGAGGCCCGGCCCCGGTTCCGCCGTCTCCCGGCCGGGAGACGGCGAAACCGGCGGGCGCCGTCCCTGCAGCCGCGACGGGCGATCGCAGTATCCTCACGGCCCGAAGGAGGACGACCCATGAGGAACACCCGGCGAGCGTTCGCCCTGTCGGCCGTATTCGCGTTCGTGCTCTCCGCCGCTCCGGCTTCGGCGAAGGAGCTGGCGGGGGCCTCGATGCCCGACACCCTCTCGGTGGCGGGGAAGACGCTGAAGCTGAACGGCATGGGGCTCCGCAAGAAGGCCGTATTCAAGGTCTACGTCGGCGGCCTCTACCTCGAGACCCCGTCCTCGGACGCCGGCGCGATCCTCGCCGCCGACGCGCCGAAGGCGGTCCGGATGCACTTCCTCCGAAGCGTCGATCGCGGGAAGCTCGTCGAGACGTTCCGGGAGGGCTTCGCGGCGAACGCCGGGGCGAAGGCGGACGCGCAGAAGGCGGGCGTCGAGAAGCTCCTCGCGACCGTCGCGGACGTGAAGGACGGCTCGGTGACGACGTACGTCTACGCGCCGGGCGTCGGGACCGTCGTCAACCGGGACGGGAAGGACGTCGCGACGATCGAAGGAAAGGAGTTCGCCGAGGTCCTGTTCTCGCTCTGGCTCGGGCCGAAGCCTCCGTCGGAGGACCTCCGGAGCGGAATGCTCGGGCGCTGAAGGTCCCGCGGAGGCGAATCGGAGCGGGGCGGGTACACTCCCGCCCCGACATGAACCTGAACGAGCTCTCGTCGCTCCTCTCCGAAAAGAAGTTCGACGTCGTCGAGAACGCCGTCAAGGACGCCCTCCTCGACGCCGAGGAGAACGCAGAGCTCCTTGCGGCGGCGTTCCGCGGCCTCGCCCGCGCCTCCGGCCAGAAGAGCCGCCTCCAGGGCCTCGCGACGCTCGCCGACGCGACGCTGCGCGGCCCGGGGACGTCCCCCGCGGCGGCCCGCCTCCGCTGGAGCCTCCTGAAGGAGGCCGTCCGCGCCGGCGCGACGCCGTCCTCGACCGACGGCTTCCACAAGCTCTTCGAGGGGGCGATCCGGGCGGCGTACCCCGAGTCGGCGTCGCTGACGACGCTGCTCGGGCGGTTCCGGTTCCTCGAGGCGAAGGAGCCGGCGGACGGCCTCGCGCGCGTCGAGCGCGCCGAGAAGTGGCTCCCGTTCGAGGTGGGGCGCTGCTTCTTCATGGCCGTGCGGGGCGCCGGAAAGGTCGTCGAGACGAACTTCGCCCTCGACGCCGTCCGCGTCGACTTCGAGAAGTCGGTCGGAGTCTCGATCCCGATCGGCGTCGCGGCCAAGAGCCTCTCGCCGCTCCCCGAGGGGCACTTCCTGCACGAGAAGCTGACCGCCCGGGAGGCGCTGGCCGAGAGCGTCCTCGCCGATCCGCCGGAAGGCCTCCGAAGGCTCCTCGACTCGTTCGAGAAGGCTCTGCCGGTCTCCGAGGTCAAGGAGGCGCTGGCCGGGCTCGTCCCCGAGGAGCGGTGGACGTCGTGGTGGACAGCGGCGCGCAAGAGCCCTCACGTCGTCCTTCACGGCTCGGGCAAGAACGCCTCCGTCGAGTGGACGCGGACCTCGCAGGCGGCCGACGCCGCGATCCTCGCGAAGTTCGCGAAGGCGCACACGCCCGAGGCCCGTCTCGACTTCTTCCGGAAGAACGCGAAACGCGACCCGGCGCTCGCGACGGAGATGGGCGCGAAGCTCGTCGAGGACGCCCGGGCGCTCCGCGACGCGAATCCGCCGCTCGCCTACGAGATCGCGGTCGCCGTCGAGAAGGTGGACGGCGTGACGCTCGGCTTCGCGCCGGAGGACCTCGTCCCGGAGGCGCCGCTCCCGATGCTCGGCCGGATCGGCGACCGCCTCGCGCGGGAGCGATTCCTCGAGGGGCTGCTCGCCTCGCGGCCCGAGGACGGCGCCCGGCTCGTCGCGGAGTGGTTCTTCCGGGAGGAGGACGCCCGGACGCTCGACCTGATCGACCGGCGTCTCGCCGAGGTCGACCCCGCGACGCGGGAGGCGACGCTCGAGAAGCTCCTCAAGTCGCCCCGGAGCGGCCCGAAGGCGTTCCTCTGGTTCGGCCTCCGGGCCGCCCAGGACGACGGTTTCCGCGCCCGCCTCACGCCGACGGTCCTCGGCCGCCTCCTCGACGCCGCGTCGTGGGAGGACCTGGGAGGGGGCCGCGCGAAGCTCCGCGAGCTGTTCGACAGGACCGGCGTCGCGGCGGCCTGGCTCGTCAAGCAGGCGACGCTCGAGGAGGCGCAGCAGTTCCTCCAGGCCCTCGACCGGCACAACGAGCTCGAGCCGCACCGCCGCGCGGCGCTCTTCGCGGCGGCCGAGATGCGCTTCCCCGACCTCCGGAAGGGAGGCGACGACAGCTTCTTCGTGACGGACGAGGCGCTCGAGGGGAAGAAGAAGGAGCTCGAGAGGCTCGTTGAGGTCGACATCCCGGAGAACACGAAGGGGCTCGCCATCGCTCGCGCCGAAGGGGACCTCTCGGAGAACTTCGAGTACCAGGCGCGCAAGCAGCGGCAGCAGGACCTCGGCGTCCGCGTCGCCCGCCTGCAGGAGGAGCTCCGGAAGGCCCGCGTCCTCGACCCGGCGACGGTCGACACCACGGAGGTGAGGCCCGGCACGCGCGTCACGCTCCGGCTCCTCGGCGGGACCCGTGCGGTGACGCTCCTCGGCCCGTGGGATTCGAGGCCCGAGGCCGACGTCTACTCCTATCTGGCCGACGCCTCGAAGGGGCTGCTCGGAAGGAAGGTCGGGGACCGCGTCTCCTTCCTCGGAGACGAGGGGCTCATCGAGGCGATCGAGGTCTGGAAGAGGGCGTAACGCGGCCCGGTTGGCCGGCCGCGAGGAGCCGGTCGCCGGGGTCCCGAGGCGGAACGGGAAAGGCGTTCGCTACACTCCACGGGTGGTGTCCCGACTCCTCGCCCGAGCGCGCCGGATCTGGAGGGCGATTCCCCGGTGGGCGCTCTGGGGTGCGGGTGGCCTCGTCCTCCTCTTCGCCGTCGTCTCGGCGTTCGTCGTCGCCTACTACGCGCGCGTCGTCACGAGGACGATGGACGGGAGGCGCTGGAACCTCCCGACGCGGCTCTACTCGGACTCGTGGGTCCTCCGCCCCGGC
>CAYVPO010000259.1:0-2394 GCA_964453825.1 uncultured Holophagales bacterium
CCGTCGACCTCGTCACGCAGGCGATGGACGAGTCCTCCCGGACCGTGAAGGTCCGCGTCGAGGTGAGCAACCGGGCGGGGCACCTGCTCTCGGGAATGTTCGCCAGCGTCCGGCTGTACCTCCCGGGCGCCGACGAGGCGCTCGCGATTCCCGGAAGCGCCGTCCTCGAGGACGAGGGGCGTTCCTTCGTCTTCGTCCACCACGCGGGCGACGACTACGTCCGTCGCCCCGTCGCGGTCGGGCGGACCTGGGGCGGCTGGGCCGAGGTGAAGAGCGGACTGACGGCGGGCCAGGTCGTCGTCGCCGAAGGGGCCTTCCTCATGAAGTCCGACGTCCTCCGCTCGAAGATGGGCGCGGGCTGCGCGGACTGACGGGACGGCACGACGTGGGGTTCGCCAGCGTCCTCCTGAAGAACCGGCTCCTCGTCCTCCTCGGCACCGCGCTCCTCGCCGCGCTGGGCGTCGTCGCCTGGACCCGCCTCCCCATCGACGCCTTCCCCGACGTGACGAACACCCAGGTCATGATCCTCTCGAAGGCTCCGGGGCTCGCCGCCGTCGACGTCGAGCAGCGGGTGAGCTATCCCATCGAGCAGGTGATGCGCGGTCTGCCGCGCGTCCAGCAGGTCCGGTCGCTGTCGCGGGCCGGCCTCTCCCAGGTCGTCATCATCTTCGAGGACGGCGTCGACACCTACTGGACGCGCCAGGTCGTCTTCGAGCGGCTCAGCATGGCCCGCGAGCAGCTTCCTCCGGGCGTCGAGCCGGAGCTCGGGCCGATCTCGACCGGCCTCGGGGAGATCTACCAGTACACCCTCGAGGCGGACGGCCGGAGCGCCATGGACCTCCGGACGATCCAGGACTGGATCGTCTCGCCGCTCCTGAAGCCGATCCCCGGCGTGAACGAGGTCAACAGCTTCGGCGGCGAGGTGAAGCAGTACCAGGTCCTCGTCTCGCCGGAGAAGCTCCTCAAGTACGACCTGACGGTCGGCGAGGTCGTCGAGGCGGTCGAGCAGGGGAACGCGAACGCGGGCGGGGGCGTCCTCGTCCGGGGCTGGGAGCAGCTCTACATGCGGGGCGTCGGGCTCCTGAAGGACATTCCCGACATCGAGCGGACCGTGCTCAAGGCCGTCGACGGCTCTCCCGTCTACGTGCGGGACGTCGCCGACGTCGTCATCGGGGCGGAGCCCCGCCAGGGCGCCGTCTCGCGCGACGGGAAGGGCGAGGTCGTCGCGGGCATGATCATCATGCTCAAGGGCGCGAACTCGCAGGACGTCGTGAGCCGCGTCAAGGCCTCCGTGGAGAAGGTTCGGGACACGCTTCCGCCGGGAGTCCGGCTGAACGTCTTCTACGACCGCACCTCGCTCATCGAGGCCTGCATCGAGACCGTCGTCGACGCCCTGCTCGAAGGCGGCCTCCTCGTGATCCTGATCCTCTTCCTCTTCGTCGCCGAGCTCCGGACGGCGCTCATCGTCGTCCTCTCCCTCCCTCTCACGTTCCTCGTCAGCTTCATCGTCATGGGCTCGGCCGGGATCACCTCGAACCTCATGAGCCTGGGCGGCCTCGCGTTCTCGGTCGGGATGGTCGTCGACGCCTCCATCGTCGTCGTCGAGAACATCCGCCGCCACCTCGCGCTCGAGACGGCGAAGGAGCACCGGCGGCGCGTCGTCGCCGGTGCGCTCGCCGAGGTCGCGAGGCCGGTCGCCTTCTCCGTGATCATCGTCGCGATCATCCTGGTGCCCCTCTTCACGCTCCAGGGGGTCGAGGGGAAGATGTTCGCCCCGCTCGCGGCGACGATGCTGATCGCCCTCCTCGTCTCCCTCGCGGTCGCGCTCACGGTCGTGCCCGTCCTCTCCGAGATGTTCCTGCGGCAGGTCCCCGAGAAGGAGTTCGCGTTCATCCGGAGGCTCCGCCAGGGATACGTCCGGCTCCTCGGGCACGCGGTGCGCCGCCCGGCGGTGACTCTCGGCCTCTCGGGCGGGGTCCTCCTCGTCTCGCTGGCCCTCCTTCCGCTCGTGGGGACGGAGTTCATGCCGCCGCTGGACGAGGGGGCCATCGCGGTGAACGTCGTCCGGCTGCCGAACGCCTCGCTCGAGGGCTCGGTCAAGGTCGCGACGTTCCTGGAGAAGCGCCTGCTCGCGTTCCCCGAGGTCGAAACGGTCGTCAGCAAGACCGGACGGGCGGAGATCTCGGAGGACCCGATGGGGCCCGAGCAGACCGACGTCTTCGTCATGCTGAAGCCCCGCCGGAAGTGGGGAACGGGGCGCGACAAGGCCGAGCTCGTCGAGGCGATGCAGAAGGACCTCTCCGAGATCCCCGGCCTGCGCTTCTCGTTCTCGCAGCCGATCGCGCTGCGAGTGAACGAGCTCATCTCCGGCGTGAAAAGCGACCTCGCGGTGAA
>CAYVPO010000259.1:2494-4021 GCA_964453825.1 uncultured Holophagales bacterium
ATCCTGGTCCTGCTCTACCTGGCGCTCGGGTCCGTCCGGGACTCCCTTCTCGTCCTGCTCAACCTCCCGTTCGCGCTCGTCGGAGGGGTGATCGCCGTCGTCGTCTTCGGGATGCCCGTCTCGGTCTCCGCGGCGGTGGCGTTCATCGTCCTGCTCGGAATCGCGGTTCAGAACGGCGTCGTCCTCGTCGCGTACTTCCGCCAGCTCCGCGACCGGGGCGAGAGCGTGGCAGACACGGTCGTGAAGGGCTGCGAGGTCCGCTTCCGTCCGCTCGTCATGACCGCGCTCACGAGCTTCATCGGCCACCTCCCGATGCTCTACGCGACCGGCTCGGGCGCCGACATCCAGAAGCCGCTGGCCGTCGTCGTGATGGGCGGGCTGATCACCTCGACGATCCTCACGCTCCTCGTCCTCCCGAGCTTCTGGGCCTGGGTCGAGCGGCCGAAGGAGGTGGACTGAGAGGTCCCGAAATCGCCCCGAATAGCCGATCATCCCCGCGGAGGACCGACTTGGACCCGTCGTTGCCGCTCCATCCCGCCGTCGTCCACTTCCCCGTCGCGGCGTCGTTCTTCGCGGCCTTCGCGCTGGGCGCCGCGCTCCTGCGTCCGGGGACGCGCTCGGCCTCTCTTCCCGCCGCCGTTCTCCTCCTCGGCGTCGCCGTCGCCGGAGGGCTCGCGGGGACCCTCACCGGGTGGCGCTGGGCCGACGGCCTCGCCTACCTCGTGGGCGGTTGGGGGCCGCTCCCCGGCCCCGAGGCCGCCGGAGGGCTCGCTCGCCGCCACGCGCTCCTCGGCGTCGCGTTCCTCGCGGCCTCGGCCCTCGCTCTCGCGCTCGCGCTCCGCTCCCGGCGGCGCGACACCCCCCCCGGCCTCGCGTTCCTCGCGACGCTCCTCTCCTGCGCCCTCGTCGCGGCGGCGGCGCACGCCGGCGGGACGATGGTCCACCGGCCGCCCTCGGCGGCTAGCCCCGCGGCGCGCTGACGCCCCGGCGTTGACTCCGCGCCCCCCCGCGCCTACGGTGCCCCGCGGAGGATCCGAATGAGCCACCCGCGCGCCGGAAAGCCCGCCGAGGCCGCCGACCTCGTCCACGTCCCCCGTCTCCTCGCCTCTTACTACACGGAGCGCCCCGACCCCGGCGAGCGCTCCCAGCGCGTCGCGTTCGGCACGTCGGGGCACCGCGGGTCGTCTTTGAAGTCGAGCTTCAACGAGGCTCACATCCTCGCGACGACGCAGGCGATCTGCGAGTACCGGGCGGCTCACGGCGCGACGGGGCCCCTCTTCCTCGGGCAGGACACGCACGCCCTCTCCGAGCCCGCGTTCCGGACGGCGCTCGAGGTCCTCGCGGGGAACGGCGTCACGGTGCGCGTCGACGCCGCCGACGGCTACACGCCCACGCCCGTCGTCTCTCACGCGATCCTCGTCTGGAACCGCGACCACGACGGCCCCCGCGCCGACGGCATCGTCATCTCCCCCTCGCACAACCCGCCCGAGGACGGCGGCTTCAAGTACAACCCGCCGCACGGCGGGC
>CAYVPO010000260.1:0-4018 GCA_964453825.1 uncultured Holophagales bacterium
GGGCTCCCCTCCACGTACGTCGGCGCGATGTGCGAAGGAGCCGACGGGACGCTCTGGGCCGGGACGTTCGCGGGCCTCGCCCGGTGGGAGGACGGCGCGTTCGTGCCGGTCGCCGGCGGAACCGGGATGCCCGCCGAGCCGGTGCGCGCGCTGCAGGGAACCCCGGACGGCCGGCTCTGGGTCGGGCAGCGGAGCGGGCTCTACTTCGGGACGATCGCGCGCGGGTTCTTTCCCGCCCCGGGCTGGCCCGGTGGCGACGCCAGCGCCCTCGCCGTCGACCGGCAGGGCCGGCTCTGGGCGGCCGCCTCTCCCGCCGCGGAGGGTGGGCGAACGCGGGTCCTGACGCTCTCGGACGCGGGCTGGCGCGAGTGGACGGTCCCGGGCCTCGCGGGCGAGCGGCTCACGGCCCTCGCCAGCGACGGTGCCGGCCGCGTCTGGGCACGCTCGTCAACGCAGCTCTTCGTCCTCGATCCGGGCGCCGACGCGTTCCGGCCGGCGCGGCCCCCGGCCCGCGTCGAGAGCCAGCTCGGCCGCCTCGCCGTCGACCGCGAGGGGCGCATCCTCGTCCCGACGGAGACGGGACTCCTCGTCCTCCACGAAGAAGGGTGGCGCCTCGTCGGCCGCAACCAGGGGCTCCCGACGGGGTGGGCCCAGGTCGCCCTCGTCGATCGCGAAGGTTCTCTCTGGATCGGGAGCACCGGGCTGCACAGGCAGCTCGGCGGCGGCGTGTGGTACGGCTACACCACGATCGACGGCCTCCCGAGCGACGTCGTCCGCGCCCTCTTCCGGAGCGTCGACGGGACGCTTTGGGTCGGGACCGAGAAGGGACTCGCGCGCGCGGGAGCGAGCCGCTTCCAGCTCCTCCCCGGGACCGAACGGAACGGCGTCCGGACGATCCAGGAGGACCGCGGCGGCCTCCTCTACATGGCCGGCGTCCCGGTCGAGGTGCTGCGGGTCGACCCGCGTCGGAACCGGATCGAGCGATTCGGCGCCGAGTCGGGGCTGCGCGGAACGCGAGCCCTCGGCATGGTCCTCGACGCGGAGGGCACGCTCTGGGTCGCCGCCGACGGCGGCGGCCTCCGCGCGGCGCGGACGGGACCGGGTCCTCTTCGTTTCCAGCCGGTCGTCGTTCCCGGCGGCAGCGAGACGGAGTATTTCAGCGGCCTCGTCCCGGACGGGAAGGGACGCCTCTGGGCCGCCGGCGAGAAGGGCCTCGCCGTCCGCGACGCCGGAACGTGGCGGCGCTTCACCAACGCGGACGGCCTCCGGCAGACGCACGTCGCCTACGCCCTTTCCCTCGGGAGCGGCGAGCTCGTCGTCGCGTACTTCGAGGGCGCGGGGCTGAGCCGGGTCCGGTACGACGGCGGGCGGATCCAGGTGACCGACCTCCTCGCGCCCGGGAGCGTCCTCGCGACCCAGAAGGTCTTCATGCTCGGCGAGGACCGCTCGGGGCGGATCTGGGCCGGCACCGGTCTCGGCGTCTACTGCGTCGAGAACGGGACGGAACGCCGCTACCGCGCCGAGGACGGGCTCGTCGGCGAGGACTTCAACAACATGACGTTCCTCGAGAACGAGGACGGGAGCCTCTGGTTCGGGACGATGTCGGGCCTCGCCCGGTTCGACCCGCGCGTGACGCCGCCCGCCGTTCCGCCCCCCTCGACGGCGATCCTCGAGACGAAGCTCGGTCGCCGCACCTGGAAGGGGCCCGCGCCCGACGGCGAGCGCCTCGGCTACCGGGAGAACGTCCTCGAGGTGCGCTACGCCGGGCTGAGCTTCGTCCGCGAGAACGCCGTCGAGAGCGAGACCCGGCTCGTCGGCCTCGAGCCGGAGTGGCGCGCCTCGCGCATCCGGGAGCTCCGCATCTCGGCGCTCCCTCCCGGCGAATACCGGTTCGAGGTTCGGAGCCGCGCGGGAGGAAGCGAATGGGGCCCCGTCGCCGGTTTCGCGTTCTCCATCGCCCCTGCCTGGTGGCAAAGCCTCTGGTTCCGCATCCTGGCGCTCCTGGCCGCGGCGGGCCTCGTCGCGCTCGCCGTACAGCGGCGCCTCCGGAAGCTTCACCGGCGAACGGCGATCCTCGAGACGCTCGTCGACGAGAGGACGCGCGAGCTGAAGGCCGCGAACGAGGCTCTGCGCAACCAGAGCCTCACCGACCCGTTGACGGGGCTCCGGAACCGCCGCTACCTCGGCGTCTCCGTACCCGAGGTCGTGGCCCAGGTGAACCGGAACCACCGGAACGTCGCCCTCGGCCGGGGCGACCGCGCCAGCGTCAACGTCGACCTCGTCTTCCTGATGGTCGACGTCGACCACTTCAAGTCGGTGAACGACGCCCACGGCCACCACGCGGGCGACGAAGTCCTCCGGCAGCTCGCCGCCGTCCTGCGTTCCGCGACGCGCGAGACCGACACCGTCGTCCGGTGGGGCGGCGAGGAGTTCCTCGTCGTCGGGCGAAACACCTGCCGGAAGGAGTGCGCCGTCCTGGCCGAGAGGATCCGCGAAAGGGTCGCAGCGCACGAGTTCCGCCTCGACGACGGGACCGTTCTCCACCGGACCTGCTCCGTCGGCTTCGCGTCGTACCCGGTCGTCGCCTCGACGCCCGATCACGTCGAGTGGGAGCAGGTCGTCGACCTGGCCGACCTGGCCCTCTACGCGGCGAAGCTCGGCGGACGGAACGCCTGGGTCGGCCTCGTCGCCCGGGACGACCTCGGCGCGGGGGAGATCACGCGGAGCCCCGCGCAGGAGCTCGCCCTGCTCGTCGAGCGGGGCGCCTTCGAAGTCCGGACCAGCCTACCGGACGCCACGGCCCTGAGCTGGAAGGCCCACAAGGACTAGGCCCGGCCCCGGGCCGCGAAGGCCGGGGCCGGGTCCGTTCGCCTGCTCAGACCCCTCCGCCGAGGACCTTGTAGAGCGTCACGAGGTTCGCCTGCTCCGCGAAGCGGACGCCCACGGCGGCCCGCTGGGCGGCGAAGAGCGATTGCTGGGCGACGAGGACCGGCAGGTAGGCGTCGATCCCCCCCTTGTAGCGCGCGTCGGAGAGGCGGAGCGTCTCCTCGAGGGCGACGACGAGCGCGTTCTGCGCCTCCCTCTGGGCGACGAGCGTCGTCCGGAGGGCGAGGGCGTCGCTCACCTCGGCGAAGGCCATCTGGATCGACTTCTCGTACGTCGCGACGGCGATCTCGCGGTCGACCTTCGACACCTTCAGGTTCGCGAAGAGGGAGCCGCTCGCGAAGAGGGGCGACACGACCTGCCCCGCGAAGCTCCAGACTTTCGTCCCGGACTTGAAGAGGCCGTCGAGGTCGGGGCTCGACGTGCCGAGGCCCGCCGTGAGGGAGATCCGCGGGAAGAACGCCGCGCGGGCCGCGCCGATGTTCGCGTTCGCGCCGCGGAGCAGGTGCTCGGCGGCGAGGATGTCCGGCCGCCGGAGGAGGACCTCCGACGGGAGGCCGGCGGAGAGGCCCTTCGGGTCGGTCGCCGCGACGAGCTTCTCCGGGAGGAGCTCTTCGGGGACGTTCGCGCCGACGAGGAGCTCGAGGGCGTTCCTCGAGACCGCCGCCGCACCCGTGTACGCCGCGACGCTCGCGCGGGCCGCCTGGACCTGGCTTTCGGCCTGCCGGAGGTCGAGGTCGGAGGCGACTCCGGCCTCGCGGCTCTTCCCGATCAGCTCGTAGGCGGACTGCTGGGCCTCGAGCGTCCCCTTCGAGAGCGCGAGGTTCTCCTCGTCGGCCGCGAGGGCGAGCCAGCTCCCGGCGACGGCGGCGACGAGCGAGGTCTGCGCGCCGCGCCGGGCCTCCTCGGTCGCGAGGTACTGCTCGAGGGCGCGCGTCTTCAGGCTCCGGAGGCGACCGAAGAGGTCGAGCTCCCAGGAGGCGAGGCCGAGTCCGACGGTGTACGTCGAGGAGACGCTCGCCACCCCGTCCTTGCCGAGGCTCTCCGGGATCCGGTACCTCTCGCCGGTCGCCTGGACGCCGACCGTCGGGTTCAGCTCGGAGCGCTGGATCCGGTAGAGGGCCTGCGCCTTCTG
>CAYVPO010000261.1:0-3993 GCA_964453825.1 uncultured Holophagales bacterium
CCTCCCGACGCGTGCCTCGTCCTCGAGGGAACGCGCGGCCGCCTGGCCGCGCCGCTCTCGGCGTTCTCGGGAGACGCGTCCGCCGCCCTGATGCGGCGGGCGTCCGCGGTCGTCTCTCCCGGTTTCCTCCGGAGGCTCCGGGGCCTCGCGCCCGCCCTCCCGATCGCGGACCTCGCGTTCTACGCCGAGGACTTCCTCGCGCTGCTCGACCCGGCGCTCGAGAGGCCGATGGGGCCGCCGCTCGCCGCGCCCCGCCGGCCGGGGTGCGCGTTCGACGCGGCGTTCGGGTGGCCCTGCACCGCCGACGAGAGGCGGCGCGAGGAGTGGCTCTTCCGCCGCCCCGCCGCCGTCACTCCGGAGCGGGCCGGTGCTCGGGACGGAGGAGGTCGAGGACCGTCTTGACGGGCGAGAAGGTCTCGATCGGCACCTCGACGAACAGCGTGTTCCAGAACGCCATCGCGCCGTTCCAGAGGCCCGGCCGCTCGAGCGCGAGGAGCGGAACGCCCTCGTGCGACTTGCGCGAGACGAAGACCGCCGCCTCGTCGACGAACTTCGAGAGGTCCCAGGGGCGCCCCTCGCCGTCGCGAAGGGAGAGGACCAGGTCGACCGGGTTGAAATGCGTCCCGGAGGCCCAGAGCGACTTCAGCGCCGGATTGGAGAGGTCGACCTCCGCGCTCTCGACGATCTGACGGGAGAGCCTGCCGTCCCGGCCCCTCACCCAGAACGGCCCGCCGCCGGGCTCCCCCTCGTTCCTCACGACGCCGCAGACGCGCAGGGGGCGCGCGAATCGGGCGTGCGCCCAGCGTCGGCGCTCGCCGTCCGGCAGCGTGTCGGCCTCGGCCGTCGCCTCGCCGAACGTCTCGCGGAGGTAGGAGAGCGCCTCGTCGGCCGCGCCGGGCGCGCCCGCGTCGAGGAGGGCGACGAGGTGCCGGACTCTCCGCTCTACCTCGAGGAGCCTCCCCGCGAGCAGCTTCTTCCAGAGAAGCGTCGGCCCCTTCCTCGAGTCGGGGACGACGTTGTCGACGTTCTTCACGAAGACGACGTCCCCGCCGAGGCGGGCGAGATTCCCGAGCAGGGCGCCGTGTCCGCCCGGGCGGAGGAGCAGCTCCCCGTCGGCCGTCCGGAAAGGAGATCCGTCGAGCGCGACGGCGAGGGTGTCGCTCGAGCGCTCCTGGACCGAGAAGGTGACGTCGAGACGGGCATGGAGCCGGCGCTCCAGGTCCCGTCGATGCCTGTCGAGGAGCGCCTCGAAATCGCCGCGCGCCTCGTCGGCGACGGTGAAGTGGACCGGCGTGCGGCCCGCGGCCGACCGGACGGTGAGGGCGGCTTCGACGAGGTGCTCCTCGAACGGAGTGCGCGCCCCCTCCTCCTCGAGGTGGAACGGGACGAGGCCCTTCGGCCGAGAGGCGAGGCCGAGCCCGGACGGGAGGAGGAGCGCCCCGAGCAGCTCCGTGAGGCACCCCCTCGGATCGGAAAAGGCCGCCTCCCCCGCGACGCCGCGCAGCTCCGCCGCGAACGGCAGCTCCCCGAGCCCCTCCACGAACCGGACGACCTCCGCGGCCGCCGACTCGCCCCGTCCGGCGCGAGCGGCCCACTCCTCGAACGCCGTCTCCGGCTCGTCGAACGCCTGCCGGAGCGACTGGAACATCCGCGTCGCGGCGCCGGAGGCGGGGACGAGCTTCGAGAGCCGTCCGGCCCTCTCGGCCTCCTCGAAGAGCGCGAGCAGGTCGCGATGGCGCTCCTCGGGGATCCGCTCGATCCCGTCTCCGCGCGTGCAGGGACGAACGAGCGCGGCCGGCGCGGGAGGGTTCGTCAGGAGCTCGACCTGCCGGCCGGCCTCGGCCAGGTCGATTCCGGCCCGGGCCAGCGTCGCGAGGTCCCGCTCGGTGAAGAGCCCGCCCACGATCACCTCCCCGTCCGCGCGCCCGCCTCCGCCTCCTCCTCCAGGAGCCGGAGCAGGTACTGCCCGTACTCGTTGCCCTTCATCGCGCGGGCGGCTTCGCGGACCTGCTCCGCTCCGACGTAGCCCATGCGATACGCCACCTCCTCGAGGCACGCGACCTTCAGCCCCTGCCGCTCCTCGATCGCCTGCATGAAGTTCGAGGCCTGCAGGAGCGAGGCGTGGGTCCCCGTGTCGAGCCACGCCACGCCGCGGCCCAGGACCTCCACGTTCAGCTCGCCCCATTCGAGGAAGACGCGGTTCACGTCGGTGATCTCGAGCTCTCCTCGCGGCGACGGCTTCAGGTTCGCCGCCACGTCGAGGACCCTGTTGTCGTAGAAGTAGAGGCCGGTCACGGCGTGGAACGACCTCGGCTTTGCCGGCTTCTCCTCGAGGCTCACCGCCCGCCCGTCGGCCCCGAACTCCACGACGCCGTAGCGCTCCGGGTCGCGGACCCGGTAGGCGAAGACCGTCGCCCCGCTCGTCTTCTGGGCGGCCCTCTTGAGGAGCTCCGGGAACCCGTGCCCGTAGAAGATGTTGTCACCGAGCGCGAGGGCGACCCGCCCTCCGCCGACGAACTCGCGTCCGATGAGGAACGCCTGGGCCAGGCCGTCCGGGCTCGGCTGGGCCGCGTACTCGATCTTCAGGCCAAGCCAGGAGCCGTCCCCGAGAAGCCGGCGGAACCCCTCCTGCTCGTGCGGCGTCGTGATGACCAGGACCTCCCGGATCCCGGCCAGCATGAGCGTCGAGAGCGGGTAATAGATCATCGGCTTGTCGTAGACGGGCACGAGCTGCTTGCTCACGCCGCGGGTGACGGGGTGGAGGCGCGTGCCGGAGCCACCGGCGAGAATGATTCCCTTCACTTCGAGCTCCTCGTGGGGATCTTAGCCGGGGAGGCTCGGACCGGGCGCTTCCGCGCTCGTACGAGCCCCGTCTCGGGCTACGATCTGTCCATGTTCCGCCTCCTCCGCACCCCGCTCCTCCTCGCGGCGCTCCTCGTCGCCCTCCCGGGCGCGGCCGCCGACACGCACCCCTTCTCCATCCACGACATGCTCGCGATGGACCGGATCTCCGACGTCCAGGTCTCGCCCGACGGGTCGCAGGCGGCCTTCGTCCTCCGGACGACCGACCTCGCCGCGAACCGCGGCCGGACCGACCTCTGGCTCCTCGACGTGCGGTCGAAGGGCGTCCGCCGCCTGACGACGCACGAAGCGGCCGACTCGAGCCCCCGCTGGGCGGCCGACGGGAAGAACCTCTATTTCCTCTCGACCCGCGGCGGCTCGCAGCAGGTCTGGCGCATCCCGCTCGCGGGGGGCGAGGCCGAGAAGATCTCCTCCGAGCCGCTCGACGTCGACAACCTCGAGGTCGCTCCGGGCGGGAAGCTCCTCGTCCTCTCGATGGAGGTCTTCCCCGGGAAGAGCCCGGCCGAGACCAGGAAGGCGCTCGAGGAGAAGGAGACGGTCAAGTCGACCGGCATGCTCTACGACCGTCTCTTCGTCCGTCACTGGGACACCTGGAAGGACGGCCGTCGCAACCACGTCTTCGCGCTCCCGCTCGGTGCCGACGGGAAGTCCGCCGGGGCGGCGAAGGACCTGATGCCGGCGATGGACGCGGACGCGCCGCCGAAGCCGTTCGGGGGCCTCGACGACGCCGCCGTCACGGCCGACGGGAAGAAGCTCGTCTTCACCTGCAAGGACGTCGGACTCGAGGAGGCCTGGTCGACGAACTACGACCTCTGGGAGGTCCCGACCGACGGCTCGGCCGCCCCGAAGCGGATCACGACGAACCCGGCCTGGGACTCGACGCCGCGCTTCTCTCCCGATGGGAAGACGCTCGCGTACGCCGCGATGACCCGCGCGGGCTACGAGGCCGACCGCTTCGAAATCGTCTTCCGGGACCTCGCGACCGGCAAGGATCGCTCCTTCACGCTGCGCGCCGGCCCCGGGAAGACCGACGACCGCTCGCCGTCGAGCCTGACCTGGTCGGCCGACGGGAAGTCCCTCTACGCGACGGCCGATCACCTCGGGCAGAAGGCCCTCTTCGCGATCGAGGCG
>CAYVPO010000262.1:0-3887 GCA_964453825.1 uncultured Holophagales bacterium
GCCGCACGCGCCTGTGGTGCTCGCGAGCTGCGCTCCTCGGCCCGGCGTCGGCGCGGGCGAGCGGCGCGCCAGGCCGTTCTTCAGCGGAGCTCGCTGCGCTCGGTCGCTGAAGGGCCTGTCACGTCGCTCGCGAACGCGCCGCCGCACGCGCCTGTGGTGCTCGCGAGCTGCGCTCCTCGGCCCGGCGTCGGCGCGAGCGAGCGCCGCGCCAGGCCATCGAGCAGCGGAGGCGTCGGCGACGCCGACGCGGCGCTGAAGCGCTGGCACTGCGGGCGCGAAGACCGGGGCGCGGACCTGTGCGCTCCTCGCTTCGCTGCGGTGCTCGAGCACCGCGCCCCGAGCGCCCTCGCGCCAGCGCGGCCGGAACCGCCCGGGGGCGGCTAAAGAAAGAAGCCTGGCAGCCCTTCTCGCCGAACTTCTTCTGCATCGGAGGGCTCGTAGGCAAACGTCGTCTGCCGCGTAGGCCGTGCAGCCGAACGATTTCTGCCACCTCCACGGCGACGCATCGGACGTCCCTCTCGCCGTCGCCGCTGCAAACGACCCCGAGGCCGTGCGCCCCGGTCCTCGGCCGTCAAGGAACCGGCTCTACGAGCCTCGCGCTTCGCGCGTCCTTGACCGCCTGCGGGCCGGAGCGCGACGTCTCTGATATCGCGGAGCCCATTCGGTCTCCGCGTCGACGAGTCACCGCGGGACAACCCGGAGGCTTGAGCCCTTCCTCTCTTTAGCCGCTGCTCTCGTCGGTCTCGTCCTCGTGGCCCTCGTCGTCTCCGTCACGGACGTCGTCGCCGTCGTCACGGACCTCGTGCTCGTCCGCCCTGGCGGGAGGCTGCGCGCGCGAAGGTGCCCTCGCGCGGGCCCGAGGCCCGCGCGAGAGGACCGCAGCGCGGCCGAGCGGCCGCACTGCCAGGGCATTGAGCGCCGCGCCGGCAGGCGCCGCTTTTGAAGGGATGCCCGGCGCGGGGGCTGCGCGGGCACGCCGAGGCCCGAGCCGGGCACGCGCAGGGGCTCGGCCGCGCCCGGCCTCGCAGCCCGCGTGACGGGCCTACAGCTGCTCGCGCGGCCGTGAAGCGGAAGCTGAGCTTCCGTAGGCCGTGCGCTCCTTACACCCGCGGGCGGTGACGGCCCCAACTCTGTTGGGCCGCAGGGCCGGCCACGCCGGCCCCGGAGGCGGAAGGCCCGCCCCCTCGCGGCTGACGCCGCGAGGGACAGGACTGGTGCCGGGCGGCCGAAGTGCACTTCGGCCGAAGTGGACCGGCCCGGGCGCGGCGGCGCGAAGCGCCGGGACACGGAGGCCGCCCTCGGCCGCAGTGACGCGAGCGGGGCGGGATGCGAGGGGCGTGACGGGCGGGAGGCCGGGAGGGACCCGCCCGGCGCGACCCTTGCGGAGCGTCCGGCTCGATCGGGCCTTCCGCCGGAGCCGCCCGCGGGTGCCCTTTCGTGCCCTTCGGGCGTGTCGGCTACGAGCGCGATCGAATCGGGCGACGTCGCGTCGGAAGGGGTGCGATCGGTCCCGGGCGTGATGCGGCCAGGGTCCGGAGTTTCCGCTCCACGCGCTCCGGCGTCCGCGTCTCGCACTCCCAGATCACGCGGACCTTCCAGCCGGCCCGTCGCAGCGCCGCGGCCTTCCGGCGATCCCGTGCCGCGTTTTCGTGGCGCTTCGTGTCCCAGAAGGTCGCGTTTGTCGCGGGGACCACCGTCCCGTAGCGGCAGCGGTGCAGATGCCAGAAACATCCGTGAACGAACAGGGCCACGCCGAGCCTCGGGAAGACGAGATCGGGACGGCCGGGCAGGTCCTTGCGATGAAGCCGGAACCGCAGTCCGAGGCGATGAGCGATCCGTCGGACGACGAGCTCCGGCTTCGTGTCCTGCCCGCGTACCGCCTGCATGTTTCGGCGGCGTTGCTCGGGAGTCAGGACGTCGACCATCCTCCGCGGGTCAGGCTGCGAGCACCGAGCGGACGTCGGCGAGGAACGCGTCGACGGTCAGGAGCGAGGTGCGGGTCTCCTTCGGGTACTTCGAGTGCAGGGACGCGGGGACGACCAGCCGGACGTCGGCTTCGAACATCTCCTGAACCTGCGCCGAGGAGATCCCCTGCTGAAGCGTCAGCAGGTGCTTCGTGGGGACGCGCTTGCCCTCGCGGACGACCTGCCGCCAGCGATCCCGGCAGGTCATCTTCGCGCCGACGATCACGAGTCGCTCTGTCGGGAAGTCGGGGTCGTAGTACTCCTTCTCTCCGGGGATCACGACGTCGGGTCGGCCGTCGATCTTCGGCCGCATCTTGTGGGGGATTTCGGCCTCGGTCAGGATGTAGTCGACGTGATTCTCGAGTGAGCGTCCGGCCCGGGTCATGCGCCGGTTTCCGATGCTTCGTGCGGTCTTCATGAAGTCGTCGATGTCCTTGAACGCGCGCACGACGTCCTTCTGAAGGATCTGGCGCTCGATCATCCTGAAGAGCCGGAACTCGTCGTCCATGAAGCGCATGAGCTTCTCGTCGGGGCTGGCCTTCGGGAACGCCCGGATGCAGTCGAAGAGAGCCTGACGTGCTGCAGCCGAGATGGCATCCCCGGTGGGGAACGTCTCCAACGGTGCCGTGAACTCCCGGAACTTTCGCTCCACGCAGGCGTCGGGCGACTCCACCTCCGCCTCGCCGGCGCGGAAGACGCCCCACGTCTCGTGGATCGCGACGCCGAGCGTCCCGAGCAGCATCTCGACGTCCTCGTCGGTCTCGAGCACGTAGGCCGTGAACTCGTCGAGCGAGCGCGGGATGAGGACGAGGAGATCGCCGACACACTCCTCGGCGAGGAACGGGAAGTCCCTCCCGAAGCGCGTCAGCCGGTATTCGCTCCGCGTCCCCTTGCCGTACCACTTGACGCGGGAGTCCGTCGTCGTCAGGTCACCCTGCCAACGGACCCGGACGGTGCTCTCGTCGTTACGGCCCTTCCGTGGCCCGAACTTCGTGAAGAGCTGCCAGGCGGACTTCGGGAGGTAGAACCCGCACTGGTGGCCGCCCGTCAGTCCGACGTCGTTGGGGGAGATGAACTTCAGGATCGCGTTGCCGCACTCGAACGCCTCGGCGATCGCGAGCTCGCAGATGGGGGAGCTCACGAGGCCTTCCTGCTCCGGTACGCCGCGACGGGGGACTTCACGAGGCACCCCTTCTGCTGGAGGTAGCCGCTGATGGTGCGGAGGACCTCGCGGCCGACCGCTTCGACGACGAGCGGAACCACGGCATTTCCGAACTGCCGGTACGCCTGGGTGTCGGAGACGACGATCGGGTGCTCGTCGGGGAACCCCATCAGCCGTGCGCACTCGCGGGGCGTCAGCCGGCGGGGTGGGCGACCCTTGCCCTGGGGGATCAGGATCTCGGAGCCGTCCTTGTAGTAGCGGGCGCTGAGGGTCCGTGTGATCCCGTCGGGGCTCGCGAGCCCGAACCCGAACCCGTTTCCCTTCTCCTGGTGCCGCCGTGCGTACTCCTGGAGGTAATTCCACAGGTGCTCGCTCAGCGTGTACTTCTCGGACGGGGAGGCTTCCAGGATGTCGGCAAGCTTCGGGCGGGGGCCGGCCGGAGGCTCCGGGAACGCGAAGTCCGGCTCCGCCCCGAACACGTGCCGGTCGAAGCAGACGATGAAGATTCGCTCCCGGTGCTGTGGCACCCAGCCCGCCGCGTCGATCACCGCGGGGCAGACCACGTAGTCGAGGTCCCGCAGCGTCTCGCGGATCACCTGCCACGTCCTGCCCCCGTCGTGGGACTGGAGATTCTTCACGTTTTCGAGGATGGCGACCGGCGGCCGCTTCGCTTCGATGATCGTGGCGAGCGTGAAGAAGAGATTCCCCTGCTGGGCGCAGCGGAAGCCGTGAGGCCGGCCGAGGCTGTTCTTCTTCGAGAC
>CAYVPO010000263.1:0-3863 GCA_964453825.1 uncultured Holophagales bacterium
GGGTTCGCGAGCTCTACGGCGCCGCGCGCGACGCCTACTGGAAGGCCGTCCTCGCCTGCCTGGAGGACCAGAGCGGCGTCGTCGCCACGCTCCACGACGAGCTCCGGGCGAAGAACCGCGAGCTGAAGCGTTCCCTGGAGACGCTCCGCGACCTGGCTTCCGCCCTCTCCCTCCTGCGCGACGCCGTCCGTCTCGCCGCGGCCCTCGTCACGCTCGCGGCGGCGTAGGCGCGCGCGGCGGCGTCGGTCCCCTCGTCGGCTTCCTCGAGGTGCCTCGCGAAGCAGGGAAGATGCGCACGCGGATCGAGGGACCGGCCCCGATCGGCCCTTGCCCCCGGCTCGATCCTGACACTATCCTCATCGCTCCGCCGATGAGCGACGCTCCGCCCCCTGCCGAGCTGCCTGGTGCGCACCTCGCGCCGGGTGCTCCCGAGCCGTTTGCGCTCAAGGCGCTCTTCGACACCGTCCAGGGCTTCCTCTGGATGAAGGACCTCGACGGCCGCTACACCTACTGCAACGACCTGTTTGAGCGGTCCTTCGGCGGGGGAGCCGGCGGTGTCCTCGGGAAGACCGATTTCGACCTGTTTCCGGCCGACACGGCCATCCTGTTCCGGGAGAACGACCGGCAGGCCGTCGCCTCGGGAGGGGTCCTCGTCTTCGACGAGGAGGTCCGCCTTCGCCGGGACGGGACCGCGACGCTCTTCGAATCGCGGAAGGGACCTCTGCGCGATGCCGGCGGGCGGGTGGTGGGCATCGTCGGGAGCTCGCGCGCCGTCGCGGACTCGAAGGCCGCGGAGGACCGGCTCGCGCTCGAGGACCGTGTCCTGGCGAGGATCGTCGCCGGCGAGCCCCTCGAGGGAACGCTCGACGCCATCGCGCGCGTCGTCGAGGCGCAGACGCTCGACACCGCGGTCACGATCTACCTCCTCTCCGCCGGCGGGAAGGTCCTCCGGCTGGCTGCCGGGCCGAGAATTCCCGTGGCGGCGTTGCACCTCCTCGACGAGCTCCCGGTCGGAGAAACGGACTCCCAGAGCGGCGCCGCCGTCTTCCGGAAGGAAGCGGTCGCGGTGGAAGACATCTCCACGGACCCGCTCTGGGCCGGCTACCGCGACGTCGGCCTCGCGCACGGGATCGGGGCAGGCTTCTCGACACCTCTCCTGAGCCGCGAGGGGAACGTCCTGGGCGTCCTGACGCTCTACCTGGGGCGAAAGGGCCGCCTCACCGAACGCCAGCGGCGGCTCGTCGACACGGCGGCGCGGATCGCGGCGATCGCCGTGGCGAGGAGCGGAGAAGAGGAGGCGCTCCGCGACAGCGAGGCGCGATACCGGCTCGTCTCCGAGAAATCGGCGGACGTGATCTGGCTCTACGACCTCCGCTCGGAGCGTTTCGAATGGGTCAGCCCCTCGATCGAAAGGCTTCGCGGTTACACCGTCGCCGAGACGCTCGGCCAGTCGCTCGCCGACGTCCTCACGCCCGAGTCGATGGCGCTCGTCGCCGAGCAGCTTCCCCGGGCGCTCGCCGAGTTCGCGGAGAAGGGCGAAGCGGTGCAGCCGCGGACGATCGAGCTGGAGCAGGTTCGAAAGGACGGTTCGATCGTCCCGACCGAGGTCGCGACGACGTTCGTCACGGACGCCACCGGCCGCGTCACCCACCTGCAGGGGGTCACGCGCGACATCTCCGAGAGGAGGCGGTCGGAGCTGGCCCGACGCGAGGCGGAGGCGTTCCGGGACGCGCTCATCGACGCGTCCGGCGACGGCATCGCGGTCTTCGACCAGGAGCACCGGGTCGTCCAGACCAACAGCCGATTCGCCGAGATGCTCGGCTGTTCGCGGGAGGAGGTCCTCTCGCTCCGGACGTGGGACTTCGTGGCGGACCTGACCGAGGCGGAGGTGCGAAGCCGCTTCGCGGACCTCTCGCGGGTCCACGAGACGTTCGAGTCGAGGCACCGGCGGAAGGACGGCTCGGTGTACGACGTCGAGGTCTCCGCCTCGGGCCTGAGGTTCAACGGCGAGAACGTCCTCTTTACCATCTCGCGGGACATCAGCGTCCGCCGGCACGCCGAGGTGGCGCGGGAGCAATTCCAGAAGCAGCTGCTCGCCGCGCAGAAGATGGAGTCGGTCGGGCGGCTCGCCGGAGGCGTTGCCCACGACTTCAACAACATGCTCTCCGTCATCCAGGGGCACGCGACCCTGGCCCTCGACCGGGTCGATCCGGGGAGCCCGACGGCCGAGGACCTGCAGGAGATCCAGAGCGCCGCCCAGCGTTCGGCGCGGCTCACGCGGCAGCTCCTGGCGTTCGCGCGGCGGCAGCCGACCGAGCCGCGCGCCCTGGACCTCGACGAGACGATCAGCCGGATGCGCCGGATGCTCGGCCAGCTCCTCGGCGAGGACGTCCGTCTCCGGATCGTATCCGGCACGACGGCCGCGCGGGTCCGCATCGACCCGACCCAGTTCGACCAGCTCCTCACGAACCTCTGCACGAACGCGCGCGACGCGATCGCCGGCTCGGGAACGGTCACGATCGAGACCGCCTGCGTCGTGCTCGACGAGCGGTGGTGCGCGAGGCGCAGCACCGGCCGTCCCGGGCGCTGGGTGCGGCTCACGGTCACGGACGACGGCTCCGGCATGGAGGCAGAGGTGATCCCCCACGTCTTCGAGCCGTTCTTCACCACGAAGGAGGTGGGCCGGGGAACCGGGCTGGGTCTCGCTTCCGTCCACGGCATCGTGGAGCAGAACGGCGGGTTCCTCGACGTGGAGAGCGAATCCGGGAAGGGCTCGAGCTTCCACGTCTTCCTCCCCCGGCTCGAGGGGCCCGCCTCCTGGTCGGAGCACCCCGCAGTCCGTACGACTCCACGGGGCGCCGGAGAGACTCTCCTCCTCGTTGAGGACGAGCCGGCGCTCCTCGGGCTCGTGCAGCGGATGCTCGAGGGGCTCGGCTATCGCGTCCTCACCGCGCTCTGCGGCGAGGAGGCGCTCGAGGTCGCTGCGGAGAACGGTTCCGAGATTCGGCTCCTCGTCACCGACGTCGTGATGCCCGGGATGAACGGCCTCGAGCTCTGCGAGCGCCTCCTCGCGACGGTCCCGGGCCTCCGGTGCCTCTTCGTCTCTGGTCACCCGGCCGACGTCCTCGCGGACAGGGGGCTCGCCGGCGAAGGCATCCGCCTCCTGACGAAACCCTTCACGGCTCACGACCTCGCCGTTCAGGTCCGCGAGGCCCTCGACGGCTCCCGGTCCGCGCGATTCCCGCTCGACTGAACGGCGAAGAGCGCGTCACCATTCGATGACCCCTCCGCACTTCGGGTCGTAGCAGGCGCACGGAGCGGTCGGCGTCGGCGTGGCCATCGTCCCCGACGCCCTCCACTCGATGGCGTGGGAGAACCCCTCGGGCCTGGCGCGGGCCATCGCCGACGCCGTCTCGGCCCTACTCGTTCGCTGAAGCGGGGTTCGCCGGCCGATCGCGGCGGTGGTGCTCGCGCACCCTGGCGCGGTCTCCGCAGATCCTCATGTCGCACCAGCGCCGGGAACGGCTCCGGCCGCGGGTCGCTTCCCCCTTCTGGTCCCGCCCCGGCGGCTCGCCGAATCCGGATCGCTGCCGTTCCCGACGGACCTCATCCCCGGATTCGCCCTGTTCGTCCCTCTGCCTCGTGTGTCGGTCACATCCGCGCACCCGGGCCGGCGGGGCTCCGTACCTCCGACCGGGGAAACCCGAGACGCAGCGGCCCACGCGAACGAGCACGGGCCGCTCGTCGGACGAACGATGGAGGTCGAGATGAAGCACGCATGGAGGCGCTGGACGGTGGCGATCGCGCTGATTCTGCTTGCAACGGGCTTCGCGGCGCCTGGCCGGGCCCAGGACGCGGCGGGC
>CAYVPO010000264.1:0-3820 GCA_964453825.1 uncultured Holophagales bacterium
TACGACGACGTCGCCAAGGCCGACGCGAAGACCTTCCGCCGCGACGCGACGAAGATCCTCACGGTCGCCCTCGCGCACGTCGAGTACGAGACCGACAAGCGCCACTACGCCCACATCGACTGCCCGGGCCACGCCGACTACATCAAGAACATGATCACCGGCGCGGCGCAGATGGACGGCGCGATCCTCGTCGTCGAGGCCCCGAAGGGCCCGATGCCGCAGACGAAGGAGCACGTCCTCCTCGCCAAGCAGGTGAACGTGCCCGCGATGGTCGTCTTCCTCAACAAGTGCGACCTCATGGAGGACCCGGAGCTCCTCGACCTCGTCGAGCTCGAGGTCCGCGACCTCCTGAACAAGTACGAGTTCCCCGGCGACACGATCCCGGTCATCCGCGGAGCGGCCGTGAAGGCGCTCAACGACCCGACCGGGCCCGACGCGCAGTGCATCTGGGACCTCGCGAAGGCCCTCGACGAGAGCATCCCGGACCCGGTTCGCGAGACCGACAAGCCGTTCCTCATGCCGATCGAGGACGTCTTCTCGATCTCGGGCCGCGGCACGGTCGTCACCGGCCGCGTCGAGCGCGGCATCGTCAAGGTCGGCGAGGAGATCGAGATCGTCGGCTTCAAGGACACGGTCAAGAAGGTCGTCACCGGCGTCGAGATGTTCAAGAAGCTCCTCGACCAGGGGCAGGCGGGCGACAACATCGGCGTCCTCCTCCGCGGCGTCGAGCGCACCGACGTCGAGCGCGGCCAGGTCCTCTGCAAGCCGGGCACGATCAAGCCGCACACGAAGTTCATCGGCAAGATCTACGTCCTCTCCAAGGAGGAAGGCGGCCGGCACACGCCGTTCTTCAACAACTACCGGCCTCAGTTCTTCATCCGCACGACCGACGTGACCGGCTCGGCCAAGCTCCCCGAGGGCGTGGAGATGGTCATGCCCGGCGACAACGTCGAGCTCGAGATCACCCTCATCGCCCCGATCGCCATCGAGAAGGGGCTGAAGTTCGCGATCCGCGAGGGCGGCCGCACCGTGGGTGCCGGCACCGTCACGGAGATCCTTGCCTAACGAGGGGCCGGCCGGGAAGGGGAGCGCCGCCGGCGCTCCTCCCACACGGCCGGTCTCCGCCCCGAGGGGCGGTACGACGAGAAAGACGATGGGCAACGACAAGATCCGCATCCGCCTCAAGGGCTACGACTACCGAATCCTCGACCAGTCGACGCTCGAGATCGTCGACACCGCGCGTCGCTCGGGCGCGAAGGTCGCCGGTCCCATTCCGCTTCCGACGGCCATCTCTCGGTGGACGGTGAACCGCTCGCCGCACGTCGACAAGAAGTCGCGGGAGCAGTTCGAGATGCGGACCCACAAGCGCCTGCTCGACATCTTCGAGTGGACGCCGCAGACCGTCGACGCCCTCACCAAGCTCGAGCTCCCCGCCGGTGTGGAAGTCGAGATCCGCACCATGGGGAAGTAACCCCGAGGCCGCAACGAGGTTTTTGACCATGATCACAGGGATTCTGGGGCGCAAGATCGGGATGACCCAGCTCTTCGCAGCCGACGGCACGGTCGTGCCGGTGACGGTGGTGGAGGCCGGGCCGTGCCTGGTCGTACAGCGCAAGACCAAGCAGAACGACGGCTACGACGCGGTCCAGCTCGGGCTCGTCGGGCCCCGTCCGTCGCCCCGCCGCCTCACGAAGGCCGTCCGCGGCCACTTCGAGAAGGCCGGCGTCCCCCCGACCCGGACCGTCGGTGAGGTCCGATGCGAGGAGGGGGACCCGTTCGCCCCGGGCGACAAGGTCCTCTGCGACATCTTCGACGCCGCCGAGCACGTCGACGTCGTCGGCGTCTCGAAGGGCAAGGGGTTCCAGGGGGTCATGAAGCGTCATGGCTTCGCGGGCGGAGTCTCGACCCACGGGTCGATGTTCCACCGTCTGCCCGGCTCCATCGGCGCCTCGGCGTTCCCCTCCCGCGTCATCGCCGGCACCCGCTCGTCGGGCCGGATGGGCGGGAAACAGACGACGACCAAGAACCTCGAGGTCGTCAAGGTCGACGCCGAGAACCACCTGATCTACCTGCGGGGCGCGGTCCCCGGCGCGCGGAACACGGTCGTCAAGATCGTGAAGAAGCGCGCGAAGACGCAGGCGGCGTGAGGAGAGGGACGATGGCGACCACGAAGAAGACGTCCCCCGCCTCCGGCCTCACGGTGCCGATCCGAAACCTGAACGCCGAGACCGTCGGCGAGGCGAACCTCCCCGAGGAGATCTTCGGGGTGCCGTTCCGCCGTCACGTGGTGTGGGAGGTCGTCCGGGCGATCCGCGCGCGCGAGCACGCGGGGACCCACAAGACGAAGGTCCGCTCCGAGGTCTCGGGCACGGGCAAGAAGCCGTTCAAGCAGAAGCACACCGGCCGGGCGCGGCAGGGCGGCGGCCGTCCGCCGATCCATCGCCACGGCGGCACGGTGCACGGGCCGGTCCCGCGCTCGTACGACCTCAAGGTCAACGTCGCGACGAAGAAGGCGGCGCTCCGCTGCGTCCTCTCGGAGAAGCTCCGCGAGAACCAGCTCGTCCTGCTCGAGAGCCTGGAGCTCCCGACGCACCGGACGAAGGACCTCGCCGCCGCGATGACGAAGCTCGGCGTGACGGGGAAGGCCCTCCTCCTCGACCGCCGCGAGAACGAGAAGCTCGCGAAGGCGGCGCGGAACAACCCGCTCCTCCTCGTCGAGGACGCCCTCGGGCTCGACGCGTACTCCGCCCTCGAGGCGGGGACGGTGGTCCTGACGGAGCAGGCGCTCAAGACGGTCACCGAGGTGCTCGGATGAAGACCGCCCAGTCGATCCTCCTGAAGCCGATCATCACCGAGAAGTCGACGACGCTGCGCGAGACGCAGAACGTCCTGACGTTCAAGGTCGCCACCGACGCGAACCGGATCGAGATCCGCCGCGCCGTGGAGGTCCTGTTCGACGTCAAGGTCGACTCGGTCCGGGTCCTGAAGACGACGTCGAAGATCAAGAAGGTCGGGCGCTCCATCGGCCGCACGAGCGAGGGGCGGAAGGCCTACGTGAAGCTGAAGGCGGGCGAGAAGCTCCCGCCGATCTTCGAGGGGGTCTGACATGCCGGTTCGTTCCTACAAGCCCACGTCCCCCGGCCTCCGGCAGCGGACGACGAGCGACTTCGCGGAGATCACGCGGAGCGCCCCCGAGAAGAGCCTGACCCGCGGGAAGGTGAAGACGGGCGGACGCAACAACCTCGGCCAGCTCACCTCCTGGTGGCGCGGCGGCGGGCACAAGAAGCGGTACCGCGTCATCGACTTCAAGCGCGACAAGTTCGGCATCCCGGGCAAGGTCGCCTCGGTCGAGTACGACCCGAACCGCTCCGCGCGCATCGCGCTGATCAACTACGTGGACGGCGAGAAGCGCTACATCCTGGCTCCGGCCGGGATCAAGGTCGGCCAGACGGTCGTCTCCGGGCCCGAGTCCGACATCCTGACCGGGAACGCCCTCCCGCTGAAGGCGATCCCGCTCGGCACGGTCGTCCACAACGTGGAGCTGACGCCCGGCAAGGGCGGCCAGATGGTCCGCTCGGCCGGCGCCGGCGCCCAGCTCATGGCGAAGGAGGGCGACCACGCCCTGCTCCGGATGCCCTCGGGCGAGCTCCGCAGGGTCCGGGTCCTCTGCTACGCGACCGTCGGCCAGGTCGGGAACCTCGAGCACGAGAACGTCTCGATCGGCAAGGCGGGCCGGAACCGCTGGCTCGGGTGGAAGCCGCACAACCGCGGCGTCGCGATGAACCCGGTCGACCACCCGATGGGCGGCGGCGAGGGCAAG
>CAYVPO010000265.1:0-3817 GCA_964453825.1 uncultured Holophagales bacterium
GGGAAGGCAGCTCGCCGCGCACGCTCGGAGTCCAGGGGACCCGGACCGCCGGGTCCCCGACGGTCTTTGACCGGGGGAGGCGCGAATCGCCTCCCCCGAACCCCCTCAGCCCCTCCGCGCGGGAAGGCCGCTCGGGCTGAGAACGCGGGGGACCCGGACCGCCGGGTCCCCATTCGGCCCCGATGGCGTCCGGCCAACGTACCGGGTTGACATGCGGGGGACTTACACGTAGTCTCTGCCGGTTTCGCCCCTCGGAAAGAGCCGTCCCGGCTCTCCGGGAGAGCGATCCGACATCGCAGAATCCGGGGAGGCAACGGCCCGAAGGGCCGAAAAGTCGTCTCTCCGGCGGGGAAGAGGAACCGAGGAAGTCTGATGCCGACGATCAGCCAGCTCGTTCGTAAGGGCCGCGAAGCCGTCCGTTACAAGACGAAGTCGCCTGCCCTCCAGTCCTGCCCGCAGCGGCGGGGGGTCTGCACCCAGGTCAAGACCACCACCCCGAAGAAGCCGAACTCGGCGCTCCGCAAGATCGCGCGCGTGCGGCTCACGAACGGCATCGAGGTCACGACCTACATCCCCGGCATCGGGCACAACCTCCAGGAGCACTCCATCGTCATGATCCGTGGCGGGCGCGTGAAGGACCTTCCCGGCGTGCGCTACCACATCATCCGTGGGACGCTCGACGCGGTCGGCGTCGCCAACCGGAAGCAGTCCCGCTCCAAGTACGGCGCCAAGCGCCCGAAGTCCTGAGGTAGGGGAGAGAAGCCGTGCCGCGCCGTCGCGAAGTCCCGAAGCGCGAGGTCCTTCCGGACCCGCTCTACCAGTCCCAGCTCGTCACCAAGTTCATCAGCTCCGTCATGAAGTGCGGGAAGAAGTCCACCGCGGAGGGCATCTTCTACGGCGCCATGAAGCAGATCGAGGGGAAGACCCAGGACGACCCGCTCAAGACGTTCAAGAAGGCTCTGGAGAACGTCAAGCCGGTCCTCGAGGTCAAGTCCCGGCGTGTCGGCGGCTCGACCTACCAGGTCCCGGTCGAGGTCAAGCCGAACCGCCGGATGTCCCTGGCGATCCGCTGGATCATCAACTACTCGCAGGCCCGCGGCGAGAAGACCATGCAGGACAAGCTCGCCGGAGAGCTCCTGGACGCGGCGAACAACCGCGGCAACTCCGTGAAGAAGAGGGAGGACACCCACAAGATGGCGGAGGCCAATAAAGCCTTCGCGCACTACCGCTGGTAGCTGCCTGCACGGAAAGGGAGGGCGCCGGTCGACGGCGGCCTCCCCGGGAAGCCCGGAAGCCGGGGAAACCGGTCGCACCCACGGGGGCGACGAGGTCCGCGGGGAAAACCGAACCGGGCCACGCCTAACAGCGTGCGGAACCCGTCCGAGCCCGCGGAGACGCGAAGGCCGGAAGGGTTCGACGGCGCAGACACGACCGAGGTCGGGAACACAACCTTTATGGCGAGAACGCACGCGCTCGAGAACTGCCGCAACATCGGCATCATGGCTCACATCGATGCCGGTAAGACGACGACTACCGAGAGGATCCTCTTCTACACCGGCGTCAACTACAAGCTGGGAGAGGTCCACGAGGGCACTGCCACCATGGACTGGATGGTCCAGGAGCAGGAGCGCGGCATCACGATCACCTCGGCCGCGACGACCTGCGCGTGGCGCGGCACCCGGATCAACATCATCGACACGCCGGGGCACGTCGACTTCACGGCCGAGGTGGAGCGGTCGCTCCGCGTCCTCGACGGCGCCGTGGCGGTCTTCGACGCCGTCTCGGGCGTCGAGCCGCAGTCCGAGACGGTCTGGCGCCAGGCGGACCGCTACGGCGTCCCCCGCATCGCGTTCGTCAACAAGATGGATCGCGTCGGCGCCGACTACGAGCGCTGCGTCGAGATGATGATCGCCAAGCTCGGAGCGAAGCCCGTTCCGATCCTCCTCCCCTGGGGCTCCGCGGAGACGTTCCGCGGCGTCCTCGACGTCCTCGAGGAGAAGGCCTACGACTTCCGCGAGGAAGCGCTCGGGTCGGACTTCGAGACCGTCGACGTGCCGGCCGAGCACCGGGCCGACCTCGCGGCCTGGCGCGAGAAGGCGATCGAGGCGATCGCCGAGACCGACGACGACCTGATGCACAAGTACCTCGAGGGGGTCGTCCCGAGCGTCGACGAGCTCAAGGCCGCGCTGCGGCGGGCCACGATCGTCGGCCGGCTCCACCCGGTCGTCTGCGGCTCGGCCTTCAAGAACAAGGCCGTCCAGCAGCTCCTCGACTCGGTCGTCGCCTACCTGCCGTCCCCGGTCGACATCCCGCCGATCAAGGGGATCGACGAAGACGGGAAGGAAGTCTCCCGCGAGACGAAGGACGACGCGCCCTTCTCGGGGCTCGTCTTCAAGATCATGACCGACCCGTTCGTCGGGCAGCTCGCCTTCTTCCGCGTCTACTCCGGTCACCTCGACGCCGGCTCCGCCGTCTACAACGCCACGAAGCAGACGAACGAGCGCGTCGGACGGCTCCTGAAGATGCACGCGAACAAGCGTGAGGAGATCAAGCAGGTCTGGGCGGGCGACATCGCGGCCGCCGTCGGCCTGAAGAACGTCGTCACGGGCGACACGATCTGCGAGAAGGGGAACGTCGTCGTCCTCGAGGCGATGAAGTTCCCGGAGCCCGTCATCGAGCTCTCCATCGAGCCGAAGACGAAGGCCGACCAGGAGAAGATGGGCCTCGCCCTCGCGAAGCTCATGCAGGAGGACCCGACGTTCCGGGTCTCGACGGACAAGGAGACGAACCAGACGATCATCGCCGGGATGGGCGAGCTCCACCTCGAGATCATCGTCGACCGCCTGATCCGGGAGTTCAACGTCGGCGCGAACGTCGGCAAGCCCCAGGTGGCCTACCGCGAGTCGATCCGGAAGGAAGCCCAGGCCGAGGGCCGCTTCATCCGCCAGACGGGCGGCAAGGGGCAGTACGGCCACGCCAAGATCCGCCTCCGGCCGCACCCGGAGGGCAAGGACTACGAGTTCGTCAATGCGATCGTCGGCGGCGTCATCCCGCGCGAGTTCATCAAGCCGATCGACCAGGGGATCCGCGAGGCGATCCTGACCGGCGTCCTCGCCGGGTACCCGACGACGAAGATCCAGGTCGAGCTCTACGACGGCTCGTACCACGACGTGGACTCGTCGGAGATGGCGTTCAAGATCGCCGGCTCCATGGCGTACCAGGCCGCGGCGAAGAAGGCCGACCCGGTCCTCCTCGAGCCGATGATGGCCGTCGAGGTCGTCACGCCCGAGGACTTCATGGGCGACGTCATCGGCGACCTGAACTCCCGCCGCGGGAAGATCAACCACATGGAGCCGCGGGTGAACTTCCAGGTCATCACCGCGACCGTTCCGCTTTCCGAGATGTTCGGATACGCCACGACCCTCCGGTCCCTGACCCAGGGCCGGGCCAACTACAGCATGCAGTTCGAGCGATACGACGAGGTCCCGAAGGCGATCGCCGACGGGATCATCGCGAAGGTTTCGGCCTGACGCGCCGCGCGCGGGCCACGGGATCGACCCAGAACGCCTGACGAAGTTCCCGGAAGACTGAGACGACGGACCGAGGAGATATTCGGAGGAAACGATGGCCAAGGAGAAATTCGAGCGCAAGAAGCCCCACGTGAACGTCGGCACGATCGGTCACATCGACCACGGCAAGACGACGCTCACCGCCGCGATCACGAAGGTCCTTTCGACGAAGGGCTTCGCGACCGCCAAGGCCTACGACGACGTCGCCAAGGCCGACGCGAAGACCTTCCGCCGCGACGCGACGAAGA
>CAYVPO010000266.1:0-3805 GCA_964453825.1 uncultured Holophagales bacterium
GACGCGACGCGCGGCGCGCTCTTCAATCCCGGGACGGACACGTGGGCCTACACGGCCGGGGCGATGGTCTATCCGAGGTGGAAACATGCCGCGACGCTTCTCGCGGACGGGCGCGTCCTGATCGTCGGAGGTCGCAGGAACGACGGAACCGATCTCGAGACGCCCGACGACGAGATCTACGACCCGGTGACCGACTCGTTCTCGGTGATCCCCGACAGCCCCCGCATCGTGTCCACTGCTCTCAGGGCCGCTCTGCTTTCGGACGGGCGTGTCCTCGTGGCGGGCAACGAGTCCTGCTTCCACTACCCCGGAATCGGGGATGTCTGCTCGGGCTGGCCGCAGCTGTTCGACCCGGCCAGCGAAACGTGGGCCGAGGTGGCGAGCTTCCCCCCCACGAAGGACTACGGACGTACGCGGGGCCTGACGTTGCTCCCGAACGGACGGGTCCTCGTCGTGAAGTACACCAGTCCCGGGTTGTTCGATCCCTCCACGAGCTCCGCCTTCCTCTTCGACCCCGGCGCAGGAGACACCTGGCGGCCGGCGGGCGGGCCTTCGGTCCCCGGGCTCGTCAGCGGCGGGACGCTCCTTCCGGGAGGAGACGTCCTCTTCGTAACGGACGCCCTGGAGCTCGTCGTCTACGACGCCGATACGGATCGCTTCCGTCAGCCCTTCCCGCCGGTCGGCATCCCCGGCTGGGGCGGGGGTGTCTCCACGACGACGATTCCCGACGGCCGCGTCCTCCTCGTCGGGGGAGCGAACGAGGAGGAGACGGCTGCCGTTCCGTACGTCGCGGTCTTCGACCCGTCGACGGGCGTCACGGCGCCGCTCCCTTCGCTCTCGGCGGCCCGTGCGAAGCCCGCGACGGCCCTCCTGCCCGACGGCCGGGTCCTCGTCTCCGGCGGACGCTCCCATCCCTCCGACACCGAGGGAAACCCGGTGACGAGCGCCGAGGTGCTGGACCCCTGGCCGACGCTCGTGGAGTCGTGGAGGCCTCTCGTTTCCGGCTGGCCGTCCTCACTGGCGATGCCCGGGGCCTTCACCCTGACCGGGAACGGACTCCGGGGCGGGGCCGAGGCCTCGGGAGGCAACGGCACGCTGAATTCCTCGGCGGACGCCCCGTCCGTCCTCCTCCGGAGGACCGAGGGAGGCCTCGCGCGCTGGGCCCCGTCGTCGGGCGCCGCGTCGTGGTCGTCGACGAGCTTCCCGTCGGCCACCGTGTCGGGCCTGCCCGGCGGCCTCTGGCGGGCAACGCTCTTTGCGAGCGGGCTGCCCTCCATCTCGAGGGCCATCCCCGTCACGGCCTGCGAGCTGACGACCGGGGTCCTCGAGTCGACGCCCGCGGCTTCCGTCTGCGAGGGCGGGAATCTCTCGCTCTCGGCGAGGCTGATCTCCGGCGCGACCTACCTCTGGACCCGTCCGGACGGGAGCACCTCGGCGAGCCGGGTCCTGACGATTCCCGACGCCCAGCCGGAGGACGGTGGCCTCTACACGGTCGTCGCGACGAAGAACGGCTGCACGTCCCCGCCCGACGCGGTCTCCATCCGGGTCGCCCCCGGGTCGCAGCATCCGGTCCTCAGCGTCCCGTCCGAGCTGGGCGTGAACGAGACGGCCCGGGCGTCGGTCGAGTTCCACGTCGGAAGCACCTACCATTGGCTCCTCTCCAGCGGGACGATCCTGTCGGGCCAGGGGACGAACGAGCTCACGTTTCGCGCCCCGCCGGCGGGGACCTCCCTGACGGTCACGGTCGTGGAGACCGTCGGGACGACGTGCGTGCAGCCGCAGGCCCAGGCGACGATCACTCTCGTCCTGTGCAGCCTGCCGACGCCGACCGCGAGCAGCACGGGCCCGTACTGCACCGGTGCGACGATCTCGCTCTCGACTCCGCCGGTTTCAGGGGCGACCTATTCGTGGACGGGACCGAACGACTTCGCCTCGAGCCTGCGGAGCCCGACGTTGACGAACGCGTGGGAGGGCCACGCGGGGACGTACGCCGTCACCGTGACCGTGGGCGACTGCACCTCGGCGCCCGCCGCGACGGACGTGGTGGTCTACCCGACACCGGTCCTCCTCGCGATCACCGCGCCGGCGAGCGTCGCACCGGGGGAGCACTTCGAGGCCTCGGTGGCGGACGCACCCGGCGCGTCGTGGGGCTGGACCGTCACGAACGGAACGCTCCTCACCGGGGTCGGGACTCCGCAGATCACCGTCGCGGCGGGCGAGACCGGCCCGGTCACGGTGAGGGTGACGGAGACCTACGCCGGAACGGGCTGCGGCGGCCCCCGCGAGGCGAGCGTACAGATCCCCGTGGCGCTCCCCGCGACGCGCTTCTCTCCGGTGACGCCGTGCCGGCTCTTCGACACGCGGAACGCCTCGGGGCCGGACGCGGGCTCGCCGGCGCTCGCCGCCGGCGAGACGCGGACCTTCAGCGTCGGGACGCGCTGCGGTCTGACGGTCGCGGCGATCCGCTCCCTGTCCGTGAACCAGACCGTCACCCAGACGTCGGCAACGGGCGACCTCGTCGTCTTCCAGGGCGACCTCGCTTCGGTCCCGATCACGAGCAGCGTCAGCTTCACCGCCGGGAAGACGAGGGCCAACAACGGCATCCTCGAGCTCTCCCGGTCGGGGGACGGGACGTTCAAGGTCCACAACCGGTCTGCCGGCGCGCTCCACTTCATCCTCGACGTGAGCGGCGTCTTCCAGTAGCGCGGTCCAGGGGCGGCGGGCGCCCGGACCGCCGCCCCCGGCAGTCCGTCGCCGAACCCCGGGGGACGCGACGGCGTGGCGGTGCCGCCGTCGCACGGCCCGGAGCCCTGTCCGCGCCCCTGTGACGCCCCTCACGCGACCGCCTCCTGAGACGCTGTCAATTCGCCGAATGTCGTAATCTGAGCGATGCCGCTACGGTCACGGCGCGAGGGGCTTCCCGACAAATGCGGCGGAGGTGATCCATGACGCATCTCGGACGTTCGGCTCGATCCGTGCGGGTGGGCGGAGTCTTCACGGCGCTCGCGGCCATTGCGGGCTTCGTCTCTGCGGAGGCCCGTGCGACGGTGCAGGCGACGGGTTCGATGGCGGCGCCGCGGTCGGAGCACACGGCGACGTTCCTCGGCACGGGGAAGGTGCTCGTCGCGGGAGGGACGAACGCGACGGGCCGCCTCGCGACGGCGGAGCTGTACGAACCGGCGACGGGGTCGTTCACGGCGACGGCGTCGATGCCAGAGGAGCGGCACGGGCACACGGCGACGATGCTGCCGGCCGGCAAGGTCCTCGTGGCCGGCGGAAACGGCGACGCGGGAGCGCTCGCGACCTGCCGGCTCTTCGACCCGCGGACGGGAACGTGGACGGCGACGGGGTCGATGGCGACCGCGCGGCGGGAGCACACGGCGACGCTGCTGGCGAACGGCAAGGTGCTCGTGGCGGGCGGGCAGAACGGAACGGCGCCCGGCTACACCGCGCTGGCGAGCGCGGAGCTGTACGACCCGGCGACGGGGACGTGGACGGCGACGGGGGCGCTCGGGAGCGCGCGGGCCGGACACGCGGCGGCGCTGCTCGCGGACGGGAAGGTCCTCGTGGCGGGCGGACAGACGAGGTGGATCCCGCTGCCGGCGCTCTACACGAGCACGGCCTATCTCTATGACCCGACGGCAGGGACGTGGAGCGCGACGGGGTCGATGACAGCGACTCGCAGGTCGTTCACGCTGACGCGGATTCCGGGCGGGCTCGTTGTGGCAGCCGGAGGGCGGAACGCGAGCTACCTCTCGAGCGCGGAGCGGTACAACGTCTCGGCGGGGACGTGGGGAGGCGCGGG
>CAYVPO010000267.1:0-3746 GCA_964453825.1 uncultured Holophagales bacterium
CGGCGGGGACGTGGGGAGGCGCGGGGAGCCTCGGCGCGGCGCGGAGCGGCCACGCGGCGGCGCTGCTGCCGGACGCGCGGGTCCTGCTCGTCGGCGGCCTGGACGGGACCGGAGCCGCGGTCGGGACGATGGTGGAGTACACCCCGGGGGCGAATGTCTGGGCAGAGGTGGAGACGGGAGGGGCGCGGGCGGACCACACGGCGACGCTCCTGCCGGGCGGGCGCGTCCTCGTGGTCGGCGGCGAGCGGACCGGGTGGCTCGACGACGCGGAGATCGTCGACCGGATGAACCCGGCGTGGACGACGGCGGCGGCCTGGGGGCAGGCCGAAGGGACCGCGACCCTCCTGCCGAACGGGAAGGTCCTCCTCCTCGGGAGAGCCGCCTTCGGCGACCTGTCGCGTGGAGTGCTCTTCGACCCGGAGACGGAAACCTCGGTCAGCACGACGGGAGCGATGGTGGCCCGGAGGTCCAAGCACACGGCGACGCTCCTCGCGGACGGCGACGTCCTGATCGTCGGCGGGGTGGACGGCGCCGGCGCCCTCGTCGCGCAGGACGAGATCTACGACCCGGACACCGACACGTTCACCGCGCTCGCCGTGCCGCTCCCGACGCGAAGGGCCGAGCATGCCGCCGCCCTCCTCCCCGACGGCCGGGTCCTCGTCGCGGGCGGACAGCGCCCGAGCATGCTCGTGCCGTACATCTACTCCGGCGGCGTCTGGACCGAGGTCACGAATGTCCCCCTGACCCCCGGCTACGGAATGACCCTCACGCTCCTCGCGAACGGTCACGTCCTCCTCACGAGCGACGGCGACGTCTTCCTCTTCGACCCGTTCCCGGGGCCGGCCTCCACGCGCTGGCGGATGCTCGAGAGCTCTGGCAGGGCCGGCGGAGAGCCCGTCCTCCTCCCGAGCGGCGACGTCCTTTTCTGCCAGGGCGGTCCCTACCTGCAGTACGAGCTCTGGGACGTCGAGACGTCGAGCTTCCGGGACCCCGCCCCCGCGGCGGACCCCGCAATCGCATTGCAGCAGGGGGCCCGCGCCCTGGCCCTGCCCGACGGCCGGGTCCTCATCACGGGGGGCTACGGCGGCGCACCGGTGCCCGACGCGCTCGCGCTCGGCGCAGTCTTCGACCCCGCGACCGGCGTCACGACGGTCCTCCCCTCGATGACCGAGGAGCGCAGGGACCACACGATGACCCTCCTGCCGAACGGTCGGGTCCTCGTCGCGGGGGGGGTCGTCGGGAACGGGACGACGATTCAGCCGTCCGTCGAGACGCTCAGGCTCTGGCCCGGCCTCGCGGACTCCTCGCGCCCCGTGATCACCTCGTGGCCTGCCACGCTCTCGCTCCCGGGCTCCTTCGTCCTGAACGGGACCGGCTTCCTCGGAATCGGCGAGGCGTCCGGCGGGAACGGCGCGACGAGCTCGTCCGTGGGGTTCCCGGCCGTCCTCCTGCGACGGATCGAAGGCGGCTTCTCCCGCTGGGTCCCGTCGTACGCGGACGGGGCTTTCGGCGCGACGGCCTTCACCTCTTCCGAGGTCTCCGGGGTTCCCGGCGGGCACTACCTCGCGACGCTCTACGCGAGCGGCATCCCGTCGAAGCCAAAGGTCGTCCGAGTCGAGCCGTGTGAGATCTACGTCGGCGTCATGGGGAGCACCGCGGACGCCTCGGTCTGCGTCGGCGACGAGCTCCGCCTGGAGGCGCGCGTCCTCGCGAACATGACGAACGTGACGTACACGTGGACGCTCCCGGACGGGAGCACGTACGGCTCCGACCCAAACCTCGTGATCCCGGACGCGCAGCCCGAGGACGGGGGCTTCTACACCGTCGTGGCGTCGAGGGAGGGCTGCGTCGGCCCCGTCGACACGGTGGAGGTCCGCGTCGCCCCGCCCGGTCAGATGCCGATCATCACGGCGCCGTTCACGCTCCTTCACGCTCAGGAGGGAGAGGCGTCCGTGGAGTGGCAGCTCGGGAGCAGCTGGTCGTGGGTCCTGTCGGGAGGGTCGATCCTGCACGGCCAGGGGACGAACCGGATCCGCTTCCGGGCGGCAGCAGAGGGCACGGCGATGTCGATCACCGTGACCGAGGAGGTCGGCGAGAGCTGCGAGCAACCGCAGTCGATCGCCTGGGTCGAGCTCGAGCTGCCTGCGACGAAATTCTACCCGGTCACCCCCTGCCGCCTCTTGGACACGCGGAACGCCGACGGACCGGACGCGGCGGCTCCCGCGCTCGCTCCCGGGGAGACGCGAGTGCTCCACATCGGAACGCGCTGCGGCCTCAACGCCTCGGCGGTTCGTGCGCTCGCGGTGAACCAGACCGTCACGCAGCCGACGGCGGACGGAGAGCTCGTTCTCTACCGGGGAGACCTCTCTTCGACCCCGGTCACGAGCAACGTCAGCTTCCGGGCCGGGAAGACCCGGGCCAACAACGGGATCCTGGAGCTCAACCGTTTCGGGGACGGGGCGTTCAGGGTCCACAACCGCTCGGCGGGCACCGTCCACTTCATCCTCGACGTGAGCGGCACCTTCAAGTAGCCGGAGGGGACCGATGGCGCGGGGGGACCCGGATGGGTCCGGGTCCCTTCATGCCGACGCGCGCGAGGCGCGCCTCCTCTCCGGCGCGGGGGGGTTCGGGGGACCCGGACGGGACCGGGTCCCCCGAGAACGCTAGTAGATCGGGAAGGCGGCGGTCAGCTCCTTGACCTTCGCCTTGACGGCGACCCTCACCGCCTCGTCCTCCGGCGCCGCGAGGACCTCGCCGATCCAGCCGGCGATCGTCTTCATCTCGGCGACGCCCATCCCGCGCGTCGTGACGGCGGGGGCGCCGAGGCGCAGGCCCGAAGTGACGAGCGGCGGGTTCGGGTCGAACGGGATCGCGTTCTTGTTGACCGTGATCCCGGCGTGGTCGAGGGCCTTCTCGGCGACCTTGCCGGTGAGCTGCTTCGGGCCGAGGTCGACGAGGAAGAGGTGGTTGTCGGTGCCGCCGGAGACGATCCGGAAGCCCTGCCCCGCGACCGCCTCGGCGAACGCCTTCGCGTTCGTCAGGACGCGCCCCTGGTACTCCTTGAACTCGGGGGCCAGCGCCTCCAGGAAGGAGACGGCCTTCGCGGCGATGACGTGCTCGAGCGGCCCGCCCTGGAGGCCCGGGAAGACCGCCTTGTCGATCTCCTTGGCCCATTCGGGCGTGCAGAGGACGAGGCCCCCGCGCGGCCCGCGAAGTGTCTTGTGCGTCGTCGACGTGACGAAGTGGGCGTGGCCGACCGGCGAGGGGTGGAGGCCCGCCGCGACGAGGCCGGCGATGTGGGCCATGTCGACCATCAGGAGCGCGCCGACGGAGTCGGCGACCTGCCGGAAGCGCGGGAAGTCGAGGACGCGCGGGTACGCCGAGGCGCCGGCGATGATGAGCTTCGGCTTCTCGGCCTCGGCGATCCGGGCGAGCTCGTCGTAGTCGATCGTCTCGGCCTCGCGCGTCACGCCGTAAGAGACGACGCGGTACTGCTTGCCCGAGATCGAGAGAGGGTGCCCGTGCGTCAGGTGCCCGCCGTGGGCGAGCGACATGCCGAGGAGCGTGTCGCCCGGCTTCAGGCACGCCAGGTAGACGGCCGTGTTCGCCTGCGAGCCGGAGTGGGGCTGGACGTTCGCGTGGATCGCGTCGGGGTTCGCGGGCGAGAAGAGCTTCTTCGCCCTCGCGATCGCGAGCGACTCGGCGACGTCGACGTTCTCGCAGCCGCCGTAGTAGCGCCGGCCCGG
>CAYVPO010000268.1:0-3743 GCA_964453825.1 uncultured Holophagales bacterium
TCCTCGCAACGCTCCCGCTCGCGGCGGTCGAGACGGACCAGCAGGGCCGCGCGCACGAATGGACCGGGCCGTCCGCCGGCTACACCGTCGTCGACTTCGCGGCCTCCTGGTGCACCCCCTGCTGGAGCGTCCTCCCGCGCCTCGAGAAGTTCGCGGCGGAGCACCCGGAGATCCGCGTCGTCGCCGTCAGCGTGGACGACAAGGTCTCCGGACGCGACCTCCTCGTCTCGAAGCTGAAGCTCACCATCCCCGTCCTATGGGACGAGAAGCACCGCATCGCCGAACACTACCGTCCCGACGGAATGCCTCACACCGTCGTCCTCGACCCGTCCGTCAGCGGTTTCGGCGACCGCGACGGGACGCGCTTCCGCTCGGCCGGGTCCGGTGGGCTCCTGCTCGCCGACGGAACGGTCGACGTCGTCGCCCGACTCGTGCCCGACGTGAAGCGCTGAAGAGCGAGAAGCAGGAGCAGGACATGAAACGCGGCCTCACCATCCTCGCCCTCTCCGTTCTCCTCGCCCTCGCGGTCGCCCCGCGGGCCGCCGGCCAGTGCGTCCCCGGTCCTCACTCCGGCACGATCACCGCCGACCAGACCTGGTGCGCCGCCGACAGTCCGCACGTCCTCACCGGAGTCGTCACGGTGGCGTCCGGCGTCACGCTGACGATCGAGGCCGGCTCCGTCGTCAAGCCCGGCTGGCTCACCGTGCAGGGGCACCTCGTCGCCGTCGGCACGGAGACGAGCCGGATCACCTTCACCGCGGACGGGTCCGGTTGGGAGAGCCTGAGGTTCTCCGGCGGGACCGGTCTCCTCCGCTACGTCGACGTCCTGAAGGCGGGCTGGAACGCCCCCGGCATCGTCGTGACGAACGTCGCCGCGCCGGGCGTCTCCTTCGAGCACTGCAACCTCGGGCCGGGGAACAAGGGCCTCACGATCGCGGACGGCGTCGTGGCGATCAGCGACTCGAAGATCGAGGCGTTCGCCTCAGGGTCGGGGTCCTACCCCATCGTCGTGTCGGGCGCGGCGTCCCGGCTGACACTCACGAACGACACCTTCCTCGCCAACGGGTCGAACCGGATCGTCCTCGAGTCCGGCGCCATGACGGGCGCCGACTTCACGCTGACCGCCCAGACGGGGCTCGAGGCGTACGTCCTCGGCGGCGGGTTCGAGGTGCCCGGCGGCAGGATCGCGTCTTTCGGGGCTGGGACGACCGTCATCCCGTCCGGTCGCCTGACGGTTCGGGGCCGGCTGGTCACCTCCGGCACGGAATCGGCCCCCGTCGTCATCGGCAGCGGCACCGACTGGGAGGGGATCTTCTTCGAGGGCGGGACGGGGCTCCTCTCCCACGCTCGCCTCTTCAACGCCGGACACAACTCGCAGGGGATCACCGTGAGAAACGTCGCGGCCCCCGGCGTCGTCCTCGATCACGCCTCGCTCGAGCAGCAGAGCCAGGGAATCGCCGTCGTCGACGGCGCGCTCACCGTGAGCAGCTCGACCATCGAAACGACCGGCACCGGCGTCTTCCCGATCGCGGTCTCGGGTCCGGCCTCCACGCTCGCCCTCTCGAACAACACCTTCGGGGGAACCAGCGACGTCGCGAACCAGGTCCGTCTCGCGCCCGGTGCGATGACGGGAGCAGACTTCACCCTCGTACCGCAGAACGGCCTCGACGCCTACCGGCTCCCCGAAAACTACGAGATCCCCGCCGGGCGAACGGTGACTCTCGCCGCCGGCACCCGCGTTCGCTGCGACTGGGAGCTGAACGTCAAGGGCCGGCTCATCTCGCAGGGGACCGCGACGAGCCCGGCCTCCGTCACCTGGGGCCGGAGCGCGTGGGGAGACCGCACCTGGATCGGGCTCGTCTTCGACGGAGGCACCGGGCACCTCGCCTACACGAGTATCGAGGAGGCCGACGACAAGGGGGTCACCGTCCGCAACGCCGGCGCAGCCGGCGTCGTCCTCGACCACTGCACGATCGGGCCCGCGAGCGGTCGGGGCGGTCTCGTCGTCGACGGCTCCTCCGTGACCGCGACCTCGACGACGTTCACCGGCATCGCGCCGACGGGGGCCTACCCTCTCGTCGTTCGCGGGGCCTCGTCGCGCCTCACGCTCACGGACGCCACGTTCCAGGGGAACTGGGCGAACGACGTCCTCCTCGAGAGCGGCGCGATGACCGGGGCCGACTTCACCCTCACGCCTCAGACCGGGCTTTCCGCGTACCGCCTCGGAGCCGACTACGAGATCCCGGAAGGGCGGACCGTCACGGTCCTCCCGGGCGTGACGGTCCGCCAGCCCTGGACGACGTGGGTGAGGGGACGCCTCGTCGCGGAGGGGACTCCCGCCCACCCGGTCGTCCTCGCGGCCGGCCGGGGTGACATCGACGGGAACCCGGCCTGGGTCGGCGTCACCGTCGACGGCGGGACGGCCCTGATCCGGCACGCCCGGATCACAGACAACGCCGTTCTCAAGGTCGTGAACCAGGGGACTCTCCGCCTCGAGCGCAGCCGCGTCGTCGGAGGCACGGTGCGCGCCGAGAGCGCCACCGCCATCCTTGCGAACTCCGCGGTGACCGACTCGTACGGGAACGCTCTCGAGGCCGCCCTGGCCTCCACCCTCAGCGCCACGCACGTGACGATCGCCCGCGTCCGCTCCCCCCTCGCCGCCGCCGTCGTGACCGGAGGGAGCACGGCCACGTTCACGAACACGATCGTCGCCGCGTGCGCGAAGGGCGTCACGACCGATGCGACCTCGACGGCGACGCTGACGAACACCCTCTGGGACGCGGTCCCTGCGAGGACGCAAGGGGGCGTCACGCAGCACGGATATCTCGAAGGCTCGGCGGCCTTCGCTGCGGACGGCTTCCACCTCGGTCCGACCTCCACCGCCCTCGCGCAGGGCGTCGTCACGAGCCTCTCGGACGACCTCGACGGCGAGGCCCGCCCGCGCCCGGCCGGACTCCTCGCCGACCTCGGCGCGGACGAGTCGGATGGAGGCGCGCTGATCCCCGGCCGGACGGCGACGCCGATCGGCGTCGGCGAGACGAGGACCGGGACGGCGGCGGCGGGCGCGTTCTCCGACTTCGTCTTCGAGGTCCCGTCCGGCGCGACGCCGAGCCTGAAGGTCCGAGCCGAGGCCGCGTCCGGAAACGCGAGCTTCCAGCTCCTCCTGCGTCACCAGCAGTACCCGCTGGCCACGCTCGTCGACTTCGAGGGGAGCGCGACGGGAGCGGACGCCCGGGAGATCGACCTCGCCGCGCCTCTCTCCGGCCGGTGGTACGTGAGCGTCCTGTCGTCCGGCGCGGAGGTCCCCTTCACCCTCTCGATCTCCCGGACCGACCAGGTTCGGAGCGTGACCTCGATCTCGCCGGCCTCGGGCGGCTCGTCCGGAACGGTGACGAGCCGCATCGCGGGCAGCGGCTTCGAGTCCGGTAGCCGGGTCGAGCTGCAGCGCTCCGGCGTGCGCCTGCGCTCCTTCGTCCCGAAGCACGCGACGGACGCGGAAATGAGCGTGTCGTTCGACCTGTTCGGGCTGCCCTCCGGCACGTGCGACGTCGCCGTCGTGTGGCCCGACGGGGACACTCGGCTCCTCCCCGGCTCGTTCACGATCCTCGACGGCGGCTCCGCCGAGCTGGCCGTCCACCTGATCGTCCCGGACGTGGCCCGGCCGCAAAGGGTCATGACGATCCTCCTCTCCTACGAGAACACGGGGACCGTCGACACGCCGGCCCCCGTCTTCTCGATCCGCT